>PMBM01000208.1 GCA_003153855.1 Propionibacteriaceae bacterium
AGCCGCCCATGCCCCGGTTGAAGCCGGTCTTGCGGGCGAAGATCTCGGCGAGCGTGCCGAACAGGATGAAGTTCTCGGCCAGCTCAGCCTCGGTGCCGTGCGGGACCTTCTCGGCGTGACGCAGGGTCTCGCCGCCGAGGAAGCCCGACATGATGCCGCTGAGCGTGCTCGGGTCGAGCTTGCGCGCGGCNNGCGGCCTGGCCGACGGACGCCGCCTCCTGGCCCATCGAGAGGTGGGCCGGGCCCATGTGGTTGTACTCGATGCCCTGCCACCCACCGGTGATCTTGATGGAGTTGAGCATCGTCTCGAACTCGCGGATGGCCAGCATGTCGTGGAGCATCGCGACGAGACCGTCGGCGCCGAAGCGCTTCTTCTCGGCGGCGAAGTCCATCGTGTAGGCGTTGATGGGGATCTCGGGGACCGTCACCGATCCGCGGGCGCGGACGGAGGCCGGGTCGACCGTGAGGGACTTGGGCATGTGTAGTGGTCCTTTGTGACTAGACGCGAATGGCCCAGAGGGCTTCGCGAATACCTTCGGAAACTGTGGGATGGGGGAAGACCACCTGACGGAGGTCGCTGACGGTGAGCTCGGTCTCGAGCGCCACTGCGGCGCCCCAGATCGTCTCCGGCGCGTACGTGCCGAGCATGTGGATGCCCTTCACGAGGCCGGTGCCCTTCTCGGCGATCAGCTTGACCGCCCCTGCCTTGGACAGACCGTTCTCGGCGACGAACCGGCCGCTGAGCACGAGCGGTACGGTCACGGTCGCGACATCGAGTCCGCGGCGCTTGGCCTCGGTCTCGGTGAGGCCGACACCTGCCGACTCCGGCATGGCGTAGACGGCCCACGGGATGGTGTCCCAGCGCATGACCTGACCCTTGGTATGGGCTTCGGCGTCGAGGATGTTCGCGACCGCGATCTCGCCCATCCGGTAGGCCGCGTGAGCGAGCAGGCTTCGTCCGGTGACGTCACCGACCGCCCAGACGTTCGGGAGGTTGGTCCGCATCCGGTCGTCGACGACGATGCCGCGACGGTCGATCTCGAGACCGGCCTCGCGGGCGCCCCAGCCGTCGACCAGCGAACGCCGACCGACCGCCATGAGGACGAGGTCGCCCTCGACGCGCTCCTGCGCTCCGCCTTCGGGCGTGAACACGACCGTGCTTGAGTCGATCGCCTCGACCTTGCTCTTCAGCCGGAACGTGATGCCGGGCATCGACTGACGCGCGGTCTTGGCGAGGTCGGCATCCATGAACGGCAGGATCTCGGGCATCATCTCGACAACCGTGACCTGCGTGCCGAGCGCCGCGAACAGGCTCGCGAACTCGATGCCGATCACGCCGCCGCCGATGACGACGAGACGCTTCGGGACCTCGGGTACAGCCAACAGGCCCGTCGAGTCGACGACCAACGCATTGTCCCTGGCACCCGGGATCGGGGGCATGACCGGGACGGAGCCGGTGGCGATGATGACATGGTCGGCGGTCTTGCGAACCCCGCCGATCTCGACGACACCAGGGGCGACGAGCGTCGCGAGCTCCGGGACGATCTCGACCTTGAGGCGCTTGAGCATCTGCGTGACTCCGCCGACCAGGGTCTTGACGACCTCGTCCTTCCACGACTGCACCTTGGTCCAGTCGTACGAGACGCTGCCGGCGGTGACGCCGTACTGCTCCGAGTGCAGCGCATGCTCGTAGAGCTTGGCTGAGTTCAGCAGGCTCTTCGTCGGGATGCAGCCGACGTTCAGGCAGGTGCCCCCGACGAACTCCTTCTCGGCGAGCAGCACCTTCTTGCCAGCATGGCCGAGGCGCTCGGCGGCGATGTAGCCGCCGGGACCGCCTCCGATGACGATGACGTCGTAGTCGCTCATCTCAGGCCATCAGGAACAGGTCGACGGACGCGATGGCGGTGGTGAGGTCCCGCAGGAACCGGGCCGCGTCCGCGCCGTCGACGACCTGGTGGTCGGCCGTCAGCGAGAACGAGATCCGACGCTCGACGCCGATGGTGCCGTCGTGAGCGATCGTCGCGGCGGGCACGATCGCGTTGATGCCGAGGATGCCCGTCTGCGGCAGGTTGACGATCGGCGTGAAGCTCGTGATCCCGAAGGAGCCGAGGTTCGACACCGTGAACGTCGCGCCGCTGAGCAGGTCGGGACTGATCTTGCCGTCCTGGCACTGGGCCGCAAGGTCCTTGGTCGTGGCCGCGAACTCGCGAAGCCCCATGGCGGCGGCGCCCCGGATCGTGGGGACCATCAGTCCGCGCGGTGTGTCGACGGCCATGCCGAGGTGCACCTCGCCGAAGCTCCGGAGCACCCCGTTGACCAGGTGGGCGTTGAGGTTCGGGTGGTTGCGGACGACCTTGGCGGTCACGAGACCGATGAGGTCGCCGATCGTCACCACGTTGAGTCCGAGCGACGGGTCGGTGGCCTTGAGGCGAGCGCGCAGCGCGAGCAGAGCCTCGGCCGGGGCCGACATGTCGTACGAGAGCTGGGCGGAGACCGCCAGCGACTCGCGCATCCGGTCGGCGATGAGCTTGCGGATCCCCTTGAGCGGCGTCTCGGTGACGGTGCCGGCCGCCGCTGTGGCGATCGGAGCCCGAGCCGGGGCCGCGATGGGTGCCGCTGCTGCTGGGGCGGCGAGATCAGAGGTCGTGATGCGGCCGCCGATCCCGGTGCCGGTCTGACCTGGCGTGTACGCGTCGGAGCCGCGGGCACCGGCCGTCAGGCCGGGACCTGCGGCGACAGCCGCCTGTACGTCGCGCTCGATGATGCGACCGTGAGGTCCTGTGCCGGCTCCAGCCGCCTGTACGGAGATGCCGGCAGCGTGGGCTGCGGCCTTCGCCCGAGGCGACGCGGGACTGTCCTGGCCCGTCGCGACTGGCGCCTCCACCGCGGTGNNGTCGCCGGGGCAGCGGGAGCGTCGACGACCTCGCCAGGAGCACCGATGACGACGATGGGGCTCTTGACGGGTACGTCGTCGCCCTCCTCGACGAGGAGCGCGAGGACCGTACCGGCGACACCTGCCGGCACGTCCATCGTCGACTTGTCCGTCTCGATGTCGCACAGGACGGTGCTCGCCTCGACGGTGTCACCGACCTTGACGTGCCAGGCCGTGACCAAGCACGACTCGACGGTGTTGCCCAGCGCGGGCATGACGACTGTGGTGGCCATGGGACCTCTCTCAGACGATCCGGATGTCCGGAACGGTGACGGTGAGTTGTTCAGCGGCCTCGGGAGCAAGGCCAGAGTCGGTGATGATGCCGGCGAGGCCGGACAGAGGAAGGACGGAGACGAATCCCGCACGGCCGTACTTCGAGGAGTCCGCGAGCAACCAGGTCTCCTCGGCGCGCTCACGCATGGCGGCCAGCACCTCGGCGCCCTGCGGGAACTGCGTGGTCATGCCGCGAACAGAGGTGAACCCGTCCGTGCCCACGAACGCGAGCCGTACGTTGAAGTCGTGGATCGTCCGCAGGGCTACGGGCCCGACGAGCGACTCCGACTCGTGGTGGAACTCGCCGCCGGTGAGGATGACCTTGAGCTGGGGGTTCTGGCGGGCATAGGCGAAGACGAGCGTGGAGTTCGTGACGATCTGCACGCCTCGCTTGTTGGTGAGGTAGCGCGCGACCAACGCGGTGGTCGTCCCGGCCTCGATCATGATCGCGTCGCCGTCGACGACGAGATCGGCAGCCGCGGCCGCGATGCGGTCCTTCTCGTCGATGCGGGATCGCTGGCGGTCCAGGACGTCGATCACCGAAGTGCGTTGGGCCCCGCCATGCGTGCGCGTCAGCAGGCCCTTGCTCTCGAGGTCGCGGAGGTTCGTCCGGACCGTGACCTCGGAGACGCCCAAGTCACGAGACAACGCGGACACCGACAGGGACCCATCCTTCGCCAACAAGTCGAGGATGTACGTCTCGCGGCTCGCACGGCCCACGGTCACGTCCCACACCGCCTTCGGTTGGTTTCGGTTCACTTTCGTTTACTGACATTGAAACGCTATACCGAAGGAATCCGGTACGCAAGGGCGGGGTCGACTTTCAGTCGGAACGTTTGACGACCTGGTGGAGAACTTTGAAGCGCTGACTAGGTTGTGCCCATGAAAGTGACCCCTGGGTGGTCCACCGGCTGGAGCATCGTCCGCCTGCTCGTCGCGGTTCTCATCGCGGCCGCCCTCGTGGCACAGCTGTCTCGCTCCATCAGCAACGCGATGGAGCGCGGCGGTGGCGAGTGGACGGTGACGGCCAACTTCTTCAGCTTCTTCACCGTGTTGTCGAACACGTTCTCGATGGTCGTGCTCGTGATCCTCGGGGTCGTCGCCCTCACCCACCGGGGCGACGCGACGTCGCCGTCGACCGCCTTGTCCTTCGCGCACGCGTCGGTGATGACGTACATGATCGTCACGGGGGTCGTCTACAACACGCTGCTGCGCGGCGTCCCCCTGCCGCAGGGGACCACTGTGGTGTGGTCCAACGAGGTTCTGCACGTGGTTGCGCCGCTGTTCCTCCTGATCGACCTGATCATCGGTACGCGGCCGCCTCGGCTTCCGTGGCGCGCTGTCCTCGGGATCCTGGTCTTCCCGGTGCTGTGGATCGTCTACACGCTCGTGCGCGGCCCGCTCGTGACGAACCCCGTGACGGGGGCTTCGTGGTGGTACCCGTACCCGTTCCTCGACCCGCACGTCATCGGCGGCTACGCCGGCATGGTTCCGTACATCCTGGGGATCGCGGTGGGTCTGGCCGTGTTCTCAACCGGCGTCGTCTACGTCGGACGCCGTCGGAATGCCGGCCCCAGCGCAGCCCCTGAAGCGCTCAGTCCGGTTGGTCAGGCCCAATGAGCTCGACGAGGACCTGACCCCGTCGCCACGTGAACACGATGTCTCCGTCGTCCGACGGGCCCGCGGGGTGCGCCGTGACGCGCATCCGCAGGCACGCGACCGCTGCCTCCATGAGATGGCCTGGCGGCACGGATCGTACGAGCGCGATCGACCCGTCGGCGAACACCACGCGAGCCGTCTGCGTCGCCGGCCCCGGCTCCAGCCGGTTGACGGGCACTCCCCTGCGCAGTACGTCTCGGACCTTGGCCTTCACCAGCACGATGGGCGGCTCGTCCGGATGGCGCGGGGCTGGACGTATCGGCCCTGGCGCGTCGCGGAGCCCTAGGGCGTCGGCGACGGCCGACAGTGCCTGCCAGAGCGTCCGCATCGAGGGCTCCTAGGGACTCGGTACGTGTCAGAGGCTAAGCGCGGACCTCGCAGGATGGTAGGGGTGGTTGCAGAACTGCAACCTCAGGCCGGTGCGAACGTCGCGACGAGCGCGCGATGGTCTGTACCGGCCACCGTCACGTACTGCGGCCGCCACGCCTCGACCGTCGAGGAGTGCAGCGCGTGGTCGATCCGGATGAGCTCGGGCACGCGCGGGTCGTTCGGCCAGCTGTTCTGGAAGCCGTCCCCGGCCACGAGCGGCCATCCGGTCATCGAGTCCTGGAGGCCCACGTCGCGGATCTGACGCATCGTCAGGTGCTCGTCGATCGCGTTGAAGTCGCCGACGACGACGAGGTGCTCCCCCACGTGCGGCTTCACCAGATCGGCGATCGCCACCGCGTCCTGCTCCCAGACGGCGCTGCCGTCCTTGGGCGACACCGCATGCAACGTCGCCACGGTCCATGCCGTGCCGCGCACAGTCGTGAGAGCCACGAGGGAGGTGTACCGGGTGTCACCGGTGGCCGCGAGCGTGATCGGGGTCCTGGACCAGATCATCGTCCCGTACGACTCGTACGCCTCGGTTCCCACCCGGTACGGGAAGTCGTGAAGGAGGTTCTCGTCCTCGAGGGACTGGACGAACTCCGGAGTGTTCTCCTGGAACGCCAGGATGTCCGCCGACTCTGCGAGCCGAAGGACGGTGGACTGGTCCGCCTGGCCGAACTCGGTGTTCAGGGAGAGGACCCGTAGGGCGTCCTCCGGCGGACGCGGCGTCGAAGCCATGGGCAGACGCCACCACGGCGCGCTCGCGGCGACCAGGCTCACGACGATCAGGCCGATGCCGACGAGACGGCGGCGCCGCGGGAGGGCCAGGAACAGCCCGAGCCCGAGCATCACGAGCGGGATCGAGATGTACGGGATCGTGCAGGTCAGGAACGCGAACGGCCGGTTCATCGCCTGGATCGACGGCACCAACAGGAGCGCCACCGGAGGCACGGTCATGCAACCGCCGAGGAGGGCCACCAGGACGCCGACCGTACGCAGCGGCCGGCGTCCTGCTGACCTGCTGTCGCGCCTTGTCGTCTTGGTGGACGGCCCTGTCATAGCGCCCCGAACACGGCGACGAGGGCCTTGTGGTCTGAGCCCCGGACCCTCGTGTAGCGCGGGCGCCAGGCCTGCACAGAACCGGAGTGAAGAGCGTGGTCGATGCGGATCAGCGGCGGGACCCATACCCGGATGGCGGGCCATGAGGGCTGCCACGCCGGTGCTCCGGCCGACCTCCAGCCCCCCATGGCGTTACGGAGCCCAGCCGCGGCGAAACGGCGCATCGTCAGGTGCTCCTCGATCGCGTTGAAGTCGCCGACGATCACGAGCCGGGCGCTCAGGTGAGGTCGGACGAGGTCCAGGACGCGCTGCGCGTCGCTCGACCATCGCCTGCTGCCCATCTGCGGAGGGGCTGGGTGCACGTTCGCGACGGTCCACTGGAGGCCGCGCACGGTCGTCGTCGCGACCATCGAGGTGAAGCGGGTCTCACCGGTGCCGACGTGCTCCAGGGGCGTGCGCGACCAGAGCATCGTCCCGCCGGCATCCTCCTGGCTCGTCCCCAGCTGGTACGGGAACTCGGCAGCGAGGACGGCATGCAGGGCGTCGTCGAAGAGCGGGGTGTTCTCCTGGATCGCCACGACGTCCACACCGCTCGCGAGGTCGGCGAGCCGGCGAGGGTCGGCCCGTCCGAAGAGGACGTTCGCGGACATCACCGTGAGGGTCCGTTCGCTGGGCGTCGGCACCTCGCTCCTCTGGCCCGTGAACCGGCGGACGCCGGCGACGAGGACTGCGCCGGCTGCTGCGGCCCAGAGCACCCTTGAGGCCCGCGACTCGCTGGCCACGGCCATCCCTGCGCACATCGCCGCCAGCGGTATCGGCACGTACGGGATGCCGCAGGCCGCCACGGCCGCCAGCTGCGATGTGGGCTGGAGCTCCGGGAAGGCGTCGAGGGCCACGACGGGCAGCGCACCCAGGCCGAACCCGGCCCCGATGAATCGGGCCAGGGTTCGGCGTCGATGGAGCACAGTGGTCGTCGTCACCGGTAGATCATGCCAGTCAGGACACTCAACGCCCGAGCAGCGCGTCCTCCGCGTCCTTGGTCCAGAGGCCGTCGTTGAGCTTCGCGGCGACGTGCGGCAGCTTGTAGGCCATCTCGGCCACGCGGACGTACCCCAGGTCGGGCAGCGTCGGGTACACCATGATCTTGCCGCCCGAGGTGCGGTTGTTGACCGCCTCGATCGCCTCGGGAACGCCCGCCATGCCGCTCACCGCGTCGAGCGAGATGTTCGTGTCGATGATCCCCTGCTCCACGAGGTGCAGGACGGTGTGCATGTCGACGATCCGGGACCCGGAGGTGCCGACCACGTAGACGCCGCGCGAGACGATGCCGTCGAGGTCGAGCTCGGCGAGAGTGCCGATCGCGAAGCCGGCGAACGCGTTGACGATCGAGCCGTCACCCGCCAGGTCGATGGCCTGCGCCAGGAGCACCGGCACGGGAACCATGACCGCCACGTACGTGTAGCCGCCCTCGAGCGGGGTGTTCTTCGAGTTGAGGACACGTACCGGGAGCCCGTGGGCCTTGGCGATCGGACCGAGCACCTTCGCGAGGCGAGCGAGCCGGTCGTCGTCGACGTCCACGGCGTCGAGGGTGAGGCCCTCGAGGTCCGACACGGCCGTACGCACGGTGTGCATGAGACCCATCGGGCCAGCGGCGCCGATCACGGCGACCTTGTCACCGGCACGCAGCTCGCACGTGGCGGGGATCTTCGCGTACGCGGCGCGTGCGTCGTCACCGGTCGTACCGACGTAGCGGATGAGGTCGTAGTGGACGCGGCCGACGTCGATCTTCACGCGACGGCCGAACGAGCCGCCATGCGTGACGATCGCCAAGATCCCGTGACCGGCGAGCTTCGGGCCGAGAGCCTCGACCTCGTCCGGGTCGGACCCGGCGTAGACGATGTCGTCGTAGCCCTCGCCCGCCTCGGCGACCGTCGCGACACGATCCACCGATCCCGATGCCGCGTACAGCTCCTCGGTGCCCTTCGCGTCTCCGACGACCAGCGCCTTGCCGCCGGCCTTCGGCTGCTGGCGCTCCGGCCAGGCATAGGCCGCCTGCACGCAGGCCCACGGCTCGATGAGCGCGATGGCCGAGGCCGAGGGCGCATCGCTGACCGGGATGAGGAACCGCTCCCCCGTCGCCGGGTCGAGCACGACCCGCTCGTCCACGAGGGCGTACTCCTCGAGCGCGCCGTCGAAGTTGTAGCCGAACGACCCGTTCGACGAAGCAGTCGGCAGGTGGCGGTAGTCGGTCTGTACGAGCACACGCTCGCCGACCATGTGCTTCGTGACCTTGTCGCCGACGGCCACGATGCGCGCGACCGGCTCATGGCCGGGGACGACCGGCTGGCTGCCCGGACGGTACGTGGGGATCTCGGCCAGCTCGGCGGGGGTCAGGCCTCCCAGTACCTCGCTCTTGCGGGGGTGGTGGTCGAACGCGTGCATGAGCTTGGTGTCGCTGAAGCAGATGCCGCTCGCCTCCATCTTGAGCAGGATCTGCGTGGGGCCGACGGGAGGTACGGGCTTGGCGTGGTTGAGGCGCACCTGGTCGACGCCGTAGATCTCGATGGCGTTCTGCGTGGTGGGGAACTCGGTCATGGTCATATCTCCTGTCAGTTCAGCATGTTCTGGCCGCCGGTGACCGGAACGGCCTGGCCGGTCTCGTACTGCTGTTCGATCACGTAGGTCACGGCTCGGCCGACGTCACTGGGAAGGCAGCCACGGCCCATGGGCACCTTGGCCTCGTAGAAGTGGCGCACGTCGTCGATCGTCGTGGCACCCTCCACCTTGCCAGCCTTGAGGTACTGCACGAACAGCCCCCGGTCGGGGTCGGACCACAGCGGCCCGTCCAGGAAGTTGCCGGGGCAGACGGCGTTGACCTTGATGCCGTACTCGATGAGCTCGAGGGCGAACGACTGGGTGAGCCCGATGCCGCCGAACTTCGAGCCGGCGTACGCGAAGTTGCGCTTCGAGCCTTCGAGACCGGACTTCGAGTTGATCTCGATGATGTCGAAGAGCCTGTCCGGACGGGCCACGTGCTGCGCCGCGAGAACCGGCGCCACGGCGCGCACCCCGAGGAAGTAGCCGCGGTAGTTGATGTTCGTCACGAAGTCGAAGTCGGCGACCGACTGCGTCATCACGCCGTCCGCCCGGAGCACTCCGGCGTTCGAGATGAAGACGTCGAGGCCGCCGACGCGCCGTACGACCTCGTGGATCGCGTCGATCTGCGACTCGGGGCTGGAGACGTCCACGCCGACGGCGAGAGCCTTGCCGGCGCCGTGCTGAGCGGACAGCCGCTCGGCCTGCGCGGCAGCGCCGTCGAGGTTGAGGTCGGCGAGCACCACCGTGGCGCCCTCGGCGAGAAGCGACTCGGTGATGCCGAGCCCGAAGCCCTGAGCTGCGCCGGTGACGTAGGCGATCTTGCCGGTGAGCCGCCCGGTGGCGGCGCCTGCCGCAACCTTCTGCCGGTACGCCTCGGCCTCCCACGTCTCGATGAAGCCGCGCTGGGCGGGCGTCATGACCTGGACAGTGCCGAGCCGGTTCGCATCGCGCGTCACGCGCAGGGAGTCGATGAAGACGGCCAGCGCGTTGTCCGCGGCGGCCTTGTCCTTCCCGGCGGCGAACACGACGGTGTGCGGTACGACGACGATGACCGGCGTCTTCCCGTACGCCGCGTGAAAGTCGGCGACGGCGGCAGCAGCCGTGTCTCCGGCCTCGGCCAGGTCGTCGACCGGGACCACGCACGGGAGCGAGCCCGCGTACACGATCTGGTCCGGGATGAGCGGTCCGCCGGTGAGCATGGCGGAGTCCGGTCCGGTCTCGGCGCGAACCAGCTCGCTGGTGGCGCTCGCGACGACCGCGAGGTGCTCCCCGCCCAGCAGGCCGCGCAGAGTCGGTGCGATCGCATCGATGAGCGCGCGGGTGCCAGGTTCGTCGGCTGCCGGTGCGGTGGGCGCGGGAACAGCGTCGATGGCCGTACGGACCGCGTCGGTGACTGTGGACACGTGGGCGCTGATCTCCTCGGCCGTGTCGCCGGAGACGATGATGCCGTGGTTGCGCAGGAGCGTGATCTTCGGTGCGGGCTTGCCGGTACGTGCGGTGAACGCGTCGCGTACCGCTGCGATCTCGCGCGCCAGCGGGACACCGGGGTCGATGTAGTCGACGACGAGCGCGTCGTCGCCCAGGAGCTCTTCCGCGAGCGCGACGGCGTCGGCGTTGCAGGTCAGCGCATTGGCGGTCAACGGGTGCAGGTGAAGGACCAGCGGGTCGTCGATGAGGGCGTGGAACAGGATCTCGACGCTCGGGCGGCGACCACCGGTGTAGCCAGGAAGGAGCGCGGCCGTGGCGGCAGCCATGACCGGGTCACCCTCGACCGGCTCGTCGCTCACGAGTGCGTCGAGCAGTGGCTGGAGGGCGAGCGGTACGAGGTCCGCCTGCGTCAGGGACAGCAGAGAGACGCCGCTGGGCTTGATGTGGAGGACGCCGTCGATCTTGACCGAAGCGTTGCCGCCGCCAGCTCGGGAGTACTCCGACTCTCCGTACCGGTTGGCGACCTTGATGAGGTCCGCGAACAGCTGATCTGACATTTCCTACTCCTCCACGCCGCCCATGATGGCGGCTCCTTGACGCACAAGTTCTTCGACGGGGGCGGCGAGCTGGCCGTCCGCGTCCACGTAGCCGGGCAGCCCCGCGGCGATCCGGGCCTGGTGGGCCGCGACGATGCAGGTGCCCCGCCAGAAGGCCGCGCGGGCGACGGCCGACATGGCCCCGTCCGTACATGCCGGGTCGAACGGGATGCGGTCTGCGGTGTTGTGCTCCGTACCGGCGACGACCTCGATGCCGGCAGCGACGAACGCCTCGACGTACGCGTCGACGACTGCGGACTTGTTCCGGATCGGGATGAGCTCGGCGAGGTGGATGCCGCGCTCGACGAGGCGGGCCGCGAGCGCTGCAGCCGGCTCCTCGAAGGGACAGACCGGGTCGACGCCGTCGGCCAGCGTCGGGTAGCACGGGATGCCGCCCATCGCGAGCACGTACGCGTACGCCGCTTCGAACGACAGCGGGACCTCAGGGGCGAAGCCTGCGGTGCCGGCCTTGAGCAGCTTCGAGCGCACCTCGCCCTGCATGCCGACCGCATCGTCGAGCGAGGCCTTGGCCGGTGCACCGTACGCCTTCTCCAGGACGGCGGGACGCTCGTCGACGGGGAGGGCGGAGATGGCCTCCTCCACCGCTCGCGCGATGTGGCGTTCCTGGAGCGAGACCCACGCGACCGGCACGCCGCCGCGAGCGGCCACGTCGGACGCGATCGCCTCCGCGGTCAACGGCGTACCAAGGCCTGCAGCCTGGAGGTGCACGTCGAGGCGCTTCACCATCTCGGCGGCGCGTGAGTCGTTGCCCTCGCGGATCTCGGCTGCGGTGGCCGTGGCCTCCGGGGATTTCTCGCGGAACGGGTCGATGCCCTTCCCGCACACGTACATGCGGCCCGGGTTCGCGGGGTCGTTGACGCGGATGCCGGCGGCCGCGAGGTCGGGCACCAGCGTGATGAACTCGAGCCCGAACAGCGGCACGATGCCGGCCGCGCGGCACAGCTCGGCGAACCGCCCGTACACGTGCTGGTCGTAGAAGTTCGAGATCCCGATCGCGCGGGCCCCCTCGGCGCGGGCCGTGGAGACGACGTCCTCCGGGCTCGTGAACGCCGAGAAGTTCGGCGGTACGTGGACGTGGGTGTTGACGATGGGTGTGGTCATGGCTCCTCCTACCGGGCGAACGCGCGACGTTCCGCGTCGGCCCATTGCTGCTGACTGATGCCGAGAACGCCCGGTGTGTAGCGCTTGAGCTCCGAGCTGGCGCGTGCGACCCGGCGGAGCTCCTTCAGCCCACCGGACAACGCCCCCATCGCGCGGGCCTGGACGAGCAGGTTCCCCATCGCGGTACCCTCCGTCGGGCCGGCGACGACGGGCAGCCCGGTCGCCTCCGCCGTGAGCTGGCACAGCAGCTCGTTCTGTGAGCCGCCTCCGACGATGTGTACGACCTCGATGTCGCGGCCCGCCATCTGGCAGGCGTCGCGGATCGCCACGCGGTAGGTCAGCGCGAGCGAGTCGACGATGCAGCGGGTGAACTCGTCCTGGGTCGTGGGAGCCGTCTGCCCGGTCTCGGTCGCCATCGCGGCCAGTCGCCCCGGCATGTTGCCCGGCGGGAGCAGCCGCTCGTCGTTCATGTCGAGCACGCATCCGAGGGCCGGGAGCTTGGCTGCGGCCGCCAGGCGTTCCGCGAGCGGGATGACCGCCGTGGTCTTCTCCCAGGTCCGGATCGACTCCGAGAACACCCAGAGACCCATGACGTTCTTGAGATAGCGCACCGTGCCGTCGAGCCCGAGCTCGTTGGTGAAGTTGAGCGCGCGGCTCGCCTCCGTGAGGACGGGCGCGTCGAGCTCGAGGCCCACCAGGGACCACGTACCGCTCGAGATGTACGCGAAGTTGTCGGTCGTGGTCGGGACCGTCACCACGGCGGAGGCCGTGTCATGGCCACCGACGGAGACGAGCGGTACGGGCTTGCCGAGGCGCAGCGCAGGGGCGCCGACCGTTCCAGGCTCGACGAGGGGCGGAAGGGCCCGATCGAGGGGCAGACCGTACAGGCGGGTCACATCCGCGAGCGTCTGGACGCTCCAGGCGCGCTTGGCCACGTCGAGAAGGCCTGTCGTCGACGCGATCGTCATCTCGGCGACGCCGACGCCCGTGAACCAGCGGCCGATGAGGTCGGGGAGCAGCAGCACCTGGTCGGTGAGGTCCCAGCCGGACTGACCCGCGGCCGCCACGAGCTGGAAGACGGTGTTGAACGGCATCACCTGGAGGCCGCACCGGGCGTACATGGTGGCGGCGGGGATGTCCGCGAAGAGCTTGTCGGGGATGCCGTCCGTACGGGAGTCGCGGTAGTTGTACGGGTCCTCGAGCAGCGTCCCGTCGGTCCGCACGCGCCCGTAGTCGACGCCCCAGGTGTCGATGCCGATGCTGCTGATGTCGATGCCGGAGCTCTGCGCCGCCTCGAAACCCCGTGCCACCGACCCGATGAGCGTCTCGAAGTCCCAGTGGAGCTCCTCGACACCCTCGTTCGTGACGGTTGTCGACGGCGTCACGAAACGCGCGGTCTGGCTGAGCTCGATGTGTCCGTCGGCGAGGACGCCGAGAATCACGCGCCCACTGCTTGCGCCCAGGTCGGCGGCGGCAAAGGCCGCCGGGCCGGTGTGCGTCATCGCTCCTCCTCGAGCACGGTGCACCCTTCTGCATCGGAACGTACAGCGTCAGACGCTCGCAGCGCGAATCGATTCGCTCTCCGCCGTCGAACCGCCGCGACAGCTCGTCCGAAGTCCTTGACGAGGACTCAGCGCCGAGCATACACTGAATCGATTCATAACCGCCCTTGAGGAGCAAAGATGCCCCAGTTCAGCGAGATCGCCGATCGGCTCGCAGGTCTCCAGATCGAAGTCCCTTCATGGGCGTACGGGAACTCCGGAACGCGCTTCAAGGTCTTCGCGCAGGCCGGCACCCCCCGTACGATCCAGGAGAAGATCGCCGACGCCGCCCAGGTGCAGAAGGCGAGCGGACTTGCTCCGGCGGTGGCGCTGCACATCCCGTGGGACAAGGTCGACGACTACGCGGCGCTNNGGCACGGTCAACTCGAACACGTTCCAGGACGAGGACTTCAAGCTCGGCAGCCTGTGCAACCCGACGGCGTCGATCCGGAAGAAGGCCGTCCAGCACAACCTCGACTGCATCGAGATCATGACGGCCGTGGGCTCGAGGGATCTCAAGATCTGGCTCGCCGACGGGACGAACTACCCTGGCCAGGACGACATCCGTAGCCGTCAGGACCGTCTCGCCGAGGGTCTCGCCGAGATCTACGCGGGCCTCGGACCGGACCAGCGCATCGTGCTCGAGTACAAGTTCTTCGAGCCGTCCTTCTACACGACCGATGTCCCCGACTGGGGCACCTCGCTCCTCCACTGCCTGGCCCTCGGCCCGAAGGCGTCGGTGTGCCTCGACACCGGCCACCACGCCCCCGGCACGAACATCGAGTTCATCGTCGCCCAGCTGCTGCGCCAGAACCGGCTCGGCTCGTTCGACTTCAACTCGCGCTTCTACGCCGACGACGACCTCATCGTCGGTGCGGCCGATCCGTTCCAGCTGTTCAGGATCCTGTACGAAGTGGTGCGCGGCGGCGGCCTCGAGAACCCCGACGTCGTCCTCATGCTCGACCAGTGCCACAACATCGAGCCGCACATCCAGGGCCAGCTCCGCTCCGTGCTCAACGTCCAGGAGATGCTCGCCAAGGCGCTTCTCGTCGACGCCGAGGCTCTTGCGGCCGCTCAGAAGGACGGCGACGTCCTGGGCGCCAACGGCATCTTCATGGACGCCTTCTACACCGACGTCCGCGGCGACCTCGCCGACTGGCGCGAGACCCGCGGTCTCCCCCGCGACCCGATCGCCACGTTCATCGCGAGCGGCTACCAGAAGGGCATCGAGGCCGAGCGCGTAGGCGGCAAGCAGTCCGGCTGGAACTGATCCCTGGCAGCACCCGCGAAGCCTCTCAGGTGATCCTGAGGGGCTTCGCCATGTCGAGGAGAGGACCTGTCAGGCTCAGGCGAGGAGTCGTCCCGCACAAGTACTCTCCCCACCCGCACAAGTACTCTCCCCACCCGCACAGGTGCTCTCCCCACCCGCACGAGTGCTCTCCTGAACCTCGTGATGAGCGGGGATGCCGGGGCGCCGAAAGCACCCGGTAGCCTGGTTGACATGTCCGAAGCCGATCTCCGCAACCTTCGCGACCCGATGCTGGTCATGGCATTCAGCGGGTGGAGCGATGCTGCCCAGTCGGCCAGCGAGGCGGCGGACCACATCGTCAGCCAGTACGACGGGCAGGTCGCCGCGTCGATCGACCCGAACGAGTACTACGACTTCCAGTCGTCGCGGCCCATGGTGAGCCTCGACAACGACGGGGAGCGGGTGATCTCGTGGCCGAGCACCGAGATCGTGGTGTGCCACCTGCCGATGCGGGATGTCGTCGTCGTGCGTGGCCCGGAACCGAACTTCCGCTGGCCGTCGTTCGCCGCCGCGCTCTCCGCCCTGATCACGATCGCGGAGCCGGAGCTCGTCATCGTGCTCGGAGCACTGCTCTCCGAGAGCCCGCACTCACGGCCCGTACCGATCTCGCTCAGCAGTGGCGACGTCGCCGTCCGCGAGAGGTACGGAGCCGAACGTTCCACGTACGAGGGGCCGACCGGCATCCACGGCATCATGGTCCAGGCCTGCCAGATCTCCGGGATCCCCACCGTGAGCGTGTGGGCCGCGTGCCCGCACTACGTGGCGAGCCCGCCGAACCCGAAGGCCACCCTCGCGATCCTCAGCCGTCTCGAGGACCTGCTGGGTGGTCCGATCGACCTCGGTGACCTCGCCGCACGTGCCGAGCTCTGGGAGCGCAGCGTCGACGACCTCGCCGCCGACGACCCCGACGTCGCCGAGTACATCGCCAACCTCGAGAGCGCCAGCGACGCCCGCGAGCCCGAGCCGTCCGGCGACGCCATCGCCGCCGAGTTCCAGCGCTACCTGCGCCGTCGCGACCAGTAGCCCGAGCCTCGGCGCCTGGCTAGGCTGCAAGCCGTGAGCACCTCCCAGCACGAGCCGACGAACGACCAGCTGTGGCTGCAACCGCCGGTGGACACGTCCGCGACGCAACCCGGACAGGCGGTTGCACCGTATACACCGCCGGCTTCGGTCCCGGCCCCTCTGCCCGCGGCCCAGCCGTACGTACGACCGGACAGGACTCAGTTCGTCCTGGGGATCATCTCCCTGGGTGTGGCTGTGCCCTTGACGGCGATCGGCGACGGGATGAACGGTCTCGCCGGACTGCTCATCGTCTGGGTCGGCATCATCATGGTGAACCTGATCTACGGCGTCACCCACCGCCGCCCCTGATCCCGCGAGGGGTCAGGACGCGCCCTCGATGATCCCCTTGAGCTGCTCGACACCACCGGTCAGAACGGTCACGCGGCGCGGAAGGCCCTCGAGCCCGTCGAACCGTGCAGGTCTGTGGGGCTCGACCCCGATCGCCTCGACGATCGTGGACGCGAACTTCACGGGAAGCGCCGTCTCGAGCACGATCATGGGCTCGGCACCGACCAGCCCCCGCGCCACGACGACGCCGTCGGCGGTGTGAGGGTCGATGACGACCCCGTACGTGTCAGAGACCTCCCGGATCGTACGCACCCTGTCGGCGTGTGACGACGTGCCGGACACGAACCCGTACCGCTCGGGGATCGACGCGAACTCGGCCGTCTCCGACAGGTCGAACTCGCCCGTCTCCGCCAGCTGACGGCCGAACAGGTCGCGCACGTGCTCCTGGTCGTGGCCCAGCAGGTCGAACACGAACCGCTCGAAGTTGGAGGCCTTGCTGATGTCCATCGACGGGCTGGTGGTCTCGTACGTCTCAGCGGCGGCCCGCACCCGGTACACGCCGGTTGCGAAGAACTCGTGCAGCACGGTGTTCTCGTTGGTCGCCAGNNGTCGTCGTCGTGCGCAGCCAGACGACCACGTAGTAGACGACCTGCGCCAGCAGCCGCGCGACGTTGATGGAGTTCACGGCCCCGATGGAGTACCGCGCCTTGAACGCCGCGTCGGAGAAGACCTCCTTGACGAGGTCCTGGCTGTCGTCGAACACGCCGGGCACGGCGATGTTGACGATGTGCGGGTCGAGGATGCTGAACATCTGCGCCTGCTGGAACTCCGACATCCGCCCCTGGGGGCTCAGCATGAAGACACGTACGGATGGCTTGCCGAGCATCGCGTACTCCGCCGCCGAGCCCGTGTCGCCCGAGGTGGCGCCGAGGATCGTCAGCGTCTGCCGGCGCCTCTCGAGCTCGTACTCGAACAGCTGCCCGAGCAGCTGCATCGCGAGGTCTTTGAAGGCGGCCGTCGGCCCGTTCGACAGGTGCGCGAGCCACAGGCCGCTGTCGCCGAGCTCCGAGACCGGGACGACGGCCTCGTTCCCGAAGGCCTCGGCCGTGTAGGCCCGCTCGCACAGGCCCCGCAGGTCCGCGGCAGGGATGTCGTCGATGAAGGAGCTGAGCACCTCGTACGCCACCGCCGCATAGCCGTCGTCGGCGAGCAC
>PMBM01000174.1:0-7253 GCA_003153855.1 Propionibacteriaceae bacterium
GGCGGCTGAGGCGCAGGGGTGGGCTGCGCACCATACGCAGGCGGCTGAGGCGCAGGCGTGGGCTGCGCACCATACGTCGGCGCCGGAGGCTGCGCACCATACGCAGGCGCCGCGGGAGGCGGCGTGGGTGAAGAGCCGTATGCAGGCCCCGCGGGAGACGCGCCGTAGACGGGGGTGCCCTGAGGAGGCGATGCCGATGGTGCCGACGTGCCATAGGCGGGTGAGGGCTGTGTCGGCGACGGATAGGCGGGCGGCGGGGTCGGNNGCCTGCGTGTACGGCTGCTGCGGCGGGTTGCCCGGCTGCTGCCCATAGGGGTTCTGCTGAGGGGGCTGGCCGTAAGGGTTCTGCTGCGGAGGCTGGCCGGGCTGCTGCCCGAACGCCGGCGGCTGCTGCCCAGGCGTGGGCTGCGCACCATACGGGTTCTGCGGGCCATATGGTCCAGATCCAGATCCGGGCGGCTGGCTCATCGGACACTCCCCTCGTGGTCGACTGCGCACAGCCTAGTGGGAGCGGGTTCCACCCACGGGCCTGTTCGGCAGCAGATTCGCGCGGGCTACTTCCACGTCCAGCTGCTTGTCAGGGCGTCGACACCGGCCACGACGTCCTCGTACGTTCCGCCGACCGGGATGGCCTCGATGGTGAAGACCCTGCCGCTGATGGCGATGCATCGCTGGTGGACCTTCACCGAGCCTGTGTCCAAGTAGGTCGTCGTCGCAGCCTCGCCTCCCCACTGGGTGTCGGGGAGCTTGGTGTTGGTGCCGTCGTTGGCCCTGGCGCTGCACACGCCTGTGGCATCGGCCTTGTACTCGTCCTGCTCGATCACCGTGTCGTGCTTCGCATCGATGAGCATGACGCCTGTCGACACCTTGAGGCACGACCACCCCGTCGGGACCTTGGCACTGTACGCACTGCTGTCGATCGCGGTGCCGGAGCACGTGACGGTCAACGCAGCCGTGCTCGTCGAGCTGGCCCTGGCCTTCGACGCGGTCGCCGTCGGAGCCTTGCTGACGCTCGAGCCCGTCGCGGTGGTCCCGGCCCCCTTGGCATTGTTCAGGTACAGCGCGGTGCCTCCGGCGACGACGAGCACGAGCACTATCGCGATCACACCGACGACGAGACCAGCCCTGGACTTCTTCCGGGGGAGCTGCGGGGGTACGCCTCCTGGCGTGGTCCACCCCGGAGCCGCTTGCCCGTACGGGCTCGGGCCCGGTGGGGTCTGGGGTGCTCCATAGGGCCGCTGCCCCGCGAAGTTCGGCGCCTGCTGTCCGTACCCGGGAGGCTGCTGTCCGTACCCGGGGGTCTGCTGTCCGTACCCGGGGGGCTGCTGTCCGTACCCGGGAGGCTGCTGGCCGTACCCCGGTGCCTGCGGCGGCGTCGGTGAGGACCCATACGGGGGTTGCGGTGCGGCGCCGGGGTATGGCCCCCCACCGTAGGGAGGTTGCTGCGGCTGCTGCGGCGGGACGCCTTGAGGGGGATAGGGGTTCCCACCCATGCCCGCGCCGGAGGCGCCGTACGGACCGGACCCAGGCGGCTGGCTCACGGGGTTCCTCTCGTCGCTGGACGACGCCACTGTACCGAGCGGCCTGCCTGCTGACCGGGAGACGGACGAGTCACTCCGCGGGTTCTGGTCTCCGTCGTGGTCCGTTCGGCGGGCCGCTCCGCAGCCCCAGTGCCAGCAGGGCCGCCAGGACGGTCACCCACGTCGTGATGGCGAACGTGTTGGACAGCGCTGTGGCGAACTCCTCGAGGGTGATCGACTTCGAGAACTGGTACAGAGCGACCAGGCCCGTCCTGGCGATCCGGGGGTCGGTCGCAGCGATCAGACCGCCTCGGTCCGCGCCGAGCTGAGCCTCCTGGCCGGACAGGAACGCCGACAGCGCTGCGAGCCCCAGGGCGGCGCTGACCCGCTGTGCGACGTTGTTGAGCGCCGTACCGGAGTTCGTGAGCCGTGCGTCCAAGGACCCGATCCCGGAGGCGGTGACCGACATCATGCCCATGCCCATGCCGAGCGACCGCAGACAGGTCCAGGCGATGATCTCGCCCTTGGTCGTGCTGAGGTTGATGCCGGTCATGAGGTGCATGGCCAACGCCGCGATGAGGAGCCCGAAGAACACGAGCCACCGCGGGCCGAACCGGTCGTACAGCTGTCCCGAGATCGGCGCGATGACCACCATGACGAGCGCCTGCGGCAGCACGAGCAGCCCCGACTGCAGGGCCGGCAGGCCCATCGCCGACTGTACGAACACCGGGATGTAGAACAGCGTCGAGTACATGCCGACGGTCTGTACGGCGATGATGAGCAGCGAGTTCGTGAACGGCCAGGTGCGGAACACCGCAAGGTTGAGCAGCGGGTGCTCGAGCTCGAGCTCCACCACGACGAACAGCGCGAGCAGCACCCCGGACGCGAGGAACAAGCCGAGGATCGAGTAGCTCGTCCACCCCCAGGACGCACCCTCCGAGGTGGCGAGGAGCAGACACACCAGTCCTCCTGCCGCCGTCAGGAAGCCCAGGACATCGAACCGGAACGTGGGATACCGCCGGAACGTGGGGAGGAACATCAGCGCGAGGACGACGCCCACCACGGCGATCGGGACGTTGATGTAGAAGATGACGCGCCAGTTCACGAACTCGACGAGGTAACCGCCCAGGGTCGGGCCGAGCGCGGGGGCGACGATCACGCCGATCCCGTACATGCCCATGGCCGTGCCCATCTTGTCCTTGGGGACGATCCGGTAGACCATCGTCATCGTGATGGCGGGCAGCAGCGCGCCGGGAATCGCCTGCAGCACGCGGAAGCCGATGAGGCTGGGCAGGCTCCACGACAGCCCGCACAGCGCGGACGCGATGGCGAACCCCGCCAGCCCGACGATGTACAGGCGGGCCAGTCCGACGCGGTCGCCGAGCCACGCCGTGGTCGGCACGACGACGCCGAGCACCAGGCTGTACGCGGTGCTGATCCACGCGATGTCTGTCGCGCTGCCGCCGAACTCGGTCTGGATCGTCGGTACGGCGACGTTGACGATGGACGTGTCGAGCACCGTCATGAACATGCCGACGATGAGCACCAGGAGCGGTGCGACCCAGTGCTGGAGCGCGTCGGGGTCGGCAGGCGCCGTGGTGGTCGCGGGCCCCACCGCGACCGCGGCCGTCGTCACGACCGGTGGATCTTGGCCGTGACGTTCATGCCCGGCACGAGGGCGAGACCCGAACGGTCGTCGATCGCGATCTTCACCGGGATGACCTGGGTCACCTTCTGGAAGTTGCCCGTCGTGTTGGACTGGCCGAACAGCGAGAACACGCCCGCCGCGCCAGTCTTGATCTCGACGACCCGTCCCTCCAGAGGCGTTCCGGAGAACGCGTCGACGGCGATGTCGACGACCTGCCCGACGTGCACGTCGTTGATCTTGGTCTCGTCGATCCGGGCGGTGACGAACACGGCCCCGGGGTCGTACGCGATCGCGAGCTGTGTACCGGCCGTGACGAACGCTCCGTTGACCCCGTTGTTCACCGCGACGATCCCGCTTGCCGGCGCCCTCACCGTGACCTGCGGCTGCATGTAGCCGGCCTGCACGGCGATGCGGCCGACCTCCTGCCCTGCCGAGATGGTCGAACCCATGTCGACGGACCAGTTCACCAGCGTGCCGCTCGTGGGAGCGTTCACCAGGAGCTGCACCCCGTCGATCTGGGCGTTGTCCGTGGACACGTACAGGCTGTTGTTGAGCGCCCACGACCCCACCAGGCCGCCTGTCGCGACGAGCGCGATGACGATGATGACGGTCAACGCGATCTTGGTCCGACGGCTGACCGATCGACGTCGTGCCGCGGTGGCGATGGGCGGCTCGGACTCCGTCTCGATGGTCTGTACGGCCTCGGAGGTCTGCTCTGTCACGATCCTGCTCCTCGTTCGGTGTGTGTGCTAGCCGGCGACGACGACGGTCTGGCCGGCGGAGAGCCCGGAGGCGACTTCCGTGCGGTCACCGCTGGCGAGGCCCGTGGTGACGACGACGTCCTTCCGGGTGCCGTCCTGGATCGTGGTGACCGTGGCGGCGCCGTTCTGGTGATGGATCGCCGCTGTCGGCACGGTGAGGACCCCGCTGCGCTGGGCCGTGACCACTTCTGCGCGGGCGGTCATGCCCTCTTTGAGCCTCGCGTCGGTCGTCCCGAGCGTCACGGTGACGAAGTACGTGACGCTGCCGGCCACCACGGTCGCACTCGGTGACACCGCCGTGACCTTGCCGGTCGCTGCGAGGCCCGGGACCGCGTCGAGAGCGATCGACACGTCCTGGCCCGTGACGACGACCGCGGCGTCGGCCTCCTGCACCGGCAGCACGGCGACGAAGGGTCCGGTCTTCGAGATCACCATGAACTGCGTACCGCCTGGTCGGGCCACCGTCGAGGTGCTCGTCGTGGTTCCGGGGATCCCACTTGTCGTACCGGCCGCGTCGGCGGTCGTGCCCGTGCTGGCGGTGAGGTACTCGCCCACGTTGCCGTTGATCGCGGTGATCGTCCCGTCGAAGGGCGCGCTCAGGGTCGCGAGGTCGAGGTTGTGCTGCGCGATGGCCACGAGGCTCTGGGCCGTGGCGACGACGGCCTGCTGCTGCTGGATCGCGTAGGGCCTGTCGGAGCCGGACGAGCTCGCGCTGTTCTGCGCGCTGACCAGCCCCTGCTGGGCCGAGGCGACGGACACCTGGCCGGCTGCAGCATCCGTGGTCTTCTTCTGGCCGGCCGTCGCCACGGACGTCTGCGCCGTCACGACCCCCTGGTCGGCCGTCGCGAGGCTCGCCTCTGCCGACGCCAGAGCGACGCAGGGTGTGGTGGTGCAACCAGCCCGAGCGGCGTCGACCACGGCCTGGGCCGCGGTCGCGAGGTTCTGTGCCGCGCCGAGCTGGGCGTTCGCACGCGTGATCGCCACGTCGTCAGATGTTCCCGTCGCCGCGATCTGACTCTTCGTGGCGTTCAGGATCTGCTGGGCCTGGGTGAGAGTGCTCTGGGTCCCCGACGTCGCCGGGCTCGCGGTGAGCTTGCCGAGCAGCGCCTGCTGGGCGCTCAGGTTGGCCTGCTGCTGCGCCAGGACCTGCCTCAGGGTGAAGTCGTCGATCGTCGCGAGCAGCTGACCTGCCTTGACCTGGTCACCGACGTGGACGGCGACGGACGCGANNATGGTGTCCCTCGTGACCTCGGCGGTCGACGGGGCGGTGGTCCTCGTGCTGCCACACCCGTTGAGCGTCGCCACGGCGAGCGAGACTCCGAGGAGCACCGCGGCCTGACGGCGGAGGGTACGGATTCGGCCCGCGCCGGACAAGGTCATCGGCGGTCTCCGTTCGTCATTGATGCCGCCGGCTGGGCCTGCGCCAAAAAGAATGATCATTCGTTCTTTATTGTGGAGATGCCGTCGATAGGGTGTCAAACGAAGGGGTGCGCCATGCCGAAGATCAGCGACGACCGGCGAACCGATCGCCGTCGCCAGATCATCGAGGCTGCCCAGCGCTGCTTCATGCGCAACGGGTTCGAGGCGACGTCGATGGCCGACATCATCGCCGAGTCCGGCGTTTCCGCGGGATCCCTCTACGTGCACTTCGAGAACAAGGTCGACATCATCCGTCAGGTCGCGTCCGAGGTGCTCACCGAGCGCGCCGTCGACGCCGCGACGCTCGTCGACCGGGACCCGTTGCCGCCGCCGTCGCAGCTCGTGGCGGAGTACCTGGACAGGCTCCAGGGAGGCACCGGCGCCGACATCCGCATCCACACGTGGTCCGCGTGCCTGCGAGACCCGGAGCTCAGGTCGGTCTTCGCCGACTTCGCAGAGCAGTTCAGCCGCCTGAACGAGACGTACATGCGCACCTGGCTGGAGCAGCAGGGCGTTGACGAAGCGACAGCCGCGCACCGCGCGGCACCCCTCGTACAGGTCATGCGGGGGATCTGCCAAGGCTTCGTCATCCAGCTGGCGCTCGACCCCACGGCCGATCCCGACTCGTACCTGTCGGGTGCCCGCCTGCTCGACGTCGGCGCGACCGCTTCACGGGAGGGCTCATGAGATCCATCGTCATCAACCGAGAGTTCGGGAGCGGAGGCCGCGAGGTCGGCCGCCTCGTGGCAGAGCAGGCGGGCCTTCGCTTCTACGACAGTCGCATCATCCAGGACGCGGCAACCGCGAAGGGGCTGTCGCCCGGGATGCTGGAGCGGTTCGACGAGCGCATCAGCACGAACCCGTTCGTCTCCATCGCGGTGTTCGCCGGCGTCGACCCGGAGACCTCCTCCATGCCGTACCGCCTGTACAGCGCGATCCAAGACGTCGTGGTCGGTGCCGCTCGTACGGCGCCCGCGGTCTTCGTCGGTCGCTGCGCCGACAAGATCCTCGCCGACGCAGGCATCCCGTTCCGGAGCGTCTTCGTCTACAGCACCGATCTCGAGCGGAAGATCCAGCGCGCCGTGGAGGTGGACGGCGTGGCCCGAAAGTCAGCCGAGGGCTACATCGCGACCATGGACCGCACGCGGAGCCGCTACCAGCAGTTCTTCACCGACACGACGTTCGGCGACTACCGCGAGTACGACATCTGCCTCAACAGCGCGCGTCTGTCGTTCGCGGAGTGCGCGAATGTCATCCTCGCGACGGTCGGCTGACGGGCGCTACTTCCAGACCCAGGTGGTCATGACCTTCGTCACGTCGACTCGTACGGACGCGTCGTCGGTGGGATCGAACGGGAAGTACAGCAGGTACCAGGTCTGGCCACCTACGACAGCGCAGCGCACTCCGTAGATGTCGCCGCTGTCGACTGCCTGGTAGGCGACCGCCGTCTTGCCGCCCCACGTCTCCGGGGGCAGGGCGGTGACCGTACCCAGGTCCTCGATCTGGGACTTGCAGTTCGACGCGAGGTCGCCCGTCCCCGGGTCGTGCTCGACCCAGATCGAGTCGTCGCGCGCCGACACGATGGAGATGTCGCCGTCCTCGCCGTCGCAGGACCAGTTCGCGGGCACGGTCGCGACGAAGTCGCCCGTGGAGATCTTGTCGCCGCTGACGCAGTCGGCGGTCGCCGCGGTCGCCTTGCTCGACGTGGTCGGACGGGTCGTGACGGACGGCGCCGCTGTGGTGCGCACGGCGTGCGTCGGCGTGGGCTGGGTCACCGGCTTGACCGTCGTCCCCTGGTACAGCTGGTACGCGCCATACGCGATGCCGATCACCAACGCCACGAGCACGAGGATCACGACCACCGTCGATGCCGAGCCCGCGCGAGGCCGCTGTGGAGGGGTGGTC
>PMBM01000174.1:7326-14361 GCA_003153855.1 Propionibacteriaceae bacterium
CCCAGCCCTTGGGACTGGGGTCCGGGATCGGTCCCGTACGGGTTGGTCACGTCTGCTCCTCGCACGTCGGCTGGACCATTGTCTCCGAAGAAGGTCCACGGGTCGCTCCCCGCCGCAAGGTGGATGGGTGAATGATGTCGCGGTGACCTCGTTCATCGTCGAATTCGGTACTGGCAGCACTGTCGCGAGCATCGGCCTCGAGCGCGGTGGGGGCAAGGCCGTCAACCTCGTGCGGCTGGCGGCGAAGGGCTTCCCCGTACCACCGGGCTTCGTCGCGACCACCGATGCGTACCGCGCCGTCGTGGCAGCGAACAACCTCGACGCGGTCGTGTCAACGGCTCTGGCCGGCCTGCACGGCAGCGGCCCAGAGGCGCTCGAGCGCACATCAGCCCTGATCCGGGCTGCGTTCGAGGCTGCCGAGGTGCCGTCGGAGATCGCCGGCGCGATCCGTGAGGCTCTCGTCTCGCTCGGCGACGGGCCTGTTGCCGTACGCAGCTCGGCGACGGCCGAGGACCTCGCCGACGCCTCGTTCGCGGGCCAGCAGGACACGTACCTCAACGTCGTCGGCGCCGACGCCGTCCTGGACGCGGTCGTACGGTGCTGGGGCTCGCTGTGGACGGCCCGCGCGATCGGCTACCGGACGCAGGCAGGGATAGCGCACGACCAGGTGGCGCTCGCCGTGGTCGTACAGCGCCAGATCGCGTCCGAGGCGTCCGGTGTGGCGTTCACCGCCGACCCGCTGACGGGCGCCCGCAACCGCGTGGTCATCGACGCGACGCTCGGCCTCGGCGAGGCGCTGGTCTCCGGCCAGGTCGTCCCGGACCACGTCGTGTGCAGCCACAGCGGGGAGGTGCTCGAGCGAGTACGCGGCGAGAAGGCCGTGGTGACCGTGCCCCTCGCGGGCGGCGGCATCGAGACGCGAGAGCGCGCCGGCGAGGAATGGGCGCTCGACGACGAGCAGTTCTCCGGTGTGGCGAGGCTCGCGGTCGAGGTGGAGGTCGAGTACGGCTCGCCGCAGGACATCGAGTGGGCGATCGCGGACGGCAGGCTCTGGCTCCTGCAGGCGCGGGCGATCACGTCGCTGTACGAGCTGCCGCAGGACATCGACACCCCTGACGAGCTCGGGATGTGGGGGTCCTTCGGCGCGTTCCAGGGGGTGCTCGACCCGATCACGCCGATCGGGCAGGACGCGATCCTGCTGCTCNNACCGGCGTGGGACATCGGATCCTGCCCGCACTGCTCTCCTTCGCCGACCCGCCGACGGCCGCCATCATCGAGAAGCTCGACGAGCCACGGTGGACACCGCACGGCTCGATGCCGGCGAAGTCTGCGCGCGGGCTGTCCCGTCCGCTGCGGCGGGTCTTCCCTGTCATGCTGCGTTCCTTCCGCGACCCCGAGGCCGTGCGACACCGTCTCGAGGAGGAGTGCGAGGAGCTCGTGGTCCTCGCGTCCGAGCGGCTTCGGCGAGCCTCGGCCGTACAGGGTGCCGAGCAGCGGCTGCAGGCACGGATCGCCGCCACCCATGAGTCGCTGGAAGAGATGTTCCCGGTGCTGCTCGTACGGTTCGGCCCGATCATGCCGGTAGGCGGAGCGGGCATGAACATCCTGCGCCTGGTCGGTGGNNCGGCCGTGCTGGGTCAGCCGGCGGGCGAGGTCGCCGCGTCCTACCTCGTGGGCGCCTTGCCGTCCGTCGCCCAACGGGCGATCGGCGGGTTCCTCGACGCGTACGGGATCCGTGGCGTCGGCGAGATCGACCTCGGGCGTCCGCGCTGGCGCGACGACCCGGCGGGCGCGATCGTGTCGCTGCAGGCGTACGTGGGGCTGCCCGACGATGCCGCCGGCCCGGCCGTGGAGTACGCCGAGGGCAAGCAGGTCGCACAGGCCGCGACCGAGCGGCTCGTCACCAAGCTGCTTGCCGAGGGGCTGCCCGGCCGCATCAAGGCCGCCCTGCTGACCCGCCTGATCCGTACGGTTCGCGGCGGCTTCGGCGGTCGCGAGACCCCGAAGTTCACGGTCGTGCGCGAGTTCGGCCTGATCCGCGACGCTCTGCTCGAGTCGGGGCGCGACCTCGTCGAGGCCCACCGCCTCGACGACCCGTACGACGTCATGTACTGCCACCTCGGCGACCTCGTCCAGGCGTGGTCCTTGCCAGAGGGCGACCTCAAGCGACGGGTCGCTGCGAACAAGGAGACGTACGCGCGGGAGGCGAAGCGGCGCCAGGTGCCGCGGCTGCTGCTCGGTGACGGCCGCACGTTCTACGAGGGCATGGCCGACCAGGACGGCGACCTCATGGGCTCACCGGTGTCGCCCGGTGTCGTCGAGGGACGCGTACGGGTCGTGCTGTCGCCCGCGACGGCCGGTCTCGAGAAGGGCGAGATCCTCGTCTGCCCCGGTACGGATCCCGCGTGGACCCCGCTGTTCCTCACCGCCGGCGGCCTCGTCACCGAGGTGGGCGGCCTCATGACGCATGGCGCGGTGGTCGCCCGCGAGTACGGACTCCCGGCGGTCGTCGGCGTCCACGCGGCCACGGAGCGGCTCGTCACCGGCCAGCGCATCCGCCTCGACGGCAGCACCGGCCACATCACGCTGCTCGAGGGCTGAGCGCATCCTCGTTTCCATACCGCAGATCGCCGAGGCGGCTCGCCTCGCGCCCGAAAGTGCAGCTGGCGTATGGATCCGAGGATTTCTCGCCGATGCCGCCGTGCCTAGACTCGGTCGGGACAAAGGAGCCGTCATGTACTTCATCGTCGTCAAGTTCGAGACCAAGCCGGAGTGGTCCGATCGGTGGCTCGACCTCGTCCACGACTTCACCACCGCGACGCGGGCGGAGCCGGGGAACAAGTGGTTCGACTGGTCGCGCAGCGTCGACAACCCGCACGAGTTCGTCCTGGTGGAGGCGTTCACCGAGGACGGCGCCGGCCCGCACGTCAACAGCGACCACTTCACGAAGGCCATGAAGGTCCTGCCTCAGGCCCTCGCTCACACCCCCAGGATCATCAGCCGCCAGATCACCGGCGACGACTGGGACCCCATGGGCGAGCTCGCGATCGACTGAGTCAGCTACACGGAGCCGACGTAGCGGGTGCGCAGAACTCGTGCGTCGATGGCTGTACGAACTCCTGCCAGCGTCTGCTCGAGCGACAGGCGCGCTCTGAGGATCTGGAGGAAGGCCGGGATCCAACCGAGGAGTAGGGCGAGGATGCCCGGAAAGGCCGAACCCGTGTACTTGTAACCGCCGATGTCTTGGTCCGGAAGGAAGATCGCGAACGCCATCAACACGACTCCTATGTAGGTCAGCACGCAGAGGATCACGGTCAGCATGTAGACGACCTTCACGACGGCGGGCGTCGCGTACTTGTCGAACGTGAAGTCGAATGCGTCGACGAATGGGCCATCTCCCCCACCGCCGCTGTTTCCGTGGGTCCGTTCCTCCCAACCGGGCAGGAGCTGCTGGGCGTACAGGGGCTGTGGCTGCGGTGGGTACATTCCGGGGGGCGGGTTGGTCATGCTCGCATCCTGTCGATGGCTCCGGGGCGAGGACCGGTTCCTGAAGAGCCCCTCACCAAGACAGCGAGGACACTGAATGCTTCACTGATGAAGTCACTTGCCTTACACTGATCCAGTGAAGTCATCAGCCTTCAGATTCGTCGTGATCGCCGACCAGGTCGACAGCCGTACGGAGTCGGACAGGGTCCCGCTGGCGCTCGATGCGCTGGCGGGGGTCGGACTGCTGCTCCCGTACGAGCGGACGGCCGGTGACGAGATCCAGGGACTGGCCGCGACGGGAGAGGCCGTCGTGGCCTCCATCACTGCGCTGACGAGGCTCGACGGATGGCGGATCGGTATCGGGCTCGGCCTGGTCGACGAGCCCCTGCCCCAGTCCACCCGGGCAGCCCGGGGCGAGGCCTACCTCGCAGCCCGTACCGCCATCGGCAGCGCTCGCCGGAGCCCGGTCGCCCTGTCCCTCGTAGCCGGAGACAGTGTCCGAGACGGCGGCTACGGTGATCACGTCGACGATGCAGAGACGGCGCTGTGGCTGCTCCGCTCGACGCTCGCGCGACGCAGCCGGGAAGGATGGGAGCTCATGGACCTGCTCGACCAGGGCCTCACGAACGCCCAGGCCGCGGAGCGGCTCGGCATCAGCCCGTCGGCTGTGAGCCAACGGCTGGGGCGAGCGGCGCGTACGGAGTCGGAGCGGGCCACCCGGCTCGCGGCCCGCCTCCTCGACCGCCTGCTGGAGGTGCCGGCGTGATCTTCAAGATCCTCGTCGTCGCCATCATCGGCGCGGCTGTCACGTGGGGCGGCAGCCCCCTCGTACGTCTCCTCTTCCGCCTCGCCGACCGCTCCGAGGGGCCGCGCGCCATCACGCCCACGACGGGCTTCCAAGGGTCTGAGCCCTCCCCGCCGGCAGTGCAGCAGCCGCCCGCTGGTGAGGCTGGGTCCATCCAGGCTGCGGCGAGCCAGCTGCGCGGCGGCTTCTGGATCGGAGTGCTGGAGAGGCTGGCGATCTTCGCGACGATCATGGCCGGCTACGGGGGTGGCCTGATCGTCATCCTCGGCGTCAAGAGCCTCGCCCGCTACCCCGANNGTCTCTCTGGCTGATCAGCCTCTGGTAGTCGATGGCCTGCTCGGGAGCGCCCGACTGACCGCCGCGCTGGTCAGGTCACGCCGCAGGCGGCGTCGAGCGGCGGTTCTCGACACCGGCGAGACCCCACCGGACGGCGGCGGTGCCGAAGCGGCCGAGGCGTGAGGCGATCGGTACGGCCACACCGGCCAAGGGGATGTTCAGCATCTCGCGCACCCAGTCCGGCAGGACCGCGACGGCTCCGTTCGCGAGCAGCTGGTAACCGGGCCGGGCTGCCCCCGTGACGGGAGGCGTACGGAGCAGGAAGTCCACGGTGTCGATCGCCTCGGGGCTCACCTCGAGCTGCGGTCGCATGGACTCGATGAGCGCGGTCAGCTCCGCCACCGAGCACGGCGGGTCGGGGACGCCGAGCTTGGCGGCGGGCAGGCCGGCCTGCTCCACGTACAGGTCGGCCTGTGTCGACGAGAGCGGCGCACGTCCGTACGCCTGGTACGCCCACAGGAACGCCTGTACCTCTGCGGCATGCACCCAGGAGAGCAGGCTCGGGTCGGACGCCCGGTAGGGACGGCCGCGGTAGTCCTTGCCCCGTACCTGGTCGTGGCGCGCCCGGACGCGGCCGATGAGCGCCTCTGCGTCAGGGATCGTCGCGTACGTGGTGATCGCGATGTAGTCGCTCGTGCGCTTGAGGCGTCCCCACGGGTCGCTCCGGTAGCCCGAGTGCCCGGCGACGCCGGCCATGGCCAGCGGATGGAGCGTCTGCATGAGCAGCGCAGCGATACCGCCCGGGAACATCGAGGCATCCTCGTGCACGCGCCACACCGGGTCGTTCGGCGTGAACCACCGTGGCCCTGGCTTGCCCCAGATCTGTACGGCGCGGTCCGCGGCATCGGCTCCCGCGACCTTCGACCTGACGGCCTCACCGAACGCTCGCTGGAGGTCGTGGAGCAACATGAGGTCCAATGTACGTGGTGGCCGGAACGCAGCCGTCAGCGTCGAGTGGCAGCTGCGCGCGACTCCGCGCATCTTGGTCGGCGGCACGTGCGTGCCGAATACAGATCACCGGGCTCCCGTGAGGTGGCGGGGAACCCGGTGAGCTCAGACGTGAACAGCCGTGCGGGGTCAGGCCGCGATGGGACGTTCGATCTGGACGATGAGCCCGAACTGTGGACTCATACCACGCCATCTCATAAGCCCGTTGAGGGTCGGAAGGTGCGTGAAGGCGACGGGGCGGAACGCGCGCTGGGCCTCTTCCAGCGTGCCGAACCGGCCGACCTGGCGGAGGACGTCGGATTCCTGTTCGACTGGCCACGGCTTTCCGGCGTATGCGATGAATGGTGCACTCATGGGGGGCGTCCACCTCCTCCAAGGGGGTCAGGAGAGCCGGCAGTCGGACGTCCGGCCCCCGGTGACCCAATCCTCGTCCCGCTAGGTGTGGACTACAAGGGGCAGTTGAGACTTGACCGATTCAACGGCCATATTCATGTGTTCCACATAGACTTTCTCGTGGGACGACAGGGAGAAAGGTCGACGGATGTCCGACGACACCGCATCCCGCCCTGTACGCACCGGTCCCGTCACCCTCTCGCAGGCGGCGGCGACCAATGGCGTACGCAGGGTGGTCCTCACCGTGTCGTACCTCTTCTGTCTTGTCGGTGCCCTTGCAGGATTCGGGGTCATCGACGACCAGACCCCCTCCCTGTCCGAGATGCTGACGCCCACCACGTCGATGCTCGCCCCAGCCGCGCAGTCCGACCGCCTGTGGTGGGTCGTCATGGTGGGCCTGGGGATCTACGTGGTGTGGATGTGGCTGCCCGTCAACATCGGTGAACGGCGTGGGACTGCCATCGCCTATCCCGCCTCCATCGCCATGGGCCTGCTCGGGGTCTGGTTCTTCGTCGTACGTGGCGGCGAGCTCATCATCGGAGCCGCCGCGTCACTTGCGGTCGTCGCAGCGCTGATCTGGACCCTGCACGTCGCGGACATGGTGCCCAGTCGCCACTTCCTCGACCGGTTGTTCACACAGCTCGGCCTCGCGGTGACCCTGGGGTGGATGTCCGTCCTCAGCGCCGACACGCTGGCGGGGGCCCTCGCCGCCCATCACGCGCCGGCTGTGTACGTCTCGGCGGAGACGTGGGGGATCCTCGGGACCACCGCGTTGCTCGCGTTCGGCATGGCGTTGCTGCGCTACATGCCGGGCCGCCTGTACATCGCGTGTGCCATGGCGTGGGGCTTCGTCTACATCGCGTACGCACGGGTGATGAGCGCTCCGCGTGCGTTCGGCGTCGCTGTGGTCGCCCTCGTCAGCGCCCTTCTCGTGCTCGTCGCAGGCATCGCCGTGTTCCTGTGGGCCCGCGGGCGGGTGCGCGAGAGGGTCGGCTGATCCTCTCGTGACAAAACCCCCCACCCTCGAAAGGGTTGGGGGGTTCGTCCGGCCGGCCTCACAGCGGCCG
>PMBM01000077.1 GCA_003153855.1 Propionibacteriaceae bacterium
GTGATCCAGGAGTTCATCGGAGCGGGCGTGGCGCCGGTGTTCCGGATGAGGACCGTACGGGCGCGGATGATGTACGCGGCAGCGCCAGCGGCCTCGGTCCAGACCACACCGTGGTACGCCGGGTCGGGAGCCGTGATCACTGGGAACCGGTCGGCGTGAGCCGCCCAGTCGAACTTCCCGGAGTCGACGAGGATGCCGCCCAGCGCCGTGCCGTGGCCACCCATGTACTTCGTCGTCGAGTGCACGACGATGTCCGCCCCGTGGTCGAAGGGACGGCAGAGGATCGGCGTGGCGACCGTGTTGTCGACGATGAGCGGCAGGCCGTGCTCGTGTGCCTTCGCCGACCAGGCGTCGATGTCGATGATGTTCAAGGCGGGGTTGCCGATCGACTCGCAGAAGACCAGCTTGGAGTTCGCGTCGACCACGCCGTCGAGCACCGCCGGGTCGTCGGGACTCACGAAGCGGGCCTCGATGCCGAACTGGGCGAGCGTGTTGGCGAACAGCGCGTACGTGCCGCCGTACAGGGTGGAGACGGAGATGATGTTGTCGCCGGCGCGGGCGAGGTTGAGCACGGCGTACGTGATGGCGGCGGCCCCGGAGGCGGTTGCCAGCGAGCCGATCCCGCCCTCGAGGGCCGTGACGCGCTCTTCGAGCACTGACGTCGTGGGGTTCATGAGGCGGGTGTAGATGTTTCCCGGCGTCTTCAGGGCGAACAGGTTGGCGGCGTGCTCGGCGTCGTCGAAGCCGTAGGCGACGGTCTGGTAGATCGGTACGGCCAGGGCATGCGTGGTCGGATCGATCGTCTGACCGGCATGGATGGCGAGTGTTTCGGGCTGCGTCATCGGAACTCCTGTGTCTCGGGCGTCAGCACAGGCTATCGGCCCCCTCGCGTGACTGGTCCGCCGTTTCTCCTCGCGGACTCAGCGCCCGAAGGAGAACAGCGGCGTCCACGTCCGCCGGGAGACGACGACGTACGAGTCCTTGGGGTACGGGTCGTCTGCTAGCAGCGCATCGAGCGCACCCTCGTCCTCCACCTCGAAGACGAGCAGAGCCGCAAGGCCGTCGCCGAACGGACCCGCCTGTACAAGTCGGCTATCCGCCTTGAGCGCAGTGAGCCACTCGCGGTGGGCGGGCCGAGCGGCGAGACGGCGCTCGGTCTGCTCGGGCACGAAGTCGTACTGGACGGCGAAGATCATGGGGAACCTTTCCCGGGGCGTCAGGAGCCCGGCGTCAGGTGGGCCGCCGGGAGCAGGCGGAAGATTACTCTTCGCCCGGCCAGGCCGACGGCGATCGCAGGCTCACCACTGTCCCGAGGGGGAAGCACTCCCGGACCTCGTACCTCGGCGTGCCTCGCGGGCCCTGGCCCAGGAAGCTCTGGACGAGGGCGAACTCCGTCACGTCCCAGGGCGTCGTCGCCAGCTCGGCCAGCGCACGAAGGTGCCGCGATCCGTCGACGAGCTGGTTCCTCCGTGCCAACGTGACGTGCGGGTGGTACGCGTGGCGGGCGACCTCGATGCCCGACGTCGTCGCCGCCGTGTGGCAGCGGCCAGCCAGGTCGGGCAGGACTCCGGAAGGATCGGCCACGTCCGCATACAGGACGCGAGCTTTCAGAGCGGAGGCGAAGCATCCGACGCCTCGAAGGCTCAGCGAGAAGTGCCTCGTACGATCTGCGGCCCCACCTAGACGCTCCACCAGCTCGTCGTACCGCCAGGGCTCGACATCGGCGTAGAAGGCGAGCGTCACGTGCCAGTCGGAGGCATCGGTCCAGCGCCAGGCATCGTCGCGGCGCGGGTCGACCCATCGGCCGAGCTCGTCGATGACGGCGACCGGCGGGACCACCGCGGTGAAGAGTCGCTCCCCCATCGGATCAGACCGAGAGGGCGTCGCGGCTCGGCAACGCGGGACGCGTCGCGGCGGGCCGGTCCAGGTAGAACCAGGAGGTCGAGGCGATGTCGTCCGTCAAGGGCCTGTACCGGCCATCGGAGTACCAGCCGAGCGCCTGGACGTCGACGCGCCCCAGGCGGCGAGAGAAGCGGATCGGATCAGGCACGTGCCACCTGTACATGCCGAAGCGCTGCTGCGACCCGTACAGTCCATCGGGTCTGATGACCTGCGGCAGCCCGAGGTACGGGGTCGTGTACGTCTGGTAGCCGTTGACGTCGAAGTTCCAGGCGCCGCCCATGTAGTCCTCGAGCCCGGTGGACGAGACCGTGGGGAACTCGTCGTCGTCGTCCAGCCAGAACTTCACCTCGCCCTCGCCCCACCAGCCCGTCGAGTTCGAGCCCCAGGCCAGGTAGGTCCCCACGTACATCCCGTGGCCCTCGACGCCCTCAGCGATGAGGTGCGTCGTGCCGGCGGCCAACGGGTTGGAGCGGCGGAACTGGGTGTGCAGGTAGCCGTCCTCGGAGGAGGTGCTGCCCGCCTCGACGTCGACCTGGTAGTAGACGCAGGCCGTCTCGTGACCGATGTTCTCGAGGGTGATCCGGGCGCCCTCGCGGAAGGGCATCGGCCAGTACGAGTTCATCCCGCCGTGAGGGGCGGCGACGACCATGGCGCTCGCCACGTGCGCGTACACGCCCCACCCGTTGCAGAAGAAGTCGCCGTACGGGACCTCGATGGCCGGCTCGTCGGAGCCGTCCCAGTAGGCGCGGAGGATCAGGCTGCGCCAGTGGGGCCGGTCGGTGGTCGCCCACAGATGACGGACGCAGCCGGGCTCGTCGACGATCGCGAGCTCGTGCGTCGCGCCCGGCGGGATGTCCACGAAGGGGTCGACCTTCCAGCCTCGACCCAGATCACGGGACGCCCGGTTCGCGGAGCCCACCTCGGCCATCGCCGCCTGCCCGGGACCGCCGCGGGGGTTCTCCGGGCAGAAGGACCTGGTGCGCGTCGTGCGGAGCCGCGAGACGCTGGACACATCGAGCATTCCAACCTCCTCGTTGGTACGTGTGGAGCGTACGGCGACGCGAGACTCGATGCGAGGCTCCCGCGTATCGTTCACATCTTGACGGTTCTTGTGGTGTCATTACTCCATGGCTTCCCCCACCGACACTGGGCGCGACGAGCCGGGTCCTGGGTCCCAGTCGTCGTTGCGCGCCGCCAACGAGCAGCGCATCATCACGGCGCTGAGGACTGCCGGGCCGCTCACCCAGGCGGAGCTCTCCCGCCGGACCTCGCTCGCCCCGTCCACCGTTTCCGGCATCGTGTCGATCCTCTCCGACCGCGGTATCGTCCGCGCCGGTGACGAACCGGGCGGGCGCAAGGGACGGCTCATCCACCTCGATCTCGAGGACCGCTACGTCCTTGGCGTGGAGCTCGGCAACGGCCACCTGTCGATGGCTCTCGCGACCCTGTCGGCACGCGTCGTCGAGTTCGTCCGCCGCCCGCTCGCCCTCGGCGCGGACGCGTCCACGACCCTGGACGCCATCGAGCTGATCCTCCGTGACATGCTCTCGTCGGTCGGCGCGAGCCACACCGATCTCGTGCGTGGCGGGGTAGCGGTCCCGGCGCCGCTCGATGTCCACGGGATCCTCTCCTCGTCTCCGCTGATCTTCCCTGCGTGGGCGGGGGTCGACATCGCGGAGGTCTTCACTGAGCGCTTCGGCATGCCGTTCTCGGCGGACAACGACGCCAACCTGGGGGCACTCGCCGACTACCTCTGGGGAGCGGGACAGGGCAGCCACAGCATGGTCTTCGTCGGCATGAACTACGGCTTCGGCGCCGGGATCGTCCTGGAGGGCACCCTGTTCCACGGGGCGACCGGCGTCTCGGGCGAGATCGGTCACACGACGGTCGACGAGAACGGCGAGTTCTGCCAGTGCGGCAACCGCGGGTGCCTGAACACCGTGGCATCCATCAACCGCGCCTTGGAGCTGCTAGCCCCGATCCATCCGGAGATCGACTCCACGGAGAAGCTCTTGGACGCTGCCGCCGACGGTCTTCCCCCGGCGATCCGGGTGGTCACGGACATGGGCCGTGCATCGGGCGTCGCCATCGCCAACGTCGTGAACCTTCTCAACCCCGAGGTCATCGTCGTCGGTGGAGACCTCGCCAGGGCGGGCGACATCTTCACCGATCCCATGATCACCATGGCCACCCGCCTGTCGATGCCTGCGGCAGCGGGAGTTCGACTGCTCACGACCCCGCTGGGCGAGCGCGTATTCGCACTCGGAGGTGTCGCCCTGGCACTCGGGCTCGACGCTCCTCAGAGCACTCTTCTTACGTGATCTGACCGCAAAGGTCACAGTTCGGTCACTTAGCCATCGACTTTTGACATATAGGGATCGCACAGGTCTAAAGTCCGATGTGGCTCGCAGACGAGCCGCGGATGTATCGGGACCGCCGCCCGACGAAGGGAGTCATCGTGGACACCTGCAGTCGGCTATTCGCTGAGAACGTGACGATGCACGCCTGCTTCGGTCGCGGCGTCACCGGAGTGTGGCGCCAACTCACAGCGCTCCGTCGAGAGGTCCGCGCATGATGGGTGTCCCCGAAGAGCTACGCGCGGAGGTCGACCGTCTCAAGTCCGAGCTCGCCGCTCTTCATGCGCTGCTGCCGGCGAACAACCTGGTCGCCTGGACGGCAGGGAACGTCTCGGCACGCGTGCCCGGAGCCGACCTCCTCGTCATCAAGCCGTCCGGCGTGGTCTACGACCAGCTGACAGCGGACGCCATGGTCGTCACCGACTTCGACGGCGCGCTCGTGGAGGGCACTCGAGCGCCGTCCTCCGACACGTTCGCGCATGGCTACGTGTACGCGCACATGCCGCACGTCGGCGGTGTCGTCCACACGCACAGTGACTACGCGACCTCGTGGGCCGCACGTCGCGAGCCGATCCCGTGCGTGCTCACGATGATGGCCGACGAGTTCGGCGGCGACATCCCCGTCGGGCCATTCGCCCTGATCGGTGACGACTCCATCGGCCGCGGGATCGTCGAGACCCTCACGGGCTCCCGCTCCCCCGCCGTGCTCATGGCGCAGCACGGTCCCTTCACCATCGGGAAGGACGCCGCGGCGGCGGTCAAGGCGGCCGTCCTCTGCGAGGACGTCGCCCGTACGGTCCACCTCGCTCGTCAGTACGGCGAGCCCCAACGCCTCGCCCAGAGCGACATCGACTCCTTGTACAACCGCTACCAGAACGTCTACGGACAGAAGTAAGGACGCACACCGCATGTCAAGCATCTGGTTCCTCACCGGCAGCCAGCACCTGTACGGGCCAGAGGTCCTCCAGCAGGTCGCTGACCAGTCGCGCACCATCTCGGATGCCCTCGAGGCGTCCGACGCGGTGGTTCCGACGATCGTGGCCAAGCCGGTGCTCACCGACACCGACGCCATCCGGCGCGCGCTGATCGACGCCAACTCGGACGACGACTGCATCGGCGTCATCACGTGGATGCACACGTTCAGCCCGGCGAAGATGTGGATCACCGGCCTCGACCAGCTGCGCAAGCCCATGCTGCACCTCCACACGCAGGTCAACCGCGACCTCCCGTGGGACACCATCGACATGGACTTCATGAA
>PMBM01000021.1 GCA_003153855.1 Propionibacteriaceae bacterium
CCGTTCATCGTCATCGAGACGCTCATCGAGTCGAGCGGGATGCCCTCGAACAGCTGACGCATGTCGAGGATCGAGTCCACGGCCACGCCGGCCATGCCGACGTCGCCGGTCACGCGCGGGTGGTCGGAGTCGTACCCGCGGTGCGTCGCGAGGTCGAACGCGATCGAGAGGCCCTTCTGGCCGGCCGCGAGGTTGCGGCGGTAGAAGGCGTTGGACTCCTCAGCGGTGGAGAAGCCCGCGTACTGCCGGATCGTCCAGGGCTGGTTCACGTACATGGTCGCGTACGGACCGCGCAGGAACGGCGGGATGCCGGGGTAGGTCTCCAGGAAGTCGACACCCTTGAGGTCGGCGTCCGTGAAGACGGGCGGTACGGCGATGTGCTCGGGGGTCTCCCACAGTGCTGCGCCGGTGTCGACCGTGTCAGCAGCCGGTACGGCCGTGCCCAGGTCGATGCTGTCGAATGTCGGGAAACTCACTTCGCAACCCCCAGTCGGTCGAGCGTGTCGGAGAGGAAGGCGGCGACATCCATGCCGTCGTACACCTCGCCGTCGATGACGGTGTCCACGCCTTCGGACCCCGTCTCGGTCTTGCGACCGGCGATCCACACGTAGGCGGTGCCGGACTTCTTGAGTGCGGTAGCGACCTCGATGGCCTGCGTGGCGTACACCTTCGCGGACGAGCAGAGGATCACTGTGTTGACCCCTGCGGCTGCGACCGCGGCGACAACCTCGTCCGTGGTGCCACCCTCGCTGGTCGGGTGCGCGAGGCCGGCCACGAGCAGCACGTTCGACGTGAACTGCTCGCGGGGTCCGAAGTCGCGGCGTTCGCCGAGGCAGGCGAGGAAGACACCAGGCTGGCTCGCCGTGAGGCGGGTCTGCGTCGAGACGCGGTCGCGGAGGGCCTCGAAGATCTGCGAGTCCCGCAGCGGCTTCAGGCCGGCGGGTTCGGAGACGGTCGGGCGGACCGTGAGGTTCTCGATCGGCTCCTCGTGCTCCGGCGGGAACATGCTCACTCCCGTGACCGGCTGCTTGCGCGAGGCGAGCCGCTTGCGACGCTCGGTGAGGGTCGCGGTGATCTGCGAGGCGATCGTGCCGGCGGCGAGTGCCGCAGCCATCCCGCCTGCAGCCTCGATCTCCTGGACACGTACCCAGGCGGCCTTGGCCACGTCGTCGGTGAGCGTCTCCACGTACCAGGAGCCGCCTGCCGGGTCCTCGACCCGGCCGAGGTTGGACTCCTCGGCGGCGACGAGCTGGATGTTGCGGGCCATGCGGCGCGAGAAGGGGGTCGGCAGGCCCTGGGCTGTGTCGAAGGGGAGGGTCGTGACGGACTCGGCCCCGCCGACACCCGCCGCGAAGTTCGCGATCGTGCCGCGGAGCAGGTTCACCCACGGGTCGTCGCGGGTGATCATTCGCCACGAGGTGACGGCGTGCTGTGTCGCACCGCGCTTCTCGATCGGTACGTCCAGAACCTCGCCGACCCGCGACCACAGGCGCCGCAGCGCACGCAGGCGGGCGATGCCGAGGAACTGGTCGGCGTTCACGGTCACGCGGAAGTCGATGGCGTCGAAGGCGTCGGCTGCGCTGACGCCGGCAGCGGCCAGCGCGCGTACGTACTCGATGCCGGTGGCGACCGCGTAGGCGAGCTGGTCGACGTCGCCCGCGCCCGCATCGTCGTACACGCGGACGTCCACGACGATCGGCTTGACGGCTGCCAGGTGAGTGGTCTTCGCGACGTACGAGGCGAGGATGCCGAGGTCGGGGGTCGTGCCGTGCAGAGCGGCGCGGCCGAGCGGGTCGATGCCGAGGTTGCCTGCGACCGCAACACCTTCGCCCCACCAGGCGAGCAGCGCGTCAGCGGCAGCGGCCTGGTCGGAGGTCGACGAGACGGCGACGGGTGCGAGGTTGGCGATGACACCGGCGAGTACGGCGGAGACGTCGCCGGCGGCGATGCCACCCTCACCCACGCGGAGCCAGATCGACGTACCGCCGACGCGAAGGTCCTCAAGCACTGCGGCGTTGGTCGCCGCGACAGAGGGGTCCTCGTGCAGCTGCCGTACGTCCCAGGCGAGCGCCTCGCCGTGCTTCACGGTCGTGCCACGCGTGTACGGGCTGGAGCCGGGAACGCCCAGCGCCGGACCGTCGGACTCGGTGTAGAGGGGCTCGATGACGAGCCCGTCGACCGTCGTCGTACGAAGCCGTGCCATGGCCTTGTCGATGGTCAGCTCTGTGCCTGGCGGGCGCCTCCGGTTGAGGACCTTGAGAACTTCGTTGTCCCACTGCTCACGGGTGGGAGTTGCGAAGTCGCCGGCCAAGACGGTTGTGGTGTCAGTCATCGGCTGCTCCTGATGTGTTGGGCCTCGGCGGGTTCTCCACCGTCCAGCCATCGGCAGCAGCCTATCGGGCCAGCTTCGGTTGAGAACTAGGGGGTCGGGGGCCCTGGGAGGAACTAGAGTCACCGCCATCGGAAAGGGGTTTCCCATGAATGTGCCGGCGAGCATGCGGGCGGGAGTTCTGTACGGGGTGCGCGACTTGCGGGCCGAGCAGGTGCCCGTACCGACGGCCGGCCCTGAGGACGTACTCGTGCAGGTCACGACCAACGGGCTGTGCGGCTCGGACATCCACTTCTACAAGGAGGGGAAGCTCGGGCCGTTCGTGGTCGACCGTCCGTACATCCCCGGTCACGAGTGCTGCGGCGTCGTCGTCCAGGCGGCCGCCGTCGGTGGCCCGGCGGTCGGGACCCGCGTCGCGATCGAGCCCGGCATCCCGTGCCGCAGGTGCACGCTGTGCACGTCGGGGCGGTACAACCTGTGCCCCGACGTCGTCTTCATGTCGGCGCCGCCGGTCAACGGCACGTTCGCGGAGTACGCAGTCGTACCGGCCGACTTCGCCCACGTACTGCCCGACTCGGTCGATGACGAGTCCGGCGCGTTCGTGGAACCGTTGGCCGTGGGAGTTCAGGCGGTGACGAGGAGCGGGCTGGTGGCGGCGTCCACGGTGGCCGTCATCGGGGCCGGACCCATCGGACTGGTGACCATGCTCGTGGCGCGAGCGTTCGGTGCGGCCAGGGTCATCCTCATCGACGGTCTGGCCAGCCGCTTGACGCTTGCTGCCGAGCTTGGAGCGGACGCCACGATCAACTTCCGCGACGAGAACCCCGAAGTGCGCATCGCCGAGCTGACCGGTGGGGGCGCCGACTTCGTGTTCGATGCGAGCGGCTCGGCGGCGGGGAGTGCGTCCACGCCCGGCCTTGCCGCACGCGGCGGCTCGGTGACGTTCATCGGCTGGCCCGAGACCGCCACGTTCCCGTTCCCGGTCGAGACGATCCTCGAGAAGGAGCTGGACGTCCACGGCACCAACCGATACGCGAACGCGTTCCCCCGAGCGATCGCCCTGCTGGCTGCGGGAAAGCTCGACATCCACCGGCTCGTCTCCCAGCGCTTCACCCTCGACGACGTCGCCGAGGCCTTCCGCTTCGCCGCCGACAACCCGGCCGAGACGATGAAGGTGATGGTCCGCGCGTAGGCCCTGACTGTCGGACCGAGAGTCCGCAGGCTTCGTACATTCAGCGGCAGCCACGCGCTCAGTGATGCCACAAAGCGATCGCCGAGCCACTATGTGCCACTGAACGTACGAGACGGTGGGTGTTTGGGTTCACGAGGTCGCCTCGCTTCTCCTCCTCTTGTGACGAATGGCATCTGCCAAGAAGCTCGGCAGGCCTGTTGACCCGATGACGGCGATGGGGAGGAACACGGCCAGGAATCCGAGAGCAGTCAGCACGCCGCTAACGCCGTGACATCACGGCAACGGGGGCGATTGCATCCAAGGGCGTCGGGACGTACGCGCGGAATGACTCGTGCCGACGTCGCTACCGTCCCATGCGAGCTAGGTGCCCTCGAGCGTCACGGACCCGTCTGCTGCTGTGAAGGTGCCGACCCGGCTGACGGTTCCATTTGCGCTCCGGTCCCATGGGGTGACGACGTAGGTCCCGTGGACCCCGCCACCGCCGGCGACGACCATTCCCTTGTACAGATCGACCATCAAGAACAGGGACGCGTCTATCGCGACAAGGGTCAGCAGGACATACAGGTCCACTCGACGGCAGCCGCCCTCCCGATGGGCCTCACCTTCGATGTCGACTCATCGGAGTCCGCGTCGACCCCCGCACTCCCTCACCGCCAGAGTGGACTTCGCTCACCACACCAATACTCCTTCGCGGAGGGGCCACTGTCGCAGCACCCCGGCTCAGGAAGCAGCCTCGCCGATGTGGCTCAGCGGGGTTTGTGGTCGTTTTGGGAAAGGCCAGGAGGAGCGAAATCCGTTCGACCCGGTTTGTGGTCGTTACGAGCCTCGAAATGGGCCTCAGAACGACAGCAAACGCGGTTGAACCGGCCGGGGGCGCGTTGACCCCCGGCATAACGACGACGAACCTGGTTGATCAGACGACAGGTGCGGGCTGTTCGACCGGATCGGGCTGGGCGTCCACGTCGGACCCGCCTTCCTCGTCGGAGCGCTTCGCCTTGGGCAGCGCCGCCAGTACAAGGAGGGCCAACAGGCAGGCGGCGCCGTACAGCAGGTACACCCCCTTGAACCCCACGCCCAACGTCGACTGGAACGTCTGCTGGAGGGTCGGTCCTCGGGCGTCGATCTCGGCGAGGTAGTTGGTCAAGGCCTGCTGGAAGACGCCCGGCACGGCGGCCTTGAGCTCGGTCAGCTTCGTGATCGTGTCGGCCATCTCGTCGCGCGTCGACTGGAGCGTGGCCTTCGCGGTGGACAGGTCGGCGCGCGCCTTCGCCAGCTCCGTACGTCCCGTCGCCAGACCGTCTCGACCCTTCGTCAGCGCCGCGAGCTGGCTCTGCAGGGCGGCCCGCTGGGTCGCGAGCTGGGCACGCTGGGTCTGGGCGGTGGACAGCTTCGCCTGCAAGGTGACCAGCTGTGCCGCCGCCGCGTCCCGCTTCGCCTGCAGTGCGTCGATGCCGGCTTGGAGCCCGGCGATCTGCCCGGCGAGCGATGGGTCGGGTACGGCCTGGAGCTGAGCGAGAGCGGCCTTCTGCTGGGCGAGTCCCTGGTCCATGCCCGCGATGGCCGACGTGACTCCTGCGACGCCCGACTTCATGCCGGTGATGCCCTTGTCGATGCCCGTCAGGGCCGTGCCCATCTGGCTGATCCCGGTGTTCATCCCCGCGATCGCCTTGGTCATGTCGGCGAGCTGTGCGTCCATGTCCGCGAGCTTCGCCTCCATGGTCGCGATGCTGCTCGTCATGTCGGCGAGGGTCTTGTCGACGTCCGCCATCCCGGACGTGAGCCCGGTGATGCCCTGTGTCACGCCGTCCTGGATCTTCGTCACCGTGGCAGGCGTGTTCAGCTCGAACATCCTTGTGGCCACCGTCTTCGTACGGTCGGTGATGTTGGTGACATCGGCGGTCTTGAGGAGCTCGACGAGGTCGGCCGGGAGCGTGCCCGATCCCTGCAGCGACGAGACGTCCACCGTTGTCGTGGTGAGGTCGGGGATCGTGACGCCCGACAGCTTCGGCCCGATGTTCGGGTCGGCCTTCCACTTCGCGAACCGGTCGGTGAGCACCTGCGCGTACGGGAGGGCCGGCGTGGTGATCGTCGTGGGGAGCTGCGACATCAGCGCGTCCTGCATCCCCAGCCCCGCGTGGGCGATGAAGGCGACCATGACGGCCGGGGCCACGGTCGTACCGATGGAGCGCACCAACGACAGGCTCGCCAACGCCGACGAGGCCTCCTTCGCCGGCGTGCGCTCGAGCATCATGTAGTTCAGCGGCGAGCCGATGATGAAGCCGAGCCCGAGGCCGACGAGTGCCAGCGAGGCGAGCACGCTGAACATCGACGGGTGCGGCAGGACCCACCAGATGATGGCCGCCGCGGCGCCCGCGGACACGAGGGCCCCGAAGCCCAGAACGACCTTGGGGCCGAACTTGTCCGTGAGCCGTCCCGACAAGGGAGCGCCGATGCCGGACGCCAGGCCCAGCGCGATGACGAAGTAGCCGCCGCTGCCTGTAGGGATCCGTACGGCGTTCTCGCTGAGCTGCGGCACGAAGATGACGCCCATGAGGATGACGCCGCTCAGCGCGGAGAGCAGGAGCGTCATCCCGATGCCGCGGTCGGTGAAGTAGCCGAGGTTGAGTACAGGGTCCTTGGCGCGGCGCTCTGCGAGCACGAACATCGGCAGGGCGACCAGGAACCCGAGAAGGAACGGCCATACCGAGGTGCTCCGTACGCTCGTTCCCAGTGCGAAGAAGTCGAGGTTCTTCAGCCCGTACAGCAACGACAGGATCATGGCGACGAGCAGCACGATCCCCAGGAAGTCGATCGGCTTGTTCTCACGCTCGGGACGGTTCGGGAGGAACGCCAGGCCTGCGATCACGATGGCGATCGCGATCGGTACGTTGACGTAGAAGATCCACTGCCAGGCCGACTTGCCGGCGACGTCGAGGATGACGCTGCCTGCGGATGCGCCGAAGATGTTGGCGATCCCGTACACGCCTCCCACAAGGCCCAACGCCATGCCGCGCTTCTCGCGCGGGACCTCGGTGCCGATCTCGGCGGTCGCGATCGGCAGGATGCCACCGCCGCCGATCGCCTGGATCGCTCGGGCGCCGATCAGCATCGCGAAGCTGCCGGTGTCCTGCGACAGACCGCAGGCGAGGGAGCCGAGACCGAACAGTGCGATCGAGAGGAGGTAGACGGGCTTGCGGCCGATCCGGTCGGCCATCTTGCCCATGATCGGGATGCTCGCCGCGTACGCGAGCGTGTAGATCGTGATGAGCCAGATGCCGAGCGTGTCGGAGACCCCGAGGTCGTGCTGGATGATCGTACGAGCGGGCGTGACGATGCCGGTGTCGATGGCGCCCATGAAGATGCCGAGCAGGTAGAGCGTCAGGACGATGGCCCAGCGGCGGGCGGCCGTCGCCGTACGAGCTCCCGGGATCATGTCCGTGAGGACGGTCGACTCGACCTCAGGTGGCAGCTCGGACGCGCGACTGATCCTTTTCGGCGACTTCTCCGCAGCCACGTCAGGCTCCTTACATCACAGGGATGACGCGACTGTACCAGAGATAGTTCAGCGACTGAACTTCCTGTCAGAGGTCGCTCTGGAACTGGCTGAGCGCGTTGCTGACGTCCGAGAGGACCCGCAGGGCGATCGCCAGCTCCTCGGCGGTGAAGGATGCCAGCGTGTGAGAGTGCGCGACACCGAGGGGGCCGAAGAAGCTGCCCGCCACTTCGCGCCCATGCCCCGCGATGCGGAGCACCACCCTGCGGCCGTCCGTCGGGTCGGCGTCACGCCAGACGTGACCGGAGGCGGTGAGACGGTCCACCACGTACGTGACCGCCCCGTGGCTCAACGCCAGAGCCTCGGCCAACCTGGTCGGCGACAAGGGCTTGCCGGCGTTCTCGGCCTGGTAGATGAGCGTGAGGGCCCGGAAGTCCGTGGAATGCAGGTCCTGGGTGGACGCGAAGGAGGTGCCGATCTGCTCGCTGGCGACGGCGATGTCCCGTACGCGGTCGACCAGCGCACGTACGAGCGCGTCGTGGTCCTGCTCAGCCTCCGTCACCCCAACAGGTTAGAGCCGCGAGCACCGGAGTGGTCGTCCGGGCTGACACTCGGCCGCGATGGCAGGCGCTGTCGGCGTGTGCCCGCGGCCACGTACAGCCCCGTCATCCCAGGCCTAGCTGGGGTTGGCCGTGATGAAGCGCTGCGCCAGAGGGTTGCCCAAGGCGCGACGGCCCAGCAGGTACAGCTCGCACCCGAGGCAGAAGTTGAACACNNACCGACTGCGCGAAGCGCGGCGGACGGGGGTCCTCCCGCTCGCTGGGGGCCTTCAGACGAGGCCGTACCAGGCTCTTGTAGATCAGGCCGTACGGCTGCGCATGCAGGCCCACCAGAGAGCCGAGCCCGAACGCGATGGTCTGGATGAGGAGGAGAACCAGCGCTGGTACGCCAGGGCCAAGGATGAGAATCACCGCGAGGAGGACTGCGGTGATCGCTGCGCCGAACCGAGGGCCTCGAGGGTCGACCGGTTTCGGAGTGGTAGCGGGCTGTTGTGATGACATGGAACGTCCTTCTGTCGTTGCGTTCAGGGAATCGCTTCTCAACACATCTCGCGGCAGTCGGACGAGGCTCAGGCGCTGATGTCAATGACTGCTGCGGACGGTGGTCGAGCAGTCGAGTTGTGTTGTCAGCTCAGCTGCGACAACAACACATGCACGCGCACGCGAGGCCGAAGGTGGCCTTGAGCGCGGCGGCGGATGNNTGGCGTCCCGTCCTGTGGCCCGCACCGCTTCTCGGAGCGGAATAGGTCGCAGCGATACCGCGTTACTCCGATGCTTGAAGTTTCACATAGGGCCGACGATGTCCCCAGCTGTACCACTCGAGAGGACCTCATATGACCCTTGCCATCGACCGTTCGGCCGCCACTGACGCCCCGATCCTGGACGTGCTCGCGGAGCGCTTCAGCACCCGGGTCTTCGACCCGAACGCCACCATCGACGAAGGTGCCCTGGCCAGCGCGCTCGAGGCCGCTCGTTGGTCGCCGTCGGCGAACAACACCCAGCCGTGGCGGTTCCTCGTGACCCGACGCGGTTCGGACGACTTCGCAGGCGTCTACGACACCCTCCGCGACTTCAACAAGGCATGGGCCGGAGACGCGGCCGTGCTCGTCGTCGCGGCAGCGACGACCACCACCGATGACGGCTCGCCGATGCACTTCGCCCAGTACGACACCGGCCAGGCCGTCGCGCACTTCACCGTCCAGGCTTCGGCCGAGGGCCTCGCCACGCACCAGATGGGCGGGTTCGACCGCGCGGCTGTGAAGACCGCGTTCGACCTCCCCGAGAACATCACGCCCCTGACGGTCATCGCCGTCGGCGCCGCCGGATCCCTCGCCGACACCTCCGACGAGGTCCGCGCCCGCGAGTCCGTCCCCCGTACGCGTCTCGCCATCTCCGAGTTCGTCCTCGTCAACTCCTGAGGCACGTGGCCGACCGCTGGCCGTCGGCACTGCCACGGCGGCACCCACTCCCAGTACGGTGTACGGGACGAAGGAGGGTGCCGTGAAAGCGTTCATCAAGGTTGTGCAGGACATCGGCCTGCTCGTGGCGCGCGTGACGCTCGGGCTCATACTCGTGGCCCACGGGTGGCACCGGTTCACTACGGGCATCGGTGCGACGGTCACTGTGCTGAACCACAGCGGGCTCCCTGAGCCGCAGCTGTTCGCCTGGGGAGCGACCATCCTCGAGGTCATCGGCGGCGCGCTGCTCATCTTCGGTCTGCTGACCCCGGTCGTCGCCGCGTTCGTCGTCGCCGAGCAGGTCATGGTGATCGTGTGGCTGAGGTGGCAGAACGGTCTGTGGCAGACCTCGAACGGGATCGAGTACCCGGTGGTCGTCGCCGTACTGGCTCTTGTCCTCGTGGTCTTCGGCGCCGGCCGTACAGGCGTGGACGTGCTGTTCCGCCGAGCGAAGAAGGCACCGGCGTCGTCGTCCGTCTACGACTCACACCCGGCCTGATCGTATTCACAGACAACCCACAGCGAGTTCATGGGCGGCTTTCACAGTTTCGCGACAGTCTCTACGTATGCCTCGACTGATAACGCAAGCTGAATCGCTCACGCGACCGGACGGCAGCCCGATCCGCGTCCTCGCCGTCGACGACGAGACGAGTCTGACCGAGCTCCTGTCCATGGCCATGCGCTACGAGGGGTGGGACGTCTCCACCGCGGCCTCCGGCAGCGAAGCCGTACGCACCGCACGAGAGGTACGTCCCGACGCGCTCGTCCTCGACATGATGCTCCCCGACTTCGACGGCATGGAGGTCATGCGGCGCATCCGTGCCGACCTTCCCGACGTGCCGATCCTCTTCCTTACGGCCAAGGACGGTGTCGAGGACCGCATCGGCGGCCTGACCGCGGGCGGCGACGACTACGTCACCAAGCCGTTCTCGCTCGAAGAGGTGATCGCCCGGATGCGTGGCCTGCTGCGTCGTACGGGCGCTACCGTCGCACGTCCCGACGCACGGCTCATCGTCGGCGACCTCACGCTCGACGAGGACTCCCACGAGGTCGTTCGTGGCGGCGAGGAGATCAACCTCACGGCCACCGAGTTCGAGCTCCTGCGCTACCTCATGCGCAACCCGCGCCGCGTCCTGAGCAAGGCCCAGATCCTCGACCGGGTCTGGAACTACGACTTCGGCGGCCAGGCGAACGTCGTCGAGCTGTACATCTCGTACCTGCGCAAGAAGATCGACGCGGGCCACTCCCCCATGATCCACACGCTTCGAGGAGCGGGGTACGTGCTCCGTCCTGCGGCCGAATGACCGTACAGCTGGTCGGCGACGAGCCGAGTCCGATCGGCCCAGGGACCCTGGGCCGACGCTTGGTCATGCAGGTCGCGACCACCGTGGCGATCGTCGCCGCACTGATGGCGTTGATCTCCGTCGTCGCTATGCGGGAGATCGTCGTCGAACGCACCGACTCGCAGCTGCAGGACATCCTGCAGCGCCAACCCAGCGCCCCGTACGACTCGTCGTACTCCCACGGCCCTCGGGGCTGCGGCGGACTGCCCGGCCTGCCGGTGAACAGCATCATCATCGAGGTGTCGACGACGACCGCCGTCGGCGCCTTGCTCACACCCTCCGGCTGCACGTTGCTGACCGGCGCGGTCATCGAGGAGATCACCGAGCACGCCCAGGCGACGCGGACCACCGTCCTCGTGCCCGGCATGGGCAACTACCGCTTCCAGGCGACCCTGACCGCATCGGGCGCCACGAGCGTCATCGGCCTGCCGATGACCGACACCGACCATGTGATCACTACGGTCCTCTGGATCGAGCTGGCCCTGGCCGCGATCGCCATCGCAGCCGCCATCGCCGTGACGCGCGTCGTCGTCACCCGTAACCTGCGCCCGCTCCACGAGGTCGCCAAGGTCGCCGCCGAGGTGTCGCGCCGCGAGCTCGACCGCGGCGAGGTCGACCTCAGCCTTCGCGTGCCCGACTCCAACGCCGACCCGACCAGCGAGGTCGGGCGCGTGGGCCTCGCCCTCAACACGATGCTCGGCAACGTGGAGAGCGCCCTGGCCGCCCGCCAGGCGTCCGAGATGAAGGTGCGCCAGTTCGTCGCCGACGCCTCGCACGAGCTGCGCAACCCGTTGGCCGCGATCCGCGGCTACGCCGAGCTGACCCGGCGTGGCCGGGACGAGCTCCCCGAGGACACACAGTTCGCCATGGGCAGGATCGAGTCCGAGTCGGAGCGGATGAGCAAGCTGGTCGAGGACCTGCTCCTCCTCGCGCGCCTGGACAACGGTCCCGCCCTGCAGCTCTCCGAGGTCGAGCTCACGGACCTCGTCGCGAACGCCACCGCCGACGCGCAGGTCGCCGGCCCCGACCACGAGTGGGACGTCGAGGTGCCCGAGGAGCCGGTCGTCATCAAGGCAGACCGGTTCCGCATCCACCAGGTGATCGCGAACCTCCTCGCCAACGCCCGTACGCACACGCCGGCGGGCACGCACGTGACCGCCAGCGTGAAGGTCGACGGGATGTACGCGATCGTGTCCGTCACGGACGACGGACCCGGCATCTCGCCCGATCTGCTGCCCAAGGTCTTCGAGCGGTTCGTCCGCGCGGACATCTCGCGTGTACGCAGGTCCGGGCAGTCCACGGGCCTCGGGCTCGCCATCGTGTCGGCCGTCGTGCAGGCCCACGGTGGCACCGTGAACGTCCAGTCGCGCCCCGGTCGTACCGTCTTCGAGATCCGCCTCCGCCTCGCCTGAGGCCGCCGCTCGGCTCACAGACGACTCAAAGAGCCGTTGCAGCAAGGTCATAGAGCCCAGGGTCAGTGTGGTGGTCGTGACCACTACAGCATCCAGAGTCGAGATGAAGACGCCCCGGGCCGCGGAGCCCGGATCGTCCACCATCGGACGCACCGCATATGACCTTCCCCGTTGGGCCTCTCGCGGGACCCTCGCGCTGACGCTGCTCGCGGTGCTGGCCCTCTACACGTACGATCTGTCGGCCTCCGGGTACGCCAACTCGTTCTACTCCGCCGCCGTACAAGCGGGCTCGAAATCGTGGAAGGCCTTCTTCTTCGGGTCCCTCGACGCGGGCAACTCGATCACGGTCGACAAGACGCCCGCCTCGTTGTGGCTCATGGCGCTGTCGGTACGGATCTTCGGGCTCTCCTCGTGGAGCATCCTCATGCCGCAGGCGCTTCTCGGCGTCGGGTCGGCCGCGGTGCTGTTCGCCTCCGTCAAGAGGGCGCTCACCGGGCGGATCTCCGAGTCGTGGCACATCACCCCGACGAGGGCCCACGTGGCCGGCCTCGTGGCCGCGCTGACCATGGCGCTCACGCCCGCTGCCACGCTGATGTTCCGCTTCAACAACCCTGACGCGCTGATGGTCTTCTGCTACGTCGTCGCCGCGTACTGCACGGTCCGCGCAGGAGAAGCCGCCTCACGCAAGTGGCTGGCCTTCGCCGGCGTCGCCATCGGCATCGGCTTCCTCGCCAAGATGCTGCAGGCGTTCGTGCTGCTGCCGTCGCTCGTGATCGCGTACGCCATCGCCGCCCCGGCCTCGTGGAAGAAGAAGATCGTCGACCTGGTCGTGGCGTTCGCCGCGATGGTCGTGAGCTTCGGCTGGTACATCGCCATCGTCGAGCTCGTACCGGCCTCGTGGCGCCCCTACATCGGCGGCTCCCAGACCAACTCGATCCTCGAGCTGACGTTCGGCTACAACGGCTTCGGCCGCCTCAGTGGCAACGAGACGGGCTCCGTGGGCGGTGCGGCAACGTCCGGCGGCCAGTGGGGTACGACCGGCATCCTGCGCATGTTCACCTCCGAGTCCGGCGAGATGGTGTCGTTCCTCATCCCTGGCGCGCTTGTCCTTCTCGGCGTTGCGTTCGCGGTGATCGGCCGCAAGGCGTACGTCAACGCGCTGCGCAAGCACGAGGCGACCGGCGAGACGGTGGCGCTCGGTGCGCTCGTCCTGTTCGGAAGCTGGCTCGTGATCAACACACTCGTGTTCAGCTTCATGGCCGGCATCTACCACGACTACTACACCGTGGCGCTGGCTCCGGCCATCGCCGGTACGGTCGCCCTCGGCGGCACGATCCTGTGGGCGAAGCGCTCCTCCCTCGTGGCCCGCATCGGCCTCGCGGTCGCTGCCCTCGCCACGGCTGCCTGGACCGTCGCCCTCGCGACCGTCCCCGGCGGCATCTACCTGGCGCTCTCGCTCGGCGGCGCGGTCGCGCTC
>PMBM01000201.1:0-8562 GCA_003153855.1 Propionibacteriaceae bacterium
ATCAGGGCCATCTTGTCCTCGGGAGTGGCCTCCGCGAGGAAGTCGTCGACCCCCGCCTCGTCGGCGATCGCCGTGGCGGGCAACGGGTTGTCGCCGGTGATCATCACCGTACGGATCCCCATGGCCCGCAGCTGGGCGAACCGCTCGCTCATGCCGGGCTTCACGACGTCCTTGAGCTGTACGACGCCGAGCGTCCGGGGCACGCCCCCGGGAGCGCGCGTCGCCACGACGAGCGGCGTCGCGCCCTGCGCGGAGACGCCGTCGACGATGGGGATGAGGTCGGTCGCTGTGGCGCCGCCCCCCTCGACAGCCCACGCCGCCACGGCTGACCCGGCACCCTTCCGTACCTGCGTGCCGTCGGCGAGGTCGATGCCCGACATGCGGGTCTGAGCAGTGAACGGTACGAAGGTGGCGCCACTGCGGATGAGCGCCGCGTCGTCCGGCACCTCCTCGGTGATGCCCTCGGCCACGGCGAAGTCGATGATCGAGCGGCCCTCCGGGGTGAGGTCGGCGAGGGATGCCATCCGGGCCGCGGCCACGAGCTCCATGCGGTCGATGCCCTCGAGCGGGAAGACCTCGGAGGCGCGTCGGTTGCCGTACGTGATGGTGCCGGTCTTGTCGAGCAGCAGCGTGTTGACGTCACCCGCCGCCTCGACGGCCCGGCCGGACATCGCGAGCACGTTNNAGCAGGATGCCCAGCGCGATCTCGTTGGGGGTCTTCTGGCGCGACGCCCCCTCGACGAGCGCGATCATGCGATCGATGAACGTCTCGCCCGGCTTGGCCGTGATCTTCACGACGATCCGGTCGCTGAGCACGGTCGTACCGCCGGTGACCGCGCACCGGTCGCCGCCGGCCTCGCGGATCACCGGGGCCGACTCACCCGTGATCGCCGATTCGTCGACGGTCGCGACACCCTCGACGATGTCACCGTCGCCCGGGATGACCTCGCCCGCCTCGACGACCACACGGTCGCCCAGCACGAGCGTCGCACCCGAGACCTGCTCCTCGGCGCCCGACGCGAGCAGCCTGCGCGCCATGGTCTCCGTACGTGTCTTGCGCAGGGTGTCGGCCTGGGCCTTGCCACGTCCCTCGGCGATGGCCTCGGCGAGGTTGGCGAACACGATCGTCAGCCACAGCCAGACGGAGACGGAGATCGCGAAGACACTGGGGGAGACGAACGAGATGACCGTGGTCAGGACGGAACCGACCCACACCACGAACATGACGGGGCTGCGGAACACGTGGCGCGGGTCGAGCTTGACCAGTGCCTGCGGCAGCGAGTGCCACGCCGTCACCAACAGCGACGGATGTGCCGGACGGGGATGCTTGCTCATGACAGTGCCTCTGCGATCGAGCCGAGCGCCAGGGACGGGAAGTACGTCAACCCGGCGACGATGAGGATGATGACCACCAGGAAGCCGACGAAGCTCACGGTGTGGGTGGGCATGGTGCCTGCGGTGACCGGCCGGCGCTTCTGCTGCGCCACGCTTCCGGCGACGCCGAGCATGGCCACGATCGGTACGAACCGGCCGAGGAACATGCACACGGCGAGCGCGATGTTGAGGAACGGCTGGTCCGCCGAGAGCCCCGCGAACGCCGACCCGTTGTTGTTGGACGCCGACGTGAACGCGTACAACATCTCGGACAGGCCGTGCGGTCCGTCGGTCGAGAGGGCGTTGCGGGCGACCGGAACGACGAGCGCCAGGCCCGTCCCCAGGAGTACGAGGGTGGGCGTGATGAGGATCGAGAGGCTCGCCAGCGTGATCTCGCGTTTGCCGATCGTCTTGCCCAGGAGCTCAGGTGTTCGGCCGACCATCAGCCCAGCGATGAACACGGTCAGGACGACCATGACGAGCATCGAGTACAGGCCTGTTCCGACACCGCCCGGCGACAGCTCGCCGAGCATCATGTTGAGCATCGCGACGCCGCCCGACAGCGGCTGGAGCGACTCGTGCATGGAGTTCACGGCGCCCGTCGAGGTGCCCGTCGTCGCCGAGGCGAAGATCGCCGACCAGACCGTCCCGAAGCGCTGCTCCTTGCCCTCCATGCTGCCGCCGGAGGCCTCGAGCCAGACCATCAACGACATCGCGCCGAAGGTAAGGAACGCCATGGCGCCCGCGATGGCGAGTCCCTGGCGGCGGTCCTTGACCATGAGCCCGTACGCGTAGGGCAGGGCTGACGGGATCCCGAGCAGCAAGACGATCTGGAGGAGGTTGGTGAGCCCGATCGGGTTCTCGAACGGATGGGCCGAGTTCGCGTTGAAGAAGCCACCACCGTTCGTCCCGAGCTCCTTGATGGCCTCCTGCGAGGCGACGGGTCCGCCCTGGATGACCTGAGACCCGCCCGTGATCGTCGAGATCGTCATCGGGTCGTGGAGGTTCTGGATGACCCCGCCGATGACGAAGAGGATCGCGGCTACGGCGGCGAGCGGCAGGAGCAGGCGCAGGACGCCGCGGGTCAGGTCGACCCAGAAGTTGCCGATCCGGTCGGTCTCCTCGCGCGCCAGGCCGCGGGCCACGGCGATCGCGACCGCGAGGCCGACGCCGGCGGAGACGAAGTTCTGTACGGTCAGGCCGATCGCCTGGACGAGGTAGCCGGTCCCTGCCTCACCCGCGTACGACTGCCAGTTCGTGTTCGTGACGAACGAGACGGCGGTGTTGAACGCCGTGTCCGGGTTCATCGACCGCCCGAGCGACAAGGGCAAGGAGCCCTGTACGAGGATGAGGAGCCAGAGGACGAGGACCGACACCACGGAGAAGGCCAGCACCGAGATCGCGTAGATGGACCAGCGCTGCTCGACGTCCGGGTTCACGCCGACGAGCCGGTAGAGGAACCTCTCGACGCGGGTGTGGTGCGTGTCGGTGAAGATCCGGTGGATCCACGTGCCGAGGGGGACATGGACGACCGCAAGGATCGCCAGCACCGTGAGGATGGACAGCACGGCAGTCAACGTCGTGTTCATCTCGGCTCAGAACCGTTCCGGACGAACCAGCGCGTACGCGAGGTAGACGACAAGAGCCAGGCCGATGACGGCGGCGACGATGTTTTCGATCACATCCGTCACTCTTGTCTGCCCGGAACTGCCGCAAAGCCTTGCGTACGCGACCCTTACGAGCCTTGACACAATCCTGACCCCCCGATCTGCACAGGGGTGACCTGCGATAGCCGTTGTAGGTTCGGGTCTGCCGACACGCGAGGAGACTGCCATGCTCGTCACCGTCCTGGGAGCCAACGGGCCCACGGGCAGACTGCTCAGCAAGCAGCTGGTCTATGCCGGTCACCAGGTCAGGGCGCTCACCCGCCACCCGGACGACGGGGGCCTCTCCGGGCTCGACATCACGGTGATCAGTGGCGACGCCACCCGAGAGGCTGACCTCCGCCGCGCCTTCAAGGGCGCCGAGGCAGTGGTGTCCGTCGTCGGCACCCCGTACAGCAAGGAACCCATCAGCCTGTACTCGGAGAGCGCGCGAGCGGTCACGTCGTTGATGACGGAGCAAGGACCGCGCCGCCTGGTCGTGACGAGCTCCGCCGTCCTCTCCTCGTGGCAGGACCCCGCGATGGGCTGGGTCGAGCGCAACGTCATGCTGCGGCTCCTGGGGAGCATGGGCAGGACTCTGTACGACGACATGCGCCGCATGGAGGAGATCGTGTCGGCCACGGACCTCGACTGGACGATCATGCGCCCGCTCGGGCTGGCGGACATGGACGCCACCACCCAGTGGGCCGTCGCCGAGGACCACATCGCCGGCAAGCAGACCGCCCGTCGCGATCTCGCGGCGGCGATCGTCGACCAGCTCGGACGTACGGACTACGTCCGCAAGACCGCCGCCGTCGCCACCACGAACCAGTCCGTGAGCATCCCGGTCACGATCTGGCGGGAAGGCATCCGGCCCAAGCTGAGGAGATCCTAGGTCGCCAGATCGGGGTCTCCTGTTCCGACTGAGCACCACAAACTCGACTGAGCACCACNNACGCGTGCGGGGTGCTCTGTCACGACAGGGGTGCTCAGTCGGAACAAGGGCGACTCCGGAGGCGGGCGTGAAAGTCAGCTGCCGACGCCGTCGGCGCTGAGGCGCAGCTCGAAGTCGCGCAGCGTGTAGCCCTCGATGAGGTCGTCCCAGTCGAGGGTGGGCTCGCGGACGACCACCGGGTCCCGCCGCAGCAGGCGCGTCAGCAGGATGTCGGACTCGAGGATCGCGAGCGGCTGCCCGGGGCACTTGTGGGCGCCGTCGCCGAACGTCAGCCCGTACGCCGCCACCCCGCTGGGCAGAGGACGGTACGGGCAGATGTCGAGCGGATCCGTACCGACAGCTTCCGCATCGGCGTTCGCCGGCCGGATGCACACGTCCAGCAGGTCGCCCGGCTGTACGGTCACCCGCTCGTCTCCGTCGCCCACCTCGAACGCGTGCTGCGCCCGTCTGTAAAGGTGGCCCACCACGGGCTCGAGCCGGATGATCTCGTGGAGGATCGCGTACCGCTCCTGCGCCTCCCCCGCGAGGTAGCGCCGCAGCAGCGCCCCGTCACTGAGCAGGTGCCAGGCGGCCATGGCGATGAACTCGCGGGTGGTCACCATGCCCGCCGTCCCGTACGTGACGCACTCGACGAGGATGTCCGCGTCGCTGTACCCCTCGGCGATGAGGTGGCTGATCACGTCGTCCTGCGGTGCCCGGCGACGAGCCCGCACCGCCGGACGTACGTCCGCGAACCACATCTTCACGATCGGCACGATCCCGTTCACGGCAGCGCTCGCCCACTGCCGGGGCGTACGGCCGAGGTCGCGACGCGTGATGTCGAAGGGCGGCTGGTTGAAGAAGCTGACGAGCCGCTTGGCCATCTTCGGGACCGGGGCAGCGGTCAGGCCGACCACGTCCGCGGTGACCTCCACCGTGTACAGCAGGCCGAGCTCGTCGAGCATGAGCGTGCCGGAGACCTCGCCGAGCAGGCGGTCCGCGCACGCCTCCATGCGTGACGTGTACCGCTCGACCACCGCCGGCGCGAAGAACCGGGCGACCTTGCTGCGCTGCTCGTCGTGCGCCGGGCCGTCCGAGATGAGGATGGGGTGTTTGGTGAAGAAGCCCTGGGGTATCCGTTCGGCAGTGAAGCCCGCCTGGGTGGTCTGCTCGCGGGCGCGCAGCACCTGACGGGCGCCGGAGAGGGACCGGACGCGCCACACGATCCCGTCGCGCTCGATCCGCGGGGCCGTCGGCTCACCCTGCTTGGTGGCTCGTCGCCGGTTGTGGTCGTCGGCCATGCGGGGCCCTCCGTACGGATGGGGCGGACCGCCACGTTGTCGTGGCGCCACCGGTCCCCTAAAGTCTATACAAACATTGGACAGGAGTGTCATGGCCGCACGAGCACTGCCGGTGACGCCCCGCGGGCGCACCTGATGGACGACCGCTGGCAGTACCTGGTCCTGATGGCCGCGTGCCTGGTCGTGACGCTGCCGCTCGAGTTCGTCCTGCGGGCACGCGTCTACCGACGTGCGCGGCGCCTCCTCCTCGCGCTCCTCCCCACCGTCGTGGCCTTCACCATCTGGGACGTCGTCGGCATCCTGCGCCACCACTGGACGTACAGCCCGCTCTTCACGACCGGCTTCCGGCTAGGGGTGATGCCGATCGAGGAGCTCGTGTTCTTCGTCGTCGTGCCGATCTGCGGGCTGCTGACGTACGAAGCCGTGGGCGACGTCCTCCGCCGCACGCGGAAGGACCCGCGTGCCTGAGTACCCACTCATGACGGTCATCGCGATCATCGCCGTCGTCGTCGTCGAGCTCGCCTGGTTCCGTACCGGCGTGTTCAAGACGGCCCAGTACTGGATCGCGATCGCGATCACGTGGCTGTTCCAGAGCATCGTCGACGGCTGGCTCACCAAGCTGTCGGCACCGATCGTCATCTACAACCCCGCGCAGCAGTCGGGCCTGCGGTTCCCGTGGGACATCCCCATCGAGGACTTCGGCTTCGGCTGGGCGATGGTGACGCTGACCATTCTCGTCTGGACCCGACTCGGCCGTACGGAGCGCGTGTGACCACAGCAGCAGCATTCGACCGGGGCGCCTCGCGCTACGACCTCCTCGTCGGTCTCAACCCGGGGTATCACCGGGAGCTGCGCGTCGCGGCCGAGGCCCTCGTGGACCGCGTCGGCCACCGACCCGGACTGCGGCTCATCGACCTCGCGTGCGGCACCGGCGCCTCGACGAGGGCCCTCCAGCAGGCGGCGCCGCTCGGTACGGAAGTGCTCGGGCTGGACGCGTCCCACGGGATGCTCGAGCAGGCGGGCCGCGCCAGCTGGCCCATGACCGTGCGGTTCTGCCAGGCCGTGGCGGGCGAGCTGGACGTCGCTGCGCTCGGCCCGGGCAGCCATCACGGGATCATGACCGCCTACCTGTACCGGAACGTGCCCGTCCAGCTGCGGGACAAGGCCGTGGCCGAGGTGTACGAGCTGCTCGCCCCGGGTGGGTGGCTCGTCGTGCAGGAGTACTCGGTGGCCGGCGACTCACGCGCACGCGTCGTCTGGGACGCCGTCGCCCGCTTCATCATCATCCCGCTCGGCGTGCTGCTCGACGGCAACCACGACCTGTACCACTATCTGTGGCAGAGCGTCGTCGAGTTCGACTCCGTGACCCGGTTCGCAGACCGCCTCGTGGCGGGCGGCTTCGAGGATGTCGCCCACCGCACCGCGACCGGCTGGCAGCACGGGATCCTGCACACGTTCGTCGCCCGGAAACCGAGGGAGAAGTCATGAGCACGTCCCTGCCAGGGCGGGACCGCCGAGCGGTTCGCCACCCAGGTCCCGTCGGCGCCGAGCGGCTGACAACGCCCCGCCACGTTGCCGTGATCGGCGGAGGCATCGCCGGGATCGCCGCGGCCACGGTCCTCGCGGAGCACGGTGCGTCGGTCACGCTGTTCGAGTCCGGTGACCGCCTCGGTGGCCGCGTCGCGTCCTGGCCGATCTCGGGGCACCGCACGATGAGCCGCGGTTTCCATGCGTTCTTCCGCCAGTACTACAACCTCCGGGCGCTGCTGAAGCGTACGGATCCGACGCTTCGCCACCTCGTACCCGTCTCCGACTACCCGCTGCAGCGTCCGGACGGCCTGCGCGACTCCTTCACGAGCCTGCCGCGTACGCCTCCGTGGTCGGTACTGGCGTTCGTACGGCAGAGCGACTCGTTCACGCTGAAGACCCTGTCCAAGGTCAACGTCAAGGCGGCGCTCGAGCTGATGCAGGTGCACTTCCCGGGCACGTACGACGACTACGACGGCGAGTCCGCCGCCGCGTTCCTCGACCGGCTCCGGTTCCCGCCCGACGCACGCGCCCTCGCCCTCGAGGTGTTCGCACGGTCCTTCTTCGCCGACCCGAGCAACTTCGCGGCGGGCGAGCTCGTGGCGATGTTCCACACGTACTTCATGGGGTCGGCCGAGGGCCTGCTGTTCGACGTGCCGAACGACGACTACGACACGTGCTACTGGGGGCCTCTCGAGGACCACCTGCTCCAGCTCGGCGTCGGGGTGCACGTCGGGAAGCCGGTCACGGCGCTCAGCGTGGACGACGACGGGGCCCGGGTCACGACCGCCCACGACTCGTACGTGATGGACGCGGTCGTCCTGGCCGCTGACCCGCGCGCGGCGCGCGAGCTCCTCGCGGACATGACACTGACCCCTGACGCGAGCGGCTGGAAGGCGCAGGTCGCCGCCACGTACAACGCACCGCCGTTCATCGTCCTCCGGCTGTGGCTCGGCGGCCATGTCCACGGGGACCGGCCGGCGTTCCTCGGAACGGCCGGCTACGGGCCGCTCGACAACGTGTCCGTGCTCGAGCGGTTCGAGGAGGGCGCGGCCACGTGGTCGCGGACGCACCTCGGCTCCGTCGTCGAGCTGCACGCCTACGCCTGTGCGCCTGAGGTGGCCACCGATCGCGACGCGGCGGCCGCGGTGGTGGCGCAGCTGGAGGCCGAGCTGCACCGCGTGTACCCCGAGACCGAGACGCTGCCTGTCGTCGAACGCGAGGTGCTCGTACGGGACGACTGCACGCTCATAGGCCCCGAGGCCTGGCACGAGCGTCCGGGAGTGGCGTCGCCGAGCCACCGCCTCGTACTGGCTGGCGACTGGGTCCGGTGCGACTACCCGGTCGCCCTCATGGAACGCGCCGCGACCACGGGCTTCATGGCCGCGAACGAGCTCCTGGCCGGATGGGGAGTGGCGGGCGAGGACGTGTGGACCGTGCCCGTACGAGGGTTGCTGCGCCGCTGATCCCCGTGGGCATGACGGCCGGCGAGCCCGAACCCCCCGACTGAGCACCCCTACCGTGGCTGAGCACCGTCCGTGCGTGGTGCTCAGTGACCACAGTGGTGCTCAGTCTGACGTGGGGAGCCCGCCCTCGACGTTGGCAGCTGGAGCCGTCAGGCGATGGAGGGGGTCAGGCGCTTGAAGTCTGTACGGGGCGGGCCGGCGATGACCGTACGGAGCGCGACGCCGAGCTTCTCCCATCCGGGCACCCTCTGGCGCGCGGTGAACACGTCGTAGTCGGCGGCCTCGATGCGGTCGAGGATCCGGCTGTACAGGACCAG
>PMBM01000201.1:8579-26100 GCA_003153855.1 Propionibacteriaceae bacterium
TCGCGCAGGAAGTTCGTGAGCTGGAACGCGTTGCCGAGGGCACGGGCGGGCGCCTTGGCGGCCGACGAGTACGGCTCCAGCACCGGCAGCATCATCTCGCCGATCACCGCTGCCGAACCCTCCATGTACCCCTCGCGCAGCTCGTCCCAGGTGGCCCAGGTCGTACGGGTCAGGTCGAGGGCCATCGCGTCGAAGAAGCGCTCGAAGCAGTCGGGATCCGTACCGCGGCGCTTGATGCTGCTGACGACCGCGGCCATGACCGGCTCGTCGCTCGTCCCGTGGTGCAGCGCGTCGAAGAACATCCCCCGGAATGCGGTGAGGCGCTCGGCCTCGGTGCCCGTCATGGGCACCGACAGGTCCACCTTCTCGGGCTCGTCGACGATGTCGTCGGCCAGCCGGCACAGTGCGTACACCGCGTAGACGTCACGCCGCTGGCGCTTCGGGAGCAGGAGCGCCCCCCAGTAGTACGTGGTGCCGTACTGGCGGGTCAGCTCGGCGCACCGGGCATAGCCGGTCTCGAGCAGGGTCGTCATCAGAACATTCCTTTCACGCGGTCGGCCGCGAGCTTGCCGGACACGAGAACCATGGGGATGCCGACGCCGGGGGTGGTCCCGGAGCCGGCGAAGACGAGGCCCGGCACGCGCTTGTCGACGTTGCGCGGCCGGAACGGTCCGGTCTGGGCGAACGTGTGGGCCAGCGAGAACGGCGTGCCGGCGGCCATGCCCTGCGCCTGCCAGTCGTTCGGTGTCACGAACTTCTCCGTGACGATCTCGCCGTCGTAGCCGGCGGTCGCGAGGAACGTGTGGAGCCGGTCGCGGAACGGGGCCGCCTCCGTCTCCCAGTGGATCCGGCCGACGTGGAGGTTCGGGACCGGCTCGAGCACGTAGATCGAGCTGTGCCCCGCGGGCGCGGCCCCGGGGTCGTGGATCGACGGCACCGCGACGTAGCGCGACGGGTCCGCCATCGCGCGTCCGCGGTCGAGGAGGTCGACGAACGCGTCGTCCCACGCCTGGCCGAAGTGGATGTTGTGGTGCCCCGCTCCGTCGGGGAGCATGGCGCCCTTCATGCCGACATGCCAGACGACGGCTGACGGTGAGTACCGACCGTTCCGGGCCACGCGCGGAGCCTGGACGCCAGGGAGCAGGCGGTCGTACGCCACCGGCAGGTCAGCCGTGACGACGACGGCGTCGGCCGAGATGCGTTCGCCACCCGCGAGGACGACGCCGGTGGCGCGACCGCCCGTCGCCCTCTCGACCCGCTCCACAGCGGTCCCGTACCGGATCTCGACGCCGGCGTCGCAGGCCGCTCTGGCCATGGCCGTGGGGACGGCATGCATTCCGCCCTCGGGGAAGTACACGCCTTCGATCGAGTCCATGTAGGTGATGACCGCGTACAGGGACAGCGCTCTGGTGGGCGACAACCCCGCGTACATGGCCTGGAAGCTGAACACCCGGCGCAGGCGGTCGTCGGAGAACCGGCGGGCGATCTCCGGCCCGAGCCGGCCGAACGCGCGCAGTCGCAGCAGCTCGATGCCTGCCGCGGGCGACCGGAACAGGCCGAGCGGAGAGTCGAAGTTCGCGTCGATGAAGTGGGGCAGCTCGACGTCGTTGAGCCGCTTGAGCCAGACCACGAAGCGGTCGAACGCCGCCGCGTCCTTGGACCCGCACTCGCGCAGGATCTCCTCGCGCATCTTCTCGTGGCCGGGGCGTACGAGCAGGCGCGAGCCGTCGGCGAAGAACGCGTGGTACGCGGGGTCGAGCAAGGTCATCGACACGTAGTCGGACACGCGCGCACCCACCGCGGCGAACGCCTGCTCGAGCAGGCTCACCATGGTGAAGACCACCGGGCCGGTGTCGAACCGGAACCCGTCCTGGGAGAGGCTGCCGTTGCGACCGCCCGGAATGTCCTGTGCCTCGACGAGGGTCACCCGGTACCCGGCGCCGGCGCAGTGCATGGCTGCGCTCAGCCCGGACAGTCCGGCGCCGACGACCACGACGGTCTTGGCGCCTGGGGCGGGTGCCCTCATGCGTCGCGCCAGGCGATCGACATCGCTGCGTCGCGGATGCCGACGACACCCGCAGGGCTCAGGTGCGAGGCGTCGAGGCATGCCGCTGCCGCGTCGTACTCGGCCTCGATGAGCTCCTCGAGCGCGGAGTCGACGCCGGCCTCGCGCATGGCGATGGCGAGAACGGGGATGTCGTCGGGCGTGACGTCGGGCGTCCCCAGTCGTGCCAGGACGTACGCGGCGTGCCCCTTCAGCCGGGAGCGGGCCAGCGTCAGCAGGACGGTCGCCTTCCCCTCGAGCAGGTCGTCGCCCGCAGGCTTGCCGGTGAGGCGAGGGTCGCCCCACACGCCGAGGTAGTCGTCGCGGAGCGCGAACGCGCGCCCTATGTGTTCGCCGCAGCGCAGGAGCGTGTCGACGACCTCCGGCATCGCGCCGGCGGCCAGAGCACCGAGCTCGAGGGGACGCTCGATCGAGTAGCGCCCCGACTTCAGCCTCGCGACGTGCTGGGCGTGCGCGAGGTCCCGGCGTCCGGCCGCCGCGCCGGTGAGGTCGGCGCGCTGGCCCGCGACGAGCTCGACGCACAGCGCGTACCAGACCTTCCGCAACGGCCTCGGGAGGTCGTCGGCGATCCGGTCGGCCACGGTGTGCGCGAGGTCACCCAGCAGTACGGCGATGTTGGTGCCGAACAGCGTGGCATCGCCGACGCCCCGGGAGGCGGCGTGCCAGCGGGTGGCCTCGACGTGGGCCGACGGGCGGCCACGACGCGAGGCGGACTCGTCCATGACGTCGTCGTGGACCAGCGCGAACAGGTGCAGCGCCTCCAGCGCGGCGGCTGCACGGATGAGGTAGCGGTAGTCCGCCGAACCGTGCGTGCCGCCTGCGGCCAGGAAGCCCCAGTAGCTCATCGCCACGCGCAGCCTCTTGCCACGGCCGACGAGCAGATCGCCCAGCCATGCCGGGAAGTCGACAGGCAGGATGTCGACGCCGTTGCCGTTTGCATACCCGTCCCATTCGGCGACCAGCGTGGAGATCTCCGAGGCGAGCAGCGCGTCGACATCTCGGCAGACGGCAACGACGTCGGGGAACTGTGCGACGACCGGTGAGATCGCCGGGTCCTTGGCCACGAGCAGCGGGACCTGCAGCGCTGCCCACGGGCTGTACACGTGAGGCGTCGCCGCGATGGCCGCCGCGAACTTGTCCCAGGCCACCCATGCCCATTCCGCGACCTCGTTCGGGTCGGGACGGGGATCGGCCTCGGTGACGTACCCGGCGTAGACCGGGCAGATCTCGTTCTCGACGATGCCGGACGCGTCGACGGCGCGGTACCGGAACTCGGGAAGGAGGGGGACCAGCGGGCCGACTGTGAGCCCCAGCTCCTCCCGGATCCGGCGCCGCGCCGCGTCTTCGAGGGACTCCCCAGCGCGGGGGTGCCCGCAGCAGGAGTTCGTCCAGACGCCGGGCCAGGTCTTCTTGCTCAGCGCGCGCCGGGTGAGCAGCACCTCACCGCGCGCGTTGAAGAGGTAGGTGGAGAAGGCGAGGTGCAGCGGCGTGGCCGTGGTGTGCACCTCGGTGCGAGGGGCGGTGCCGATCGCGACGCCGGCGTCATCGACGAGGACGACGTCGTCGGACGCGTGGTCCTCCGAGTGAAGCTGTCGTGTCTTGTGCTGCAAGGCCATGACGTCCGTCCAATGTTTGTATAAGGTTGGGTCCAAGGTAGGTGGCAACCAGTTACCCCGTCAAGCCCGTGTTGAACCCTTGTCCAAGGTTGGGTACGGTGCGGTGGTCCATTCAGGAAGCAGGCGAGCTGGTGTACGCGGTCAAGCAGGTGTCAGCGCTGACAGGCGTGACCGAGGCGACCCTCCGCGTGTGGGAGCGCCGCTACAAGGTCGTCGTCCCGGCACGGTCGCCGGGGGGATACCGGCTGTACAACGACGAGCAGGTCGCCATCCTCCGCGCGATGGCGGCGCTCGTCCACGACGGGGTTCCCGCGTCCATCGCGGCGGAGACCGTACGGGAGACGCCCACGCGGGGTGCCGCCCCCGCTGTGCCCGTCCCGGAGTCGCTTGACCTGGTGACTGCGGCCGCCGACCTGGACCCGGCGCTCATGCACGCCCTGCTCACGGACGTCTTCGCCACGACGAGCTTCGACGACGTCGTCGACTGCTGGCTCCCGAACGAGCTGCAGCGCCTCGGCGACGCGTGGCACAGCGGCCGGCTCAGCGTCGCGCAGGAGCATTTCGCGAGCGCGGCGGTCGCGCGCCACCTGTCGGCGCACTTCAACGACGCGGAGCCGCGCGGGGACGTACCGGTGCTCGTGGGACTTCCCGAGGGAGGGCGCCACGAGCTCATGCTGCTGGCCTTCGCCGCATGCCTGCGGCGGGCCGGGGTGAACACGGTCTATCTCGGGAGCGATGTACCGCTGGAGGACTGGAAGACCGTCGCCGCTGAGGTCGGGGCGCGCGCGGCTGTGCTCGGCGTGCACCTCGAGGAGGACGTCGAGCCGGCCCAGCTGGTCGTCGACCAGCTGACGTCCCTGCACCCGCCGGTGGCCGTGCGCGTCGGCGGGCGAAGCCGCCACAAGATCAGCGGTGCCCGACTCCTCGAGGACCGTGTGTCTCAGGCAGCCGCAGCGGTGGCACGGGACCTGCGCGCGGGCGCCGCCTGACGCGCACAACCCTTGTGGCGCGAGACCCGGTCGTACGGCGCTCGAGGGGTTGAACGGGCGCTCGAACCCCCCGATCCCTGTCACGAAGGGTCGGGCCGGGCGGTCAGGCCTCGATGCGTACCAGGTTGCCGGACGGATCGCGCACGGCCCCGTCGCGGGCACCCCACGGCTGGGTCGTGGGCTCCGAGACGATCTCGGCACCTGCTTCGGCGAGCTTGGCGAACACGCCGTCCAGGTCGTCGGTGTGGAAGTGGACGGCGTTCAGGGCGCCCTTGGCGACCAGGCCCGCGACGTACGACTGGTCGTCCGGCGAGCCCTGGATGTAGTTGGTGAGCACGATCGCGACGCCGGGCTGCGACTTCGAGCCCACGGTGATCCAGCGGAAGTCCCCGTTGGGAACATCCATGACGACGTCGAGGCCGAGGACGTCACGGTAGAACGCGAGCGCCTTGTCCGGGTCGGTGACGGTGACGAAAGCACGGGAGAGAGTGATATCCATGCCTCAGACGGTAGTCACCCCTGCCACGGATGGCTTCTCGAATCCTGCTCTGTACAGGTGACGGCGAGCCCCTCTCATCCCGCTGACAGCCCGCTCGCACGGGAGTAGCGTCCAGCCATGGGGACAGGACCTGGTTCACGGGTAGGACTAGCGGCGATGCTCACTCTCGTGGCTGCTGGGGCAGTGCTCTGCGGATGCACGCCCAGTACGAGCTCGTCAGGGTCCACGACCGCCGCAGCAGCGACGACGAGCGCCGCGGCGACGACCGCGGCACCGGCGAGCTCGGCAGCTACGACCGCGACCTCTGCGGCAACAACCGCCACGACGACCAGCGCCCCGGCCACGTCCGCGGGACTCGGCAAGTGCCTCGCCAGCCAGCTCACGGCGACGCTCGGCGCCGGGTCGGGCAGCGGCGCGGGACACGCGTACCCCGTGCTCGTACTGACCAACAGCGGCAGCACCGCATGCACGGTCAGGGGCTACCCGGGAGTCTCGTTCGTGGGCAACGGCACGGGCACCCAGCTGGGCGCCGCGGCGACCCGTGAGGCCGCCGGCATCCCCATCACCACGCTGACCCTCGCTCCCGGAGCGGCGGCCCATGCGCAGCTGAGCATCACGATGGCCGGGAACTATGACGCCACCACCTGCAAGCCCAAGGCCGCCGACGGCCTGCGCGTCTACCCGCCCGACGAGACCCACTCGGTCTTCGTCGCCACCACCACGTACACGGCCTGCCAGAGCACGTCCATCGTGCTGCTCATCGTCCGCCCGCTGCAGGCCGGAGCCGCCTGACACACACAACCTTTGTGGCGCGACATCGCGGTCATACGGGTTGTGGCGGACGCTCGAAAGGTTGTGCGCGCCGCTCAGGTACGAGTCGGGCGCGTGAGGTCCTTCGTGACGCAGGCCGGTACGCCCTTGAGCGCGGCGTGGTCCCCGGCCCGGTACGAGGTCGGCGTCTGACCGACCAGCTCCGTGAAGCGGGCGCTGAACGAGCCCAGCGACGTACAGCCGACAGCCATGCACACGTCCGTGACCGACATGCCGCCCTGCCGGAGCAGTGCCTTCGCCCGTTCGATGCGGCGGGTCATGAGGTAGGAGTACGGCGTNNTGCGACATGTACGAGGCGCGGGCGATCTCCGCCACGTCGAGCGGCGAGGCGTACTCGCGGTCCATGAGATCCCGGGCCCGTCGGAGGTACGCGAGGGTCTCCAGATCCTGGGCCATCACGCCGTCAGGATATCCACCGGGTCACATTCCGGACGCTGATCACCTGCAGCCCGCGTGGAGACGCCGGCGACCATCGAGCACGAACTAGAGTCCGACTCATGGGACTTAGGANNCTGGCGGCGACGGTCAACTTCATCATGCTGAGCACAGCCAACCAGGAGGTGTACGACCCGGCGGAGCTCCACCTCGGAGACTCAGCCCTCGTCGTCGACCGGGCCGCTCACCAGATCTTCCAGGCGAACCTGCTCGCCCACCCGGGCACGGCGAAGCTGGACATTGTGACGACGGTCGTGGGCGAGGAGCACCCGTACCTCCCCGACGACATCCGTGACGGCCAGCTGCTCGTACTGCTCGACCCCGCCGACGGCTCCAACCAGTGGCGCTGTCAGCGGGCGGGCTGGTGCACGGCCGGCATCGTCGTACAGCGCACCGGCGATGCCTGGCGCTTCGTCACGGCGTTCTGCGCCGCACCGGACGGCCGCCTCTTCGTGCTGCGCGACGACGGCACCGTGCTCATCGGCTCGACGCACAACGCGATCATGGCGCCGTTCCGCGGCCCGACGATGCCGAACTGGACGAAGGAGCACATCGTCGCGGCGAACGCGTACAAGCACCAGGCCCGTCACCTCGTCGCGCCGGTGTTCGACGCACTGGGCGACGAGTGGTTCTGCCTCACGTTCGCGGGCAACCCGGCGGTGATGAACATGCTGACGTACGACACGGACGTCGTCTTCAACCCGAACCCGTCGAGCGTGTGGGACACGGCGGCCCTCATCATCGCCGCGCACACCTCGGCGACCGTCGGCAGCATCGACGGGCAGGTCTGGAGCCCGGAGGAGCTCGACGCGCTGTTCGGCAGCCGTGTCGATCTCAATCCGACGACCTGCCAGTTCGTCCCCCCGTACGTGGCGGCGAAGAACGAGCAGCTCTACCGCGAGGTCGTCGCGGCGATCAAGGCCGGGCTGGCCTCAGGCTCCTGACGCGGAGCCGATGGCGAGCTCCTCGTACTCCGGGCCGTCGATGGACTGGTCCATCGTGAGCGCCGGGAACGACTCGGGCGGGAAGCTGACGACCTTCGCAGGAACGCCGGCGACAGTCGTGTGCGGCGGTACGTCCTTGAGTACGACGCTGCCGGCACCGATCTTGGCACCCTCGCCGACCTTGATGTTGCCCAGCACCTTGGCGCCGGCTCCGATCATCACGCCACGGCCGATCTTCGGGTGGCGGTCGCCGCCGGCCCGACCTGTACCGCCCAGGGTCACCTCGTGCAGCATCGAGAAGTCGTCCTCGATCACGGCTGTCGCGCCGATGACGACGCTGGTGGCGTGGTCGAACATGATGCCCTTGCCGATACGGGCGCCCGGATGGATGTCGACGGCGAAGACCTCAGAGATCTGGCTCTGCAGGTACAGCGCCAGCGGCTCGTGGTCGTGGGTCCAGTAGTAGTGGCCGATCCGGTACGCCTGGATCGCGTGGAAGCCCTTGAAGTACAGCAGCGGCTGAGAGTAGCCGCGGGTCGCGGGGTCGCGCGACGTCACCGCCTGCAGGTCTGCAATGACGGCCGACCCGATGGTGGGGTCGCTCTCGAACGCCTCAGCCGCTAGGTCGCGCAACGAGAGCGCCGAGAGCCCATGGCCGTCGAGCTTCCCGGCGATCAGCGTCCCGAGCGCGGAGTCCAGCGACGGGTGGCGCAGGATCGCCTCGTGGAGGAAGCCGGCCAAGGCAGGTTCGAGCGCGGCGTCGCGCGCAGCTTCCCGGCGGATCTCGTCCCAGACCAGGTCATCGGCAACAGGCTCAGTCATGGCTGTCGCATCCCTTCATCGTCGGCTCAACGCGACAATGTCCGCGAAAGATTCCCTCGGGCTTCGAGAGATTCCCTCGGCCGTTTCGCTCAGTCCTCGGCGAGCGTGATCTCGAGGCCGCCGAGCATCGTGGCGGACAGGTTGTAGAGGAACGAGAACACCGTCGCGAGCGCCGTGAAGATCACGACGTCGATCGCACCGATGAGCGCTGCCAGGCCTGTCGCCCGCTTGGTGTTGATGTACGCGGTGATGTCGAAGGTCGTGGTGTCCGTCGGCGAGGCGAGGATGTCCTTGACCATCTGGTTGATCGCGGTGAACAGACCGGTGGCCTCGATGACGCTCATCAGCACGTAGACGGCGACGACGAAGATGATCCCGCCGGCGATCCCGAACAGCAGCGACGTCTTCATCACCGACCACGGGTCGATGCGGGAGATCCTCAGACGCGCTCGGCGTGTACGGCGGGGACGCTTGACGGCGGTCGGGGCCAGCTCGACGGCAAGTGCCGTGTTGACGGCTGGAGGCGCAGTGACAGGCGGCGCAAGGACGGGGGCGCTGACCTGGGCCACCTTCTCCATGGCTACGGCTGCCGCAGCGGCGACGCCTGCGCGTGCACGCTCGAGCACAGAGGGTGCGGGCGTGGAGTCCGAGCTCGGTGTCGGCCATACCGGAGCTGAGTCGGCGTCGGACGTTCCGGCTTGCGGCGTCGCGAACGGCGCCGGCGCATGGTTCTCAGAGCCCGCCTTGGGCAGGTGGTCGAGTCCCGCGGAGAAGGTGGACCGAGACGTCACGCGCGTGTCCTCGTTGGTGGGGGTCGGAGTCCCTGGATCGGACGGGGACGGCACGGGCGTCGGTGTGACCTTGCGCGGGGCTGTGCCCGCAGGTCTCGGTGCGCGCGGCGCTCCCGTACGTGGCTTGGTGCTCCTCGGCCGGCGCACGACTGTGGGGTCGGGATCAGCCGGCACCGCCGGCCCGCTCGTGGGAGCCGGGTCCTGGGAGGCGGCCGCCGTTGGCGCGGCATGGTCCTGCGACCACCGCTCCCTGTCGGGATTCGCTTCACTCACCGTCGGACACCTCCGGACCGTTTGCAGGCTGCAACCGGGTCAACGGTACCGGAGGGAACACCAGGGTCCGAAACGTCTCCATCGTCGCTGGAGGTCTTCGTGAGCTCGTGCGCGTGCGAGATCGGCGTTTCGGCGGCTCGCGGCGATACTTGCACGCGTGACCGATCTCGTGTTGACGTACCCCAACCTGAACCCGATCGCCCTGAAGCTCGGGCCGTTGGAGATCCACTGGTACGGGATCATGTACATGCTGGCGTTCATCATCGGGTACGCGCTGTTGCGCCGGCGCGTACATCACGAGCCGTACACCGACGAACCCTCGTGGTCGGCGGACGACGTCTCGAGCGTGATCTTCTACACCATCGCCGGCGTCCTGCTCGGCGGCCGCCTCGGCTACGTGCTCTTCTACAAGCCCGTCTACTACTTCACCCACCCGCTGGACATGGTGAAGATCTGGGACGGCGGGATGAGCTTCCACGGCGGTGCCATCGGCGTGATCATCACTTTGGCGTGGTTCGCACGCCGCTACCACCGGCCGTTCCTCACGGTCGCCGACCTGCTCGTGCCGATGGTGCCGATCGGGCTGGGGCTCGGGCGGATCGGCAACTTCATCAACGGCGAGCTNNCACGCCGCGGCATCCGTCGCAGCTGTACGAGTTCCTGCTCGAAGGCGTCCTGCTGTTCGCACTGCTCCAGCTGTACGACAGGCGCCGGCCGGCAGCCGGATGCATCAGCGGAGCGTTCCTGCTGGGCTACGGGGTCTTCCGCTTCATCGCCGAGCACTTCCGCGAGCCCGACTCGTACCTCGGCGTCCTGGGCCTCGGGCTCAGCATGGGCCAGTGGCTGTGCGTCCCGATGATGATCGCCGGTCCCCTGCTGTGGTGGTGGAGCCGCCGCCGGGCTCGTACGAGCCCCAAGGTCGCAACGCCGGTGTGACGCCCGCTTCGCGACCCACGTTTTCGGGGCTATGGGAAGGGCTCGGGCGCGCTCGAAGCGTCGGACCGAAGTTGTCGGGCATATGAGGGCATCGGAGGCCTTCGTAACCCCGAGAACTTCGGTCGTGCTCCTTCTGGAACGATCGCCGGTCTCCATAACCCCGAGAAGTCCGGTTCCTGCGAGTGACGGGGGTCAGACGTCGACGCGCTGCTCGCCCGCCGGGCGCACCGGCTGCCTGAGGATCGTGCGCAGTTTCTCGGGGGCGACCTTCCAGAAGTCGCTGAGGTAGATCTCGTGGTGCTTGCCGGTCATCGTCAGCCCGTGGCTGGGGATGAACTCGTCGTGCATCGTCGCGAGAACCGGAGCTTCGTCGTCGAACGAGCCGACATGCAGGGTCTGGACGCAGCGCCCCTCGGACAGCCGCTCGAGACGTACGTCGCCCAGGCGGGCGGGAGCCTTCTTGACCGCGACCTGCGCGACAGCGCCCTCGTACGCGTCCCGGTGGACCCAGTCGGGGACGAGCGTCATCAACGTCCAGAGCCACCGGCTCTTGTCGCGGGAGGCCGTGAAGGACTCCATGTCGTCCGCCCACCACAGGCCCTCGAGCGGAGGGACGACGTAGTCACGTCCCAGGTCGCCCTTGCTCGCGAACTTGAGGGTGTACGCCACGGGCATGAGGGTCTCGATGGCCTCGCCGAACGCCGGGGACGTAGGCGCGCCGCTGCCGTCGATCATGAGATACGTCATGTCCGGAATGTCGAGGATCCGGAACCGCCCCTTGTCGCAGCGGTACGCGTCGAGCGTCTTCTTGAGGTCCGTCTTGTCCATGTCACCCACCGCCGCCCGCTCCGCGCCGCGACCGGACGCGGCCTCGCTCGCAGAATATCGGCGCCGACGCGGTTCGGAGCGAGCCCCTAGCATCGGCACATGTCCGACCCGACTCCGTACATCCTGTTCCCTGGTACCGCACGCGAGGCCCTGGCGTTCTACGCCGACGTGTTCGGAGGCGAGCCGCAGCTGAACACGCTCGCGGAGATGAACCGCACCGACGGGCCCGCCGAGGCGATCGCCCACGGCTCCCTGACCGGCGGCCCCGTGTCGCTCTTCGGCGCCGACGCTGTGGACGAGCCGGCGTTCACAGCCGAGGGCCAGATGTTCGCCCTGCTCGGCACGGCGGATCCGGCGAGGCTGAGGGAGTGGTTCAGGCGGCTCAGCGAGGGTGGCCAGGTCGTCGACGACCTCCAGCTGCGGCCCTGGGGGGCGCACGACGGAGTGGTGGTCGACCGGTACGGGCTGAAGTGGCTGATCGGCTTCGAGGGCGCGGAGAGCTGACCGCACATTCAGTGGCAGCGACACCTGCGCTGAGCGTGCAGCGCTGCCGCCTGGCACATCGCTGCCACTGAATGCCCTCGGGCCATGCACCCGGTCAGTTCACGCCGGCGGCACCGGCGAGGTTGCGCTCCTTCAGCTCGAGCAGTGCCTCGCGGCGCGCGGCCTGCTTGACGGGATCGGGGATCGGCGCGGACAGGAAGAGCTGTTGCGTATACGGGTGCTTCGGGGCGCTCGTCACCTGGTTGCCATCGCCCCACTCCACGATCTCGCCCCGGTACATGACCGCGACGCGATGGCTGAGGTGGCGCACGACGGCGAGGTCGTGCGAGACGAACAGGTACGCGACGCCCGTACGGTCCTGGATGTCCTTGAAGAGGTCCAGCACGCGCGCCTGGGTCGAGAGGTCGAGCGCCGACACCGGCTCGTCGCAGACGATGAGCCGCGGCCGCAGGGCCAAGGCTCGCGCGATCGCGATGCGCTGACGCTGACCGCCCGAGAACTCGCGGGGGAGACGGGACGCGGCGTTGCTCGGCAGCCCGACCTGGTCGAGCAGCTCACGTACGCGCTTGGAGGCTTCTGCCTTCGGCACGTTCTGCACGGTCAGCGGCTCGACGAGGATCTGCTCGATCGTGAGCGACGGGTTCAAGGACGTGTACGGGTCCTGGAACACCACCTGGATGTCCTTGCTCAGCCCACGCCGCTGAGGCCGCGAGTAGTGCGCGATGTCGGTGTCGTCGAACATCACCTCGCCGCCAGTGACCGGTGCGAGCCCGAGCACCGCGCGACCGAGCGTCGTCTTGCCGGATCCCGACTCGCCGACGAGACCGACGGTCTCGCCGGGCCGGATGTCGAGGCTGACGCCCTTGAGGGCCTTGAACGGGGCCCTTCGCCAGCCCTTGATCGGGTACTCGACCACGACGTCCCTGCAGTCCAGCAGCGGAGCGGTCATTTGGCGCCTCCTTGGGACGGCTCAGGCAACGCTCCGCGGGCAGGAGCCTCGTCGAGGATCGCCGCGAAGAGCGACTTCGTGTACTCGTGCTCGGGACTGGCGAAGATCGACCTCACCGGGCCGGTCTCGACGATCCGGCCGTTCCGCATGACCGACACCCGGTCGCACAGGTCGGCGACAACGCCGAAGTTGTGCGTGACGAGGATGACGCCCATGTCNNCTCGTCGGCGATGAGCAGGTCGGGCTCGCACGAGATGGCGCCGGCGATGAGGACGCGTTGCGCCATGCCTCCGGACACCTCGTGGGGATAGGCCTTGAACGTACGCTCGGGATTCGGGATCCCGACCTTGGCGAGCAGGTCGAGAGCTTTCGCCTTGGCCTCGGCCGTGGAGAGCCCCAGCTTGAGCCGCAGCGGCTCGACGAGCTGGCTGCCGACCGTGAACGACGGGTCCAGGTTGCTCATGGGTTCCTGCGGGATGTACGCGATCTTGCGGCCGCGCAGCTTCGTCATCTCGTTCTCGGACATCGACGCGAGGTCGGCCCCCTCGAAGAGGACCGTGCCGCCGATGATCCGGCCACCCTCGGGGAGCAGCCGCATGATTGCGAACGCCGACTGGGTCTTTCCCGAGCCAGACTCGCCGATGATGCCGTGCACCTCGCCGCGATGTACGGAGAAGGAGACGTCGCTGACGACTTCCTTCACCGTGCCGTCGCGCTGGTCGTAGCCGACGCGCAGGTCGGTCACCTCGAGGAGAGTCTCGCCGATCTTCGCGCCGGCCTCCTCCGCGTGGGTCACAACGGGTTCACGGACGATCTCCGAGACGGCGCCGCGCTTCTTGGGTGCGGCACCCGACTGCTCGAGCTCGTCGCGCATCGCGTTGCCGAGAAGGGTGAGCGCGATACAGGTCAGCCCGATCACGAGGCTCGGCCAGAGGGTGAGCAGCGGCGCGTCGTAGATCTCCGCGAAGCCGTTCCGCAGCAGACCGCCCCAGGTGGGGAGGTTGAGGTCGCCCAGCCCGAGGAACTCGAGGCCTGCCTGGATGGCGATCGCGATGCCCAGCATCATCGAGGCCTGGATGATGATCGGCGCACGCACGACCGTGAGGATGTGGCGGCCGATGATCCGTGAGTCGCTGAGTCCCGAGACCCGGGCCGCATCCACGTACAGCTCGTTACGTACCGCGGTCACCGCGGCGTAGACCAGCCGGAAGAACGCCGGCGAGACCAACACGCCGAAGACCGACATCGACAACCACATCGACGGACCGAGCGCCGCGCGTGCCGCGAGCAGCACGATGATGCCCGGCAGAGCCATGACGATGCCGGCCAGCCAGCTCGAGACGGCGTCGAACCAGCCGCCGAAGTAGCCCGCCAGCAGTCCACCCGTCACGCCGATGGCAACGGCGATCACCAAGGTGAGCAGCGCTCCTGCGAGGCTGAACAGACCGCCGTGGATGAGCTGGCTCAGGACGTTGTGGCCTGCCGCGTCGGTTCCCAGGGGGAAGTGCCCCCCGGGCGGCAGCAGTGTGTTGATGGGGTCGCCGTGCGACGGGTCGCCGGGTGCGATGACGCTGGAGAAGACGCTGACGAGAGCGAGCAGCACGAGCCAGACCATCGCGACGACGGCCATGGGGTTGCGCAGCAGGCGGCGGAAGAGGGACGTCCGGCGGGAACCGACGTCGCCCACGGCCAGCACCTCGACCTGGGGCGTGAACTGCGGGTCGGGCAGCGGAGCGATGGCGGTCACGACAGCCTCACCTTCGGGTTGAGCCAGCCTTGGAGAAGGTCGATGAGGAGGTTGACGACGACCACGAGGGCCGCGGTGACGAGCACGAGTCCCATGACCAAAGGGATGTCGCCCTGGGTCGTGGCGGAGACGCCGACCTGGCCGAGGCCCGGGATCGCGAAGATCTGCTCGATGATGACCGCGCCGCCGAACATGCCGATGAACTGGACCGCGAGGACGGCGAGGGCGGGGCCGCCGGCGTTGCGCAGCACGTGCTTGAAGATGACCCTGCTGCGGCTCAGACCGCGCGAGCGCAGCGTCCGTACGTAGTCCTGGCGCAGTGCGTCGATGACGGAGCCGCGGACCTGCTGGGTGACGCTGGCGATGCCGCCGATCGCGAGGGCGATGACCGGAAGCGTGATGCTCGACAGCCAGGCGCCCGGGTCGTCGGTCAACGGCGTGTAGCCCGTCGGCTTGAAGAGCTTGAGGTTGATCGCGAGGACCAGAACCAGAGCCAGGGCCACGAGGAACCCTGGGATCGCGAAGCCGAGAAGGGACACGACCTGGACGACTTTGTCGACCACTCCGCGGCGGGACGCGGCCCACACCCCGAGGACGACGGCGAGGAGCGCACTGAGCAACGTGGCACCCATCACGATGGAGAAGGTGACCGGGAACCGTGAGGCCATCGCGGCGGTGACGTCCTGACCGTTGAACCACGACTGCCCGAGATTGCCGTGCAGGGCATTGCCCAGCCACTGCGCGTACTGGCTGAAGACCGGCTGGTCGAGACCGAGGTCGTGCGCCTTCGCGATGACCTGGTCCTGCGTGGCCTGCTGGCCGAGGATGTGGCGAGCGATGTCACCGCCGCCGGCGTAGAGCATGAGGAACGCGATCGTCGAGATCACGACGAGCATGACGATGCCCGCTCCGATCCGGCGCACGATGAAGGTCACCACTGAGACTCCTTTGTCGGGACCGGGTGGGCGAGCGGGTATCTCACCGCTCGCCCACCGTTCGCCTCTACTACTTGGGCGAGATGTTGTACAGGTACGGGTAGGCGTTCCCGACCTGCATCTTCACCTGCGTCTTGGCGTCCGTCGCGAAGCTCGACTGCACGCGGTACCACGGGACGTACCAGGCCTGATCCACGACGTACTTGTTCATCGCCTTCGATGCCGCAGCGGCATCGGAGTCCGAACCGGTCTGGATCGTCTTGACCCAGGCGTCGATCTTCGGGTCGTCGGACTTGAACGGGTTGAACACCGCGTTCGCCGTGAGCTCGAAGTTCGAGATCTGCCAGTCGGTCGGGTCCTCCTGGAGCCGCATCCACGTCGCCGGGTACTTCGCCGCCAGCATGTCGGTGATGAAGTTGTTGCCGGCGTCGGTGTACTTCACCGTGATGCCGACGTCCTGGAGCTGCGAGGCGATGATCGACCAGGTCGACGACGGCACGAGGTTCGAGGACGGCATGCTCAGCTCGAAGCCGTTGGGGTAGCCGGCGTCGGACAGGAGCTGCTTCGCCTTGGCGACGTCGTAGGTGTACGTCGAGTCGAGCGAAGCGTCGTACGCAGGCGAGCTCTTCGGGAAGATCTGCTCGGTCACGGTGCCGTTGCCCTTGTCGATGGCCTTGAGGAGGGCGTCGCGGTTGAACGCGTACGCGATCGCCTGGCGCACCTTGACGTCGCCGAGCTGCTTGGCGAGCTTGCCGTCACGGTCCAGCAGGATGAGGCCGGTCCAGTCGAGCTCCTGGGCGTTCACCGTGTAGCCGGCTGCCTTGATCTGGTCGAGGGAGCCGTTGTCGATGAGGTTCGCGCCGCTGACCTGTCCGCCCTTGATCGCGTTGAGCTCGGCGGTGGCGTCGGAGAAGACCTTCATGACGACCTTGTCGTACGGGAAGGTGGAGGCGGACCAGTAGCCGGCGTTCCGCACGAACGTGTACGAGGAGCCAGGCACCGTGTTCTTGGTGTCGAGCGTGTAGGGGCCGGAGCCGATCGGGTTGGTCTTGATGTCGGAGGCGGTGAAGGCCTTCGGGCTCTCCATGAGACCGGCGTTCTGAGTCAGGGCCACCAGGATCGCCGGGTCGGCCGCCTTGAGGTCGATCTCGACCGTCGAGGCGTCAACGGCCTTCACGTCGGAGACCTGGGCGAGCAGGCTCTTGTTCGGCGATGCCCCGTCTCGGAACCGCTTGAGGTTCTGGGCAGCGGCGTCGGCGTTGAACGCCTCGCCGTCCGAGAACTTCACATCCGTACGAAGAGTCAGCGTCAGCTTGGTCTTGGTGTCGTCGTAGGNNGCCTCGTTGGCCCAGTTGGCATCCTGCGCCGAGAACGTGGTGGCCTGTGTGATGAGTCCGAGTGTCAACGTGCCGCCGGTCTTCGCGCTGCTGCTGCCTGAGCTCGACGTCCCACCGGCGCAGCCGGTGAGCGCAAGGGCAGCCGCGACGGCCCCGGCCAGTGCGACCTTCCATTTGTTCATGTGATGTGCGCCTCCCGCGCGGTGCACGGGCCGCCATGGCCTGCGCTTGAAACGGGACACTAACATGAAAACCGATCAGGTAGTAGGCTTTGGCCATCGGTTGCCGTTCCTGTTTCGCCGAGCGCCTCACGGGTCGGGCAGACTGCCGATGACGAACGCACGACCATGGCGGTCGGGTGAATGTCGAGCCCATTGGAGGAGCACTCATGCGCAACCCCCTCATCGCGGGATTCCACCCGGACCCGAGTGTTCTGAAGGTCGGCGACGACTACTACCTGGCGAACTCGACGTTCGAGTACCTGCCGGGCATCCCGATCTTCCACTCCACCGACTGCCAGAACTTCGAGCTGCTCACGCACGTCGCCGTGCGTGACGGCCAGCTCGGCTCGGACAAGGCGGCCACCGGCGGCGGCGCCTGGGCGCCGACGATCCGCTTCCACGAAGACACGTACTGGCTCGTCATCCCGGACATGATGGGCGGCCGCGGCAACCTCCTGTACACGGCGAAGGACCCCGCCGGGCCGTGGAGCGACGGCATCGTCATGGACGTCTTGGGCATCGACCCCGACATCGCATGGGACGACGAGGGCACCTGCTACGTCACGATGTCCGGCTTCATCCTCAACGACCTGGGCGAGCTGAACCACCTGGGCATCACGCAGGTCACGCTGGACACCGACACGGGCAAGGCGATCTCGGACGTACGCCGGCTGTGGTCGGGTACAGGCGGCATGTTCCCCGAGGCGCCGCACCTGTACCACGTCGGCGACTGGTGGTACCTCATGATCGCCGAGGGCGGTACGGAGCGTGGCCACTCGGTGACGATCTCCCGCGGCAC
>PMBM01000099.1 GCA_003153855.1 Propionibacteriaceae bacterium
TTCTGACGCGGCGAGACTCTGGATGCTTGGATGAGGAGTGGCCAAGTCTGGGGTGAGCAGGTCGGCGATGGGAGCAGCTTGGTGCCGGTTGGTGGAGCAGGCGCAGCCTCCGCGGTACCGGCAGTTCAACGATCCGGTGGTGGGTGGGCTTCTCGACCCGATGCTCACAATGATGGCTCAGATGGGGCCGATGCGGGATCAGCTGCTCGCGGCGCTGGGCCCTGGGACCTACGGCGCTCAGGTGATGCGGACCCGCTACATCGATGACGTGGTCAGCGACCGTGTCGAGGCGGGGATCTCCCAGCTGGTCATCCTCGGTGCGGGCCTGGACACGAGGGCCTACCGGATGGCTTCACTAGCCGCCACGACCGTGTTTGACGTGGACCGTCCCGGCACTCAGCGATACAAGCTGAAGAAGCTGCGCCGCACACCTCCGCGGGCACGCGACGTCAGGTTCGTCCCGACCGACTTCAACCTCCACTCACTAGGTGAGGTCCTCACTGCGGCAGGACTCGACCACCAACGCCCCGTGATGTTCGTCTGGGAAGGCGTCACGCAGTACCTTACAGAGGCCGCCGTACGTTCGACGCTGAGCCTCGTCGGGGAGTCAGCCCCCGGCAGCACGATCGTCCTCACGTACATCCTGCGCCGCGTCATCGCGGACGGCTCGTGGGGAGAGGGTGACGTCCGAGACCTGCTGGGATCCTCTGAACCGTGGCGCTTCGGCCTCGAACCGACCCAGCTCCGCGCCTTTCTCGGTGAGTTCGGTCTCGAGCTCGTGGAAGATGTGGGCGAGGCCGAGTACCAGGCGCGCTACCTGAACCCCATCTGGCGACAACTTCCCGTCAACCACATTGAGCGTGTCGCCGTGGCCACCGTTCTGCCCGGGTTCACCCGACTCGCCGGCTGAGGTTGATCCCGGTCATCCTGAAGCCGCGAACGCGTCTCCAGCAGGCAAACCAGCAACGACACAGTCACTCGGCTGGGTTCCGGATTACTGACCGGAGTGTCAAGGCCTGCGTTCACCAGATCGACAGCGCGAATCGCGGCAGATCAGGGCGTCCCCCTCCTCGGCGCTAGTTTCGGAACCGTTGACCGTTCCCCAAGGGTCCACAACACATGTGATCGCTGCAGCTTCCGGCGATGAACGGGTCTCCGCGAAGTCGGTCTTGTATCTGTTGAAGCCCAGGAAGCGACCGGCCCCTGAACCGCGGTCCTATGTGTGCATGGGGTGCAAGGCATCCGGCAGCGGCGATCCCGTCATCCACGCGCGGACCATCTCGTTGAAGAGGGCTGACTCGTTCATGTTCCAGTTGTGCTGCTGAGCGAGGCTCGGCCTTCCTTCGTGGAAGACCTCGTAGGCCTTGCCGTCGGGGATCCCAGCGGCCACGTCGCGGGTCGACGCTCGCATCACCTCATACTCGCCGTGTCCGCAGACCGCCAGCACCGGCGCAGTCACACGCTCCAGGCCGGCCGGGAGACGGAAGCGCTGGTTCTCGATGATCACATGGACGAACGACTGCTCCGTGGTCTCGCGGAAGGTGCGCCGGAAGTCGTCGATGAACGTCTCGGGAACACCCGCGGCGCCCTTCATGTTCGCGCGCATCCACCATTCGCTCTTCTTGAACGGAGTGACGCTCAGCCGGAAGGTCCACGCGAGGACACCGGGGGTCATCATCCATGCGCCGGGCATCGGCCGAACCAGCGCGCTGCTGACGATCGCAGCCTCGACTATCTCCGGCGCGAGAGCGAGCAGCGCAACGGTGATCTGCGCGCCCTCCGAAAGCCCGACCACCGTCGCCCGCCCCCCATGCGCCCTGGTACGGATCAACTCCGCAACCCCGGCTGCGGAGCGATCGATCGTGAACGGCACGTCACCTGTGCTCTTGCCGTGCTCGGGAAGGTCGGGAACCAGCAGGTGGTAGTCGGGCAGACCCTCGACCTGCGGCCGCCACATCCATCCACCACCACCCCCGCCGTGGAGGAAGACGATCGTGGGTGCGTCAGCGGGACCACGCTCGTCAACGTACATCGCGCTCGCTCTCCCAGGTGAGAAGTCCCAAGGCACTTTAGTCCGCGCCGGGCCCTCTGTGAGTTCACCGAATCGCAGCGCGCACCAACCGGCGGTGAGAGCGAGGACGCGGTAGCGGTGGGGGAGTTCTTCGATCAGATGGGCGAGCCCGTCGAATGTCGCCGGCTGAATCCTGCGTGCCCTCCTTGTGACTCCGGCCGCTCGCCCGATTCGTCCCCGGGGTCTGACCCGATCCGCGGAACTCGCGCGCGCACAAAGTGGGACACGCCGGTACTCAGCTGAAGCAGTCGTGCGCGAAGCGCTTGGGCCAGTTTCGTAGGCGTCAACTGTCTCGGCGGCGACTCGGCCGCCCCGGCAGTGATGCCCCAAAATGTAGAGCAAGCCGGATGAGGACTCGGCCCTAGGCCATGCTGGCGAAACTGGGGATGGTCGACTCCAGGTGCGCGCGGAGCACGCGATCGACCCTGATCGAGAAGGGAAACCCGGTGCGGAAGGGAAGCGGCAACCGCCGTCGGCTGGCGTCGCCAGGCGGTCAGTCCCGACATCGCGGGGACGCTCCGTCAGACGTCAGCCCCGCTCCCGGAGCCAACGGGCAACAACTTGGAGGTGAAGTGTCGCAGCACCTTGGGCTCAGAGATGATTCGGTAGCCCGGGACCTGCTCGGCGCGTTCTTTGATCGCTACTAGGGCGTCGGCGATCACGTCGAGGTGCGCCTGGGTGTAGACCCGGCGCGGGATGGCGAGGCGGGTGAACTCGAGAGGAGCCTGTTGCTCCTCGCCAGTCACCGGGTCCCGATCCATGAGGAACGAGCCGATGTCTGTGGCGCGGATGCCGGCGCGAACATAGAGCTCGATCGCCAGAGCCTGACCCGGGTACTGGTTCCACGGCAGGTGGGGCAGGAGGCGTCCGGCGTCCACGAAGACGGCGTGACCACCCGCGGGCCGCTGGTAGGGGATCCCGTAGTCGTCCAGTCGACCCCCCAGGTAGGCCGACTGGCCGATCCGGTACGCCAGGTAGGACTCGTCCAGTCCCTCGGACAAGCCGACGGCGAGCGCCGCGAGGTCGCGCCCAGCCAAACCGCCATACGTCACGTAACCCTCGCCCGAGATGACCAGCGACTTGACGTCCGGAACATGCTCGCCCTCTTCGCGGACGCCGAGGAGACCGCCCATGTTGGTGATGGCGTCCTTCTTCGCACTCATCGTGAAGATGTCCGCGTACGAGAAGAACTCCTTGGTGATCTCACGCGGGGTCTTGTCCGCATAGCCCGCCTCGCGCTGCTTGATGAAGAACGCGTTCTCCGC
>PMBM01000027.1 GCA_003153855.1 Propionibacteriaceae bacterium
GCGACGCGCTTCCACTCGTGGATCGTCGGCATGAAGAAGTTGAGGACGGACAGGTCCGTGCTCACCAGCTCCGTGAGGGACGTGTCGGGCAGGCCGTCGTCGTCCAGGTGCTGGATGACGTCGGTGACGACCGTGATGTTGGTGCCGGACAGGTCGTTGACCGTGTCGATCACGCCCTTGTCGAGCGCGCTCTGGCTGTCGGCGACGCCGATGCCGATCGACGACAGCACCGAGCCGAAGGTCGGTGCGACCGCCTTCAGCTGGCCGCTGACGTCGGCGGCGAGCGTGTCCGCCCCGAAGCCGAGGGGGAGAGCGCCGAGAGGCGCACCGCCCACGACGGCCTGCTTCGGGGCAACCGCGACCGCAGTGGTCGTGGTGGCAGCCTCCTGGACCTCGTCGACGTGCTCGCGAGGACGTTCGGCTGTACGGGTCCGTGTTCTGGACTCATGGGTATCGGCCATGGCCGTGACTCCTTTCGTTGGGTGCCCTAGCTCCAGGTGCGGATGACAAGGGCGTACGGCTGCGGCCCCTGGGGGACGTTCGCGCCGGTGACGGCGAGCTCCCAGGTGCCCGCGGCGAGCCCGGACACGTCGACGACCTCGACCGTGTTCGTACGGTCAGGGGTGCCCGGCGTGGTGGGCGAGCCGTTCTGGTGGTTGCCCCAGATGGGCGCTGCCACGCCGGGGCCGATGAGGGTGAGGTCGAGGTCGTTGACGAGACGCTCGCCGGGCAGGTCGTACCAGGCGAGTACAGCCCGCAGGCGACCGTTCGCGCCGACCGTGAGGCGGTGGCGACGGACCTGGCCGGTACGAACGCCGGTCGCTGTCGTCCCGTTGACAAGCACATCCGAGGTCGAGCCGTCGCTCGGGTGCGGCAGCGAGCCGTCGAGGTCGAGGCGGCCGTACCCGGCGATGCTGCGGTCCTCCGGCTTCGTACCGTCACGGCTGCACACGGGTGCGGCACCCAGGATCGCGAGCGCCTTGAGGGTCACCCCTGCGGGCCTGCTGCCCAGCTCCCGTCGCCATGCTTGCCGCAGCAGCGCGATGGCCCCCCCAGCCACCGCGACCGCCGCGGACGTGCCCCCGTCGACGACGTACGACGGGAGCGGATCGGCGAGCCCCCAACCCCGGCCGATCGCGTTCATCGCGCGGGGACCGACGAGACAGGTCCCCGGCGCGGAGATATCGGGTTTCGTGCGACCGTCGGACGTGGGTCCGGCCGACGAGAGAAGGGCCATGCGACTGGGTTGCCCGTACACGGGATCGCTGAGATCGGCGGCGTTCGCGAACACGCGACCCTCCGCCTGCAACCGGTCCCACGTGACGGGGAAGCCGTTGGGCGCCGATCCCTCGGTCGCGCCGATCGTCGTGACGTTCTTGGCGCTCGCCGGCGAGTCGAGGCTCGACGCGTCGATCTCGCGGTCGGCGTTGCGATCGCTACCGCTGTTGCCAGCGGCCACGCAGATGATCGCGTCGCGATGCTCACGCAGGTACAGGTCGGCCTCGTACGAGTCGTTGTCGTACGTCCCTGCTGCCGCGCTCCCCCAAGCCAGAACATGGATGCGTGCGCCGGACCTGTAACCCTGCGTGAGCAGCTCTCGGAGGTCGGTCGGGCGACCGGCCAGGGTGTAGCGCGATGCGCCGATCTCGGGATGACCAGGCGCGACGCTGATCCACTGCTCGATCGCCTGGACGACGAGCGTCGCCGCCGGCGCCACGCCGCGCCGGGTCCCGCCACTCCGCGCACCCGTACCGGCGACGAGACCGGACACGTACGTGCCGTGGCCGCTGCCGAGATCTGCGGGACCGTCGTCGGCGCCCGGGTTGGTCACGTACGGCGCCCATGACGGGTTGATCGGCCAGGAGGTGAGCGCCTTGACGCGACCGGCGAGATCGGGCGTGATCGTCGTGAGCACGCCGGTGTCGAGACCGGTGTCTGCGACCGCAATCACCTCTCCCTTGCCGTCGAGGTCGGTACGCCATGTGCCGTCGACATGTCCGTAGTCGAGGTCGACCGCGAGCCCGGTCGCCGATGTGGAGGGGATGCGCGGACGCTCCACGAGCTTCACGCCGACGACGTCTCGGATCGGGGTCGGGTCGCCCGGCCACCCGATGCGGATCTTGGAGCGTCCCTCGTCGAGGACCGTGGCGCCGAGAGCGCGGAGCTCGTCGGCGACGCGTGGCCTGTCGGCGTGCGAGAAGCAGACGACGTCGAGCCAGTCGAGCCCGGTGTCTGCGTCGAGGACGCGGTCGCAGGACGACTCGTCATACGGGACGTAGCCGGCGACGATGTCGCACGTCGCGAGCTTCTCGGCCGCGTCGCCGGACAAGGTGACACAAGCCCCGTACGGAGGGCACCAGAACTCGACGGTCGCGCCGAGCTTCTTCAGCCGCGCGGACCACGTGGAGCCGATCGGGCCGGGGAACCGTACGACCACGCGCGGTCCGGGACCCCACAGGTACGTATGGTCGGGGATCACCACCGGCCGCCCGTTCACGTACACCCTCGTCTCACTCACGGCCTTCAAGAGCGCGCCATCACTTCTCTGATACGAAACCCTTGAAAGAAGTCCGGCCGCGGTGTCGGATCGGGGTACTGGCGTTCGTTGCAGGGGTGAGGAGGGCCACGAGGGCAGTCCACGACGCAGGAGGATCCGAGATGCAGTACATGGTTTCCGTGATCGACGAGAAGGCGAACAACGGGACGCAGGAGGAGATGGACGCCGTCGACGTGTTCAACGACAAGCTCATCGCCGACGGCTACTGGGTGTTCGCGGGTGGCCTCGCGGCGCCCAGCACCGCCACCGTCATCGACAACCGGGGCGACCAGCCGATCGTGACCGACGGGCCGTTCGTGGAGACGAAGGAGCTGCTCGCCGGCTTCTGGATCATCCAGGCGCCCGACCTCGACGTCGCGCTGAAGCTCGCGACCGAGGGCTCGAAGGCCTGCAACCGCAAGGTCGAGGTACGGCCGTTCCTGTGACCGTGACCGACGTCGAGGAGGCGATCACCCGAGCCCACCAGGAGGAGTGGGCGCGGGTGGTCGCCGCCTTGACCAGGCGGTACGGCGACCTCGACATCGCCGAGGAGGCGGCGGCCGAGGCGTTCGCGACGGCCGTCGAGAGGTGGCCCGCCGAGGGCGTACCCCCCAACCCTGGCGCGTGGCTGACCGTCACCGCCAGTCGGAAGGCGCTGGATCGGATCCGGCGCGAGAACAAGCGTGACGACAAGCAGAGGGAGGCTCAGCGCATGTACGACGACAGCTCGACTGAGCCTCTCGGCGCCATCGACGACGACCGGCTGCGGCTGATCTTCACGTGCTGCCATCCGGCGCTCGCGATGGAGGCCCGGGTGGCATTGACGCTGCGCATGGTCGGCGGCCTGACCGTTCCGGAGATCGCCCGAGCCTTCCTGGTGCAGGAGACCACGATGGGCCAGCGGATCACCCGGGCGAAGGCCAAGATCGCGGCCGCACGCATCCCGTACCGGGTGCCGTCCGCGGAGGACCTCCCCGGCCGCGTGTCCGGCGTGCTGGCGGTCCTCTACCTCGTCTTCAACGAGGGCTACCTGGCGACCGGGCCCGACTCGGAGCCCGTACGTCACGCCCTGACCGCCGAGGCGATCCGGCTCACGCGGCTCATCCGAGCGCTCATCCCCGACGACGGAGAGGCGGCAGGGCTGCTCGCGCTGATGCTGCTCATCGAGGCCCGCCGCACCGCACGCGTGTCCGCGACCGGCGAGCTCGTCACCCTCGATCAGCAGGACCGCGGCGCCTGGGACCAGGCGATGATCGCCGAGGGACACGGGCTGGTACGCGAGCGTCTGGCGTCGGGCATCGCCCCGGGCCCCTACCAGATCCTCGCCGCGATCAATGCGGTCCACACCTCCGCTCGCGACGTACGCGACACCGACTGGACGCAGGTCGTCGCCCTGTACGACCAGCTGGTGGCGATCGACCCCTCGCCGATCGTCGGCCTCAACCGGGCCATCGCGGTTGCCGAGCTCGACGGCCCGGAGGTGGCGCTGGCGACCGTCGACCGACTCGAAGACCGTCTGTCCGGCTACCACGCGTACCACGCGGCCCGCGCCGACCTTCTTCGCCGGTTGGGACGCAGTCAGGAGTCGCGCGCGGCGTACTCCAGAGCCATCGAGCTGGCCGGCAACACCGCGGAGACCGCCTACCTGGAACGCCGCCGCGACCAGCTCGGCTGAGCCGCCCCTACGATCGGGGCGAGGAGATGCGATGACCTACACGCCTGTGCCGCCCGCTCGCTGGATCGAGCCGCTGACGATGGACGACGAGTTCCCGGACTCGCCGCTGATCACCGAGGGGATGCTGGTCCTGGAGGCGGACACCGTCGCGGACCGTGCCCAGGCGATGATCGACATTCCCTACGCGAAGAAGTCCGGCCGGACGCTGCACCTCGCCGTCGTGGCCCCGGCGTGGAGCACCGAGACGTACCCGCTGGTGGTCTTCGTCCAGGGCTCCGCGTGGCGCGAGCAGCAGGTCGGGGCGCGGATCCCGACGCTGGGGGCAGTGGCGGAGCGAGGGTACGTGGTGGCGTTCGTCGAGTACCGCCCGTCGACAGTGGCGCCGTTCCCGGCGCAGGTGCGGGACGTACGGACGGCGCTGCGGTTCCTCCAGGACAACGCAGCCGACCTCCACATCGCTCCTGGTCCGGTCGCGCTGTGGGGCGACTCGTCCGGTGGGCACACGGCTGTGCTGACGGCGCTGACCAGCGACGACCCGTACTTCTCGGACGAGCCAGCCGGCGCGCCGGTCCCAGAGATCTACGCGGTGGTCGACTACTACGGCCCGACCGACATCTCGCGGATGAACGAAGAGCCCTCGGTGCAGGACCATCGAGCAGCGGACAGTCCGGAGGGGCTGCTCATCGGAGGCGTCGACGTGCTCGACAACCCGGACCTCGCCAACAAGACCGTCCTCATGACCCACATCGGCGAAGGCCGCGACCTTCCGCCGTTCCTCGTCATCCACGGCAGCGCGGACCGCCTCGTACCGTTCGGCCAGTCGATCATGCTCGTCGAAGCACTCCGCGAGGCCGGGCAGGACGTCACGTTCTACAAGATCGCCGGTGCCGACCACGGCGACCCGACGTTCTGGAGGCCCGCCACCCTCGATCTCGTCGTCGACTTCATCGAGTTCCATCGCCCCCAGCGCTGACCTCGCTCAGCCAGGCCGTGCGACTTACGCGAACGGGTGGTTATCAGACGGCCCGTGCCCTCCTGTGGAGCTGAGTTCCGCGTTCGGAAGGCTATGGCGCCTGAATCCGCACTGATAACCCGCCCACCACGGAAGTGAGCGGATCGGTCGCGCAACCCCCTGCTCATAACCCTCCCTGCGCGGAAGTCAGAGACGCCGCCTTGCCACGCGTCGCCCCGAACTCCGGCGTCGCTTGATGGTCCCGCCGAGGCTCCCCGGACATGGCTGAGGGGAGTGCTGCCATCACGGGGCGTGACGGGTCCGACGCGTATGCCCCGACGGGCGACGCTGGAAGGCGCTCAGCATCGCGCTGACAGCCGGTACATGACCCTGCTGGACGTGAGCATCGTGAACGTCGCCCTCCCCTCGATCCGGCAGGCGCTGCACGCTCCCGACGCGGCCCTGCAGTGGATCGTCTCAGGCTATGCGCTGAGCTTCGGCCTCGTCCCGGTGGCGGCCGAGCGGCTCGGCGATGCCCGTGGGCGGCGCACGATGTTCGTCGTCGGGGTCGGCGTGTTCACCGTGGCAAGCCTGGCCGCGGGCCTGTCCCCGAACGCCAGGTGGCACGTCGGCGCTCGGCTGCTCCAAGGCGTGGGTGGCGGATCATCAACCCGCAGGTGTCCGGCCTGGTCCAGCAGCTGGTCCGGCGCGGAGCGGGGGTGGGCGTTCGGTCGGCTGGGCACCACGATCGGGATCTCCACGGCGGTAAGCCCGGTGCTCGGCGGCGTGATCCTCGCTGTCGCCGGCAAGTAGCCAGTCTCACGGGGCGAGCGGCACACCTGTGAGGTACTGCGACACGACGCGCGCTGCGCTCTCGAGGCACTGCTTCGGGCCGTCGCCGTCGACCAGACGGGCCAGGAACGCCGCCTTGTACGCGTCGCCGGCACCGTTCGTCGTCGTCACGTCGTCGTGTACGTCGGGCACCTGCCACATCCTCGTACCTGCCCACGTGGCGGGGTCGAGGCCGCACGCGGCGAACGCCTGGAGCCGCTCCTCTCCCGCCACGGCAAGGTGAGAACCCCGCGTTCCTCGAGTGATCAGGACCATGCCCGCGCCCCACTCGAGGAAGCGGTCCGCCCACTCCGCCACGTACGCGTCGTCAGCGTCGGCGGGGAGCCCGAGGCAGTTGACGAGGTCGTCCCAGCTGGGGCAGAAGACGTCAGACGCTGCGACGGCCGTGCGCAGCAGCGCGGCCCAGTCCACGTCGCGTACGGGCGAGTTGTCGGCCACGAACGACAGGTCGAGCGACGTGGCGACGCCCTGGCGATGGGCACGGTCGAAGAGCCGTACGATCGGCGCTCCTCCCTCCGCGCACATCGACGGCGTGAGCGACGGATAGCCGTAATGGAGCAGTCGCGTGGCGGTCACTGCGCAGTCGCCGACGAAGGCGTCGTTCGCGCCGCTGTGGTGCCAGAAGGAGCGATCGAGACCCTTCGGCTCGACGACCACCGAGTACGAGGTCGCCAGACCCGGTGCCACGGCCAGCTCCACGTCGTGGTGGTGGGCGGTGAGCCGGCGCACCATGGCTCCCAGCTCGTCGTCACCGATGCATGCCGACCACGCGACGTCCACCCCGAGATCGGCCAGGATGCGACCGCAGTTCCCGACCGCACCGCCCAGGCTGATAGCCATCGGACCCACCGCGGCGAGCTCACCGGGCGCCGCGACGCCGGTCGATCCCAGTGAAGGTCTGAGGTCCACGCACAGCTGCCCGACCACCTGGATGGCGGTCATCGGAGCTCGTAGGACTCGATGAGGGCGCCGTGCGCCGTGAGGTCCGCTTCCTGAGTCAGGAGCGTCATCTGCGCGTCGAGAAGCTCGCGCTGAGTAGCGGTGAGATCGTCGAGATCGGGTCCGAAGTGGCGCCAGATGCGGTCGCGAGACCAGCCCTCGTGACGGCGCAGCGCGTCGCCGCCGACGGCTACCGCCAGGGACAGGTGCGCTGACGAGAGCCCCTGCCGCACGGCTGACATGTACGGGCCGAGGAGCCGGTCCCCGGGACTGGTCTTGCGTACGGGATGGCGCCCGACCCGCGCGACCGGATCCGGCAGTGTGCGATCGGCGAACCGATCGAGGAGATCGTCAACGAGATCCAGAAGCGGTTGCAACGGTCGGGTGTACGCGCCGGCCAGGGCAGCGGAGGACTCGACCATCGCCCTTCGTACGAACCGGTGCACATCCGGGATCACGATCGCGTCACACAGGAGGTCGACTCCCGCGCGCTCGCCGAGGTAGGCGGTCATCGCGTGACCCAGGTTGTGCACGTACAGCTTCCGCTCGCCGTAGTAGGCGAACGGGACGCTGGGGTCGCCCGCGATACCTGGCACGTCGAAGCCGGGCCCGCGCACCGCCGCGATGTCGTAGGGCAGCGGGCGGTACGGATCGGCGATCATGATCGACCTATCGACGGCTCGAATCTCAGCGCTGACGACGGGAATCGTCCGGTCGACCGACGTCTCCAGGAGCCCGAGGTGAGCGTCGAGATCGGCCGCGGAGACCCCAGCCAGCCCAGCGAGGAGTCCCCGCATGACGGAAGCGGCAGCGTGCAGGTTCTCGCAGAGCAGCAGGTTGAGGGGTGGACGGTCGAGGGTGATGCGTCGCGCCAGCGCCGTCGCGATCAGCGGCGCGATCTCAGCGAGCCGCATCCCACCCACGGCGGTCGCCGCCACGTCCGCCGAGACCAGTGCCTCCACCCCTGCGCCGGGATCCCGACCGCTGTCGACCGCCGAGACGGGACCGATCACGGTCCGTACGGACTGCGCCTTGTCGACAGCCACGTGCACGTACGAGCCGTCGCGGGCCAACGCCTCGACCAGCGGGGCATCGATGTCGAGGAACGTGACGTGCCAGCCGGCATCGGAGAAGAGCTTCGCGACGAACCCGCGACCGATGCAGCCGGCCCCGATGACGACTGCCTCGCTCATTCACCCATCCTCGCACCGCGGAGTCGGGCGCCGGCCCGCCCGGTTCAGATCTCAGCCGGCTGCCGGCAGGGAGCAGACGTCGACCCACTCGGCCCCCGTGAGGCGACCGAGCTCGTCGGGGGTGATGCGGAACGCGCTGGAGCGGCTCCCGGCGGCGGGGTAGACGGCGTCGAAGTCGCGTAGGGACGTGTCGCAGTACAGGGTCAGCTCCCGGATGTGCCCGAACGGGCCGACCCCGCCGACGGGCTGTCCGGTGAGCTCGGCGGTCTCCTCGAGCGGGAGCATGCGGGGCTTCGCGGCGAACTGCTCCTTGAACTTCCGGTTGTCTAGCCGCGCGTCGCCCCTGGTCACGAGCAGGAAGACCTGGTCACCCGCCCTGACAGCCAGCGTCTTCGCGATCTGTCCCGGCTCGACGCCGAGCGCAGCGGCGGCCATCGGGACCGTCGACGTGTCCTCGCCGGTGTCGATGACCTGCAGCCCGGTGCCGAGCGAGTCGAAGTACTGCTGCGTACGGGTGGTGCTCACGGTTCTCCCTTCGGCCGACGGGAGGATTCTGCCAAGGAACACGGCCACAGCCCTCGATCGCCAGCATGCGGCGGGTCGCTCGTCTGGCACCCCCTGGCGTCGGCATCGGGGCCCTGACTCGCGGCCCCGCGCGTCGTGGTAGGACTGCTGACGTGACAGCGAGTGGACACACGTTCGACGAGCTCCTGACGAGCATCGGCGAGGCCGGGCAGCGGATGACCGAGATCGACGCCGCCGAGGCCGGCGCGGGAAACATGTCGGTCTGCTTCGCCGGCCCGGTCACCATTCCCGCCGCCTTCGACGCATCGCGCGAGATCCTGCTCCCGTACCCCTCCCCTGCTCTTGCCGGCCACACCGTCGTCATCACCGGCTCGGGGTGCCGGCTGCGGTCGCTGGCCAGGAACCCGGAGCGCCACCTCGGCGTCGTCGTCATCCACCCTGGCGGCATGGCCGGCACGCTCCACCACGCGGCCGACGGAGAGTTCATGCGGCCGACGGTCGAGTTCAACTCGCACCTCGCGGTGCACGAGGACCATGTACGGCGCCGGGGCGTGACGTTCCACGCGATCGTCCACGCGCAACCGCTCCATCTGACGCTGCTGTCGAACGTGCCGGAGTACCAGCACACGTCCGCACTCAACGACCGGTTGCTGCGCTGGCAGGCGGAGACGATCGTGCACCTGGCCGAGGGGATCGGCTTCCTGCCGTTCATGGTGCCGGGATCCGACGAGCTCACGATGGCCAACCTCGCGAGCCTGCGCCACCACCAGCTGGTGCTGTGGGCGAAGCACGGCGTCATGGCCCGGTCGGACGCGTCCCTGCTGGCGGCGTGCGACAGGATCGAGTACGCCGAGACGGCCGCCCGCTACGAGTACCTCAACCTCGCCATCGGCGGCCGCGCCACAGGTCTGACGGACGCCGAGCTGAGCCGGGTCGTACGGACGTTCGGCGTCACCACCGACCTCGTACGTTCCGAGGACTGACTCAGGTCTCGACGATCGCCTTCACCCGGTTCAGCGTCTGCGTCATCCCGCGCACGTTCGTCTGTGCCCGCTTCTTGCCGGTGAGCTTCCAGTAGCACCGCGTCACGGCGTTGTCAGCAAGCCGGAACGACTCCGTGACCGACGCGCCCGTAGGGCTGGGCACGATCTCGTACGACCAGGTGTTGAGCACCATGCCCCCAGGACCATGTACGTCGAAGGCGAAGCTGCGGCCCGGTTCGCAGGCAACGACGCGGCAGGTCGTCCAGTACTTCACTCCGCTGCCGTTGCGGTTCACATGGCCACGGAACGTCGCATCGAGCACTGGCCCGGTGGCGCCGTTCAACCATTCCGCTTCGAACGTCTCCGGGCTCAGCTCACCGATGCGGGTGACGTCCGAGACGACCAGCCACACTTGCTCGGGGGTCGCTGCCATCTCCACCGTCACCGCTGCGCCGAGTTCCATGGACGTGACGGTATCGGGGACGGGCGGTCACTGGAGATGCGCCGTGATCAGGGTGCGCGCAGCGGTGCAGAATGACCCCATGGGCCACGAGCAGCTGCAGTCCTGGTGGGACGACCTCACGGACGAGCAGCGTGTACGAGCGACAGCGATCGCCTCCCGACCCGCGCCTCGCGGCATGGCCGTCGACGACCTCTGCGCGTCGATGATCCGGGGAGGCCTACCCACGTCTCGCATGGTCTGGACCGGCCAGCCCGAGCACCTGGTCGAGATGCTCGACGACATCGCCGAGTTCGTCCTTACACAGCGCCCATAGCCGGACGGCGGGGTTTCCGGGCATACGGAGCTGGTTCCACCGGCTGTCAGGATGCACCCCGGACTTCTGGGGCATACGAGGCTCTACAGAACCGTCGTATGCCCGAGATCTCCGGACAGCTGATCGCCGCGCCGGGCAGGGCTCGCCGAAAGCCCGAGAAGTCCTCCGCGGCTGTCGTACAGGAACCCCACCACCGCGCCGAGCGCAAGGATCCGCACGAGGTTGAAGAGCGTGCCGATGAGGAAGTAGCGGACGGGGTCGCCCAGGGACGTCAGGAACTTCGCCGGGACCTCGATCAGCAGGGTCACCGCCGTGAGGGCGACCATGCTGAGGACGATCGCCGTGAGGACCGGGCGCTTGACCGGGACCCGAGCGCCACGACGCACGAGGGCGTACGCGACGCAGCACCCGAGGATCAGCCCCCCGACCAGGGCCTCGCCGAGCATCGGGACGTACGAGATGGAGAGCGCGGCCCGGTACTCGGCGGCCAGGGGCGTCAGGGAGATCGCGAGGTTGGCCAGCCAGAATGCGAGGCCACCGCCGATGGCCAGGACCGCTACGCGTCGCCAGATCGGCCGGGCCTGTGTCATCGCAGCGCTCCGCTCCCGGTCAGAGCCGTCGCCCGCGCGGTGGGCTTCACACCGCGAATGACGAGCCACAACGCCAGCCCGACTTCGGCGAGAAGGCTCACGACCGTACCTGGCGTCGTGATCCCGGGGTGGTCCGGCAGGAGGAGGCCCTGGACGAACCAGATCATCTCGCCGAGCCCGTCCAGGAAGAGGAGGATCCCCAGGATCCTCGGCAGGATGCGGGACTTCAGGACGAGGTAGCCGAGGGGGAACAGCCACGTCCCGTAGAACAGCTGCGCGATGACGAAGCCCGTACGGTACGTGCTGATCGCGGCCAGGGTCAGGGTCTCCCCGTACGTGGCGGACAGCGTCTGGGGGCCGCCGGCCAGGAGCATCGCGGAGACGAGCTGGAGCTGACTTGCGCATTGGATCGCTACCCCCACCGCGTTGAGGAGAAGGAAGAGCAGCGCCAGCTCCCGGTTGACGGGTCGCAGCAGGACGAAGAGCCCCCACGCGGCCATCAGGAACAAGAAGGATGACACGAAGGCCGCAACAAGGCCGAGTCGGAACGACCCCAGGTCCGCGGTGATCGAGCCGTAGATCTGCTGGGCATCGCCGAGCCCGATGTGTCCGAGCGCATTGGCCAGGACGGACGCGACCATGAACGCCAGGTACAACCCGCCGGTCATCCTTGCCAGGGTGGCTGACGACACGCGGTCGGTGATCTCGAAAGACATGACTAGCTCCAGTTCCTCACGGCTGTCGAGTGGCAGCCAGGGTGTACGGCGTACACCTCTTGCCTCCGACTCTAGGTGTACTGTGTACACCTGTCAATGGTCGGGCTCCCCTCGACCCGCGAGAATCGGAGGTGGGCACGCGTGGCAGCCCCTCTGGAGTCGACGCCGGCGCGCAGGGCCCCTCTCAGCCGGGCGCGCGTCCTCCACGTTGCGATGGCCTACGCCGACACCCACGGCATCGATGCCCTGAGCATGCGTAGCCTGGCCCAGGAGCTGAGCGTGGTGCCGATGGCGCTGTACAAGCATGTGGGGGGCAAGGAGGACCTGCTCGACGGCATGATCGAGGTGGTCGTCGGCGAGATCGTCCACGAGCCGGCCACCGGTGCATGGAAGCGCGATGCCCGCGAGCGGATCCTGGCGGCCAGGTCGACCTTGCAGCGTCATCAGTGGTCACGAGCCGTACTGGAGTCTCGCCCGGCCATGACCCCCGCCATGCTGGACTACCTGGACGCACTGACGGGCCTGTTCATCGACGGTGGTCTCTCCGTCGACCTGACCCACCACGTGATGCACGCCCTCGGCAACCGCATGTGGGGCTTCAGCCAGGAGCTCTTCGCGGCCACTCCGCCCTCGGACACGGCATCGTTCAACGCCCAGAGAGACGCCCTCCCCCGTCAGCATCCCCACCTCGCGCAGATCGCGAGAGCCGCTGCGCACGCAGGCCCCGACGGGGTGCTCGTCCTTGGCTGCGACGACGCGTTCGAGTTCGAGTTCGCCCTCGACATCGTTCTCGACGGAGCCGAGAAGCTTCACGCCCTGAACTGGACCTCCGGGTAGTTTGGGCCCTGCCGTCTCCCGTACGGCCCATCACAGGAGGTCTTCATGCAGCTGGGAATGGTCGGACTGGGCCGGATGGGCGCGAACATCGTGCGGCGCCTGATGCGTGACGGACACGAGTGCGTCGTGTACGACATCAGCCCCGCGGCCGTACAGGCTCTGGAGGCCGACGGCGCGGTGGGCGCGACGTCGCTCGCCGACCTGGCCGGCAAGCTGGAGCAGCCTCGGGCCATCTGGATCATGGTGCCGGCCGGCGAGATCACGACCAAGACGGTCGACGGACTGGCTGCGGTGCTCGCCGCCGAGGACGCGATCATCGACGGCGGCAACTCCCACTACTACGACGACCTGGCACGGGCTGCCGGCCTGCGCGACGCGGGTATCCACTACATCGACGTCGGTACGAGTGGTGGCGTGTGGGGTCTCGACCGCGGCTACTGCCTGATGATCGGCGGCGACACCGAGGTCGTGGATCGTCTCGACCCGATCTGGGCCAGCGTCGCCCCGGGCGTCGACGCCGCTCCTCGTACAGCCGGCCGTGACGGCGACCCGTCGGCCGCCGAGCAGGGCTACCTCCACTGCGGCCCGGTCGGCGCCGGCCACTTCGTCAANNGCTCAACATCCTCAAGAACGCCAACGTGGGCGCGAGCAAGCGCGACGCGGACGCCGAGACGGCACCGCTCGAGCATCCCGAGCACTACATGTACGACATCGACGTCGCGCAGGTCGCCGAGGTCTGGCGGCGCGGCAGCGTGGTGCAGTCGTGGCTGCTCGACCTGACCGCTCATGCGATGTCAGTTGACCCCGACCTCGATGGTTTCGCCGGCCGGGTGTCCGACTCCGGCGAGGGGCGCTGGACCGCGATCGCGGCCATCGACGAGGGCGTACCTGCTCCTGTCCTTGCGTCCGCCCTGTTCTCCCGCTTCGCCTCCCGCGACCAGGACCTGTTCGCCGACCGCGTCCTGTCCGCCATGCGCAAGCAGTTCGGCGGGCACGACGAGAAGAGGGCCTGACGAGTGCGCATCCTGGTGACGGGGTCGGCGGACGGGCTCGGCCGGGCAGCTGCCAGCATGCTGCTGGAGGCCGGGCACGAGGTCGTCGTCCATGTCCGCAGCCATGAGCGCTTGTCAGCCGTGGGCGAGCTGCTCACCGCGGGGGCCGGGCTCGTCGTCGGCGACCTGGCCGACCTGGAGCAGACCCGCGACGTCGCCGGGCAGGCGAACGAGATCGGCCGGATGGACGCGGTGATCCACAACGCCGGGGTGTACTCGGGCCGCGCCGTGCTGCCCGTGAACGTCGTCGCGCCGTACGTGCTGACGGCCCTGATGCTGCGGCCCGACCGGCTCGTGTACCTCAGCAGCGGGATGCACCGAGGCGGCCAGCCGCGCATCGACCGCGTCGACTGGGCCGGCGCACATACGGCCGGGAACTACTCGGACAGCAAGCTGTACGTGACGACGTTCACCGCCGCGCTCGCCCGGCGCTGGCCCGACGTGCTCAGCAACGCCGTCGACCCCGGCTGGGTCCCGACGAGGATGGGCGGCCCCGGCGCTCCGGACGATCTCCGGCTCGGTCACCTCACCCAGGAGTGGCTCGTCACGAGCAACGATCCCGATGCGCTCACCAGCGGCGGGTACTGGCATCACCAACAGCGACGCGACCCGCACCCATCCGTACCTGACGAGCGCTTCCAGGACGAGCTTCTCGCTTCGCTCGCCGACTACACAGGTACGCCGCTGCCGTGAGTTCGGACAGCGGCGCACCTGGGGCAGTCTTGCCGGTTCAGCCTTACGGCGCGCCCACCACGTCGACGAAGTAGTTCGTCATGGAGGAGGCGGTCGGGAACACGTCGGTGCTCGACGTGACCCCGCCCGAGGCCGGCACGGTGAACGTCCCGTTCGTGTACTGGAGCAGGAAGGCGAGCGGCGTCGACGAGTACTGAGCAGTCAGGGCCCGTACTGACGCCACGTACGTCGTGTTCGCCGTGGTCCGGACCGGAGTGGTCAGGTTCACCGTCCGCCATCCGGCCGTGGCCGAGGTCGGCGACCCGCTTGCGGTGGCCAGCTTCGTACCGGTAGAGGACCAGAGCGTGACCGTGTACGTACTGGTCACTCCTGCCGGAAGGTAGAACCGGATGCCGGTGATCGAGTACGCCGTGGACGCGCGGAACTTCACCCCCACCGTCAGCGGGGTCGGGGACGTCGTCGACGACGCGGGCGTCAGGGTCGCCGGGAAGATGTTCACCGCGGCACCCGTGGTGAAGCTCGACGTGAACGTCGGTGCGGCGAGCCCGTCCGTCAGCGCAGCGTTGACCGTGACTCGGTAGACCGTGCCCGGCGTCAGGATGGCAGACGGCGTCAACGTACCGGTCGTGGTCGTCGTGGCGAGCGTTCCGGGAACCGCCGTACCGCCGGCGGTAGCGAGCGCGACCCGGATGCTGGCAGGGTTGACCGCCTTGCTGAACGTCGCCCGTACCGTCGTGGTGTTCGTCACGCCGGTCGCCCCGTTGGCCGGGGTGATCGCCGACACCGTCGGTGCGGTCTCCGTCGTGAAGGACCAGGCGGACGGCGTCATCGCTGTCCCCAGCGGGCTGGAGGCGCCGACCGTCGCCGTGTACGTGGTGTTGGCTGCCAAGACCGCCGACGGGGTGAACGTGACCGTCGTGCTCGTCTTGGCCACGGCCCCAGCAACGGCCACGCCGGACGCGTTCACCAGCGTCAGCGTCGACTTCGTCGGGTCGACGGCCTGGGTGAAGGTCACCTGGACCGTCGAGTTGGCCGCGACCCCCGTAGCTGCCGAGGCAGGCGTACGGCTCGCGACGACCGGCGCCGGCGAGACCGTGCTGAACGTCCACGTGTACGGAGCCATGGCGTTTCCGGACACGCTCGACGCCTTGACGACCGCGGTGTAGACGGTCGACTGAGCGAGGGCTGCCGACGGGGTGAACGTCGCGCTGGTCGCGGTGGTGGTGAGGGTTCCTGCCACTGCCGCACCGCCCGACGGAGTGAGCGTGATCGCGGCGGACGAGGTCGACAGGCTCCCCGCGAAGGTCACCCCGACGGTCGACGCCACAGCCACTCCGGTCGCGTTCGCGGCCGGTGTGGTGGACGCCACGGTGACCGGGGTGTCCGTCGTGAACGTCGAGGTGAACGGCGCCATGGCCGTCCCGCCCGGGCTCGATGCGTTGACCGTGACCGTGTACGAGGTGTTGCCGACCAACGCCGCTGCGGGGGTGAACGTCGCGGACGGAGCGGTGACCGCGAGGGTTCCCGGGACCGACGTGCCGCCGGGTCCGGTCAGCGTCACGGACACCGACCCTGCGTTGACGGCGCCGGAGAACGCAACCGTCACCGGAGTGGTCACCGCGACGCCGGTCGCCCCGGCCGCCGGGGTCACGGACGCCACCGACGGCGCGGTATCGACTGACCCGGTAGTGGTGAACACCACGTCCACGAAGTAGTTCGTACCCGAGAACGTCTGGTTCGGGAACGCGTCACCCGAGGCGAAGACTCCACCAGGGTCCACCGAGACGAGGGGCGGGTTCGACAGCTGCGTGACGAAGGCGTTCGTGGTCGCCGCGTAGGTGCCGTTGGGTGAGTAGTAGCTCGCGTAGTAGGTGGTTCCCGCAGTGACGGCCACAGGGCTGGCAAAGCTCAGCTGCTGCCACCCCTCGGCACCGTCGACGAACGTGAGGCTGGCGAGGACCGACCCGTTGGCGGCGTAGAGCTTGCCGGTATGGGTGCCGATGTTGGAGGCACCGCGCCAGTACCGAAGTCCGGTGATGAACCCGTCGACTGTCGGGCTGAACTTCAGGCCGAGCGTCAGCGGGGACCCGTCAGACAGGTTCGGCAGCTGCGGAGAGGCCGTGGTCTCCAGAAGAGAGCATGGGCAGGCGCTCACGCCAGATGTCGTGAAGGTCTCCGAGTACGACTGCACCTGAGCGATCCCGTCGACGCTCACTGCGCCCGTCACGCTCAGGGCGTAGGTCGTGTTCTCCGCCAGGAGGGACGAGGGCGTGAACGTACGGGTCGTTGTGGTGGCCGTCACAGTCCCGGGAACCGCTCCGGAGGGACCTGTGAGGGTGAGGGTCCCAGTGCCCGTCGCGACCGGCTCGTTGAAGGTCACCTTCACCGAGCCATTGATCGGCACCGACCGCGCCCCGTTTCCGGGGGAGACGCTGACCACGACCGGAGGACCGCTGACAAAGACCGGGTCGATGTAGTACGTCGTCGAGATGGTCGAGTTCGGGAACCCGGCGCCGTAGACCAGACGCCCCGCATCAGGTGGCGTCGTCAGGGGCCCGACGGTCAGCGGAGCTGTATAGAAGTTGTACGTGTAGGGGTACCCACCCTGCGGGTACCGCACAGCAGCCGTGTACGTCGTGCCCGACGCGATCGCGACTGGCGTCGAGAAGGTTGCCGTCTGCCAGCCGACGGTCGTCTCGCTGGTGGTGGAGGCCGTTCCCAGAGCGGTCCCTGTCGGCCCGTACAGGGTCACGGGGTTCGGACCCGGGAGACCGAGCGGCTTCCAGTACCGGATAGCTGTGATCGTGCCGCTCTGCGCGGAGACGAACGCGACGCCCAGCGTCAGGTTGGACGGGTCGCTCGTCGCGACGGTCGTGGGTTGGTCGGTGTCCTGGAAGAGACTGCAGGGGCACTGTCCGGGTATGCGCGGCGCGCCGACCGTGGTGAACGCCCAGCTGAACGGCGTCGTGAGGCCCGCATCGTTGACGGTCGCCGTGAACGTCGTCGCGTAGGCCAACGGCTGAGTCGGAGTGAAGGTGATGTTGTGGGTGCCGGGATCGTAGGCGGTCGACCCCGCCACGGTCGCTCCGCCCGCCACCGTCAAGGTGAGCGTGTAGGCGGTGTCCCCCGGGTCGTGGTTGAAGTGACCGACGACGCTCGAGCTGGTCAGGACCGACCCGGCACCGGGCACCGGTGAGACCGCGTTGGCCGCCAAGGGAGCGGCGGAGGCAAGGATGTAGACCGGGTCCACCCAGTAGTTGCTCTGCTGGTAGCTCTGGGACGGGAAGCTGTTCCCGTTGTTGTACACCCCGTTGGCCACGCCGAGGCCGCCGATCGCCGTGAGGTTCCCCGTCGTGAGAGGCCCCGGCGCGAAGAAGTACGGCGCGTAGGCGTAGTGCCCGGCGGGTGCGTAGTAGGCGATGACGTACTTCGTCCCGGCACTCACGGCGGCGGGGGTGGCGAACGTCAGCAGCTGCCACCCGGACGCGGTCTCGTTGGTGAACGTGCCGGTGGCCAGCACGGCGCCCGTCGAGGTGTAGAGCGTCCCGGTGTGGATGCCCGTGTTCGCGGTGCTCTTGTAGAAGCGGACTCCCGTGATGTAGCCGTCCGCGCTCGGCACGAAGACCATCCCGAGGGTGTTGGCTGAGGTGTCACCGGAGTCGAGCGTTGCGGGCGTCCAGTCTCCGAACACCACGTTGGGACCGGAGACCGTCACCCCGGACGGCGACACGGGAGACGAGGTGTTGAGCGAGTCGTCGGTGGCCCGGACCTGGATGGCCGTTGCGCTGTAGCTGCGGAGCGGCGCCGTGTACGACCAGGTGGCGGTCCCCGTGGCCGGATGCCACGTCGCACCGCCGTCAACCGACACCTCCACCCCGGCGACGACGCCTCCCGCGTCGGTCGCCGTTCCCGACACCGTGACCTTGGTCCCGAGGGCGATGGTTCCGCTGACAGGCTGGTTGATGCTGACCACTGGGGCCGTGTGGTCGCCGGATGCGGAAGCCGCCACCAGGCCGGCCTGCAAGCTGGTCGGCTGGACGCCCATGTCAGCCAGCAGGTTGATGGTGAGCTGCTGGATCTGGGGGACGGCGGCGTGCGTGCTCATGTCGTGAGTGGCGTCCAGTCCCCAGCCGTACTGGATGGCGCCGGCGGCGAAGACCAGTGCCCCGGACGCAGCCCGGTACTCGCTGAAATGATGCGTGATCGTGCCCGGCGCGGTCTGAAGCCCGAAGTCCTGCAGGACGCTGGGCACTGCGGCGGTCGTCGTGGAGGCTGTGATCTGCCCGGCGGGCGCGAACCCGTTGTCCACGACGCCGTCGATCTCGTATCCCACCAAGTCAGTCCCGATGCTGGCGGTCGTTCCAGCGTTCAGGCTCGCGAGACTCGTGTTACGCCAGAGCCGCAGCTTCCCTTGGTCCGAGGTGACCTGGACGGGAAGACTCGCATCCTGCCCGACGTACATGGTGCCGCTGAGAGAGTTCTCCGGCGCGAAGGTGGAGTAGCGCGGGTCGCGCCACGTGGGAGTCGGGGACACCGGGTCGATCTGGGCGGTCTCCTTGGTGTCCTTGTAGCAGACCATCGTGCGGTACGGGGTGTTGCTGCCGTCGATCGAGGTCTCCCACCGCGTGTGCCAGTAGTCCTCGTTCCCAGACAGGAACATGAGGTTGACCCCGGCGTCGCGAGCCTGTGTGACGGCGTCCCGCTGGCTCGCTGACCAGTACTCGTCGTGCCCGACCGACAGGAACACCTTGTGGTTCGTGAGGTTGCCCTGGCCCATGGCGACGTCGACGCCTGAGATGTACGAGACGTCCATGCCGTTGGATTCCAGGAACCGGATCGTCGGGTACTCGTTCGCGTACACGAAGTCGCGCATGGTGGCGCTGTCACGGGTGATGAACGGTCGGTTGTAGCTCACCTTGTAGCCACGATCGTGGCTGATGCCCTGGTAGAGACTCGCACCGCCGTACGTGTTGTACGCCTGCCACGTGGTGTCCGAGGTCTGGAACTGCACGGCGGCATGTGAGGCATCGTCCCGAACAACGAAGACGATCTGCGACTGACCACCGGTATCGGTCCGCGTGAGGTCCGCGATGTACACACCGGACACTGCCGTCGCCGGCACCTGCCACGTCGCCGAGACTGCCCAGTTGCCGCAGTCGAAGAGGTCGGTCGCGGTGTCCCGGAGGCACGCAGGCTGAGTCTGAGGAAGGGGGGCTGTCACCGGGACGGACGTGATCTTCCGGGCGCCGTTGCCCTGGTAGTAGCCGAGCCGGTAGATGTCGATCGTGTACGCATGCGCGTCGGTGTTGACCTTGAACGCGATGGCCCCACCGACGTTGACGCTCATCTGGGTGGCATACCCCAGGATCGTCTGGTCGTCGCCCCCGTCGTCCCACACGCTTGCCGGAGTCCCAGGCAGCTGGTTCTCGCATGCGATCGCATTGCCACAGGACAGGGACGCCGCATGGGCAACCGGTACCGGCAACCCGAGCGTCATGAGCACCAGCACCAAGGCTGCGGCCGACCACCTGATGTTCGCGTGAGTACGCATATCAACCCCCCGTTCCGACCTCCCGCCCAAGTCGATCAGCTGGCCCCCAAGCCCTGTGCTGACCTCCAGAGAAGTCGAATGATGAGCCGTACGCTAGCCCGCCGGGCGCCGTTTGGCCATAGTCAAATCTTCATTGATCGCCGCGACACCTGCCGTTCTCGCTTCGCTCCTCAGGCCTGAGACAACCACATGGGGTCCTTAAGGCGCGTACAAGGTTTATGCCTACGAAGTTTAAATTGGGTGTTCCCTTCCGGCCCAGGCTGTGCGCATACTGAGCACTGAACGGACGTGGTTGGTAGCTTTGGGGGGCGGCCACACGTCACGCTATCCGGCGCGTTGCCCCCTAGTGGGGGGAACCATGACAGCAGTGGGTCTGGGGCAGCGGCATGACGCGCTCACCATCACGTGGACGCTCCCACGCTACCGCACGAAGATTATTCACACGCTCACGCTGGTGGTTGGCGACACGCTGGCGATCGCCGGCGCTGCTCTGATTGCGCTCCTCGGCCGGGACCGGCTGGTGGTCTTCGGTCCGGCGCCGCATCTCATCGGAACCATCCTTCCCATCGCCGCACTGTTCGTGAGCGTGTGGCTCCTGATGCTCGCCGGAGTCGGCGCCTACCAGATCGAGAAGGTCGGGGTCGGCAGCGCCGAGTTCAACGCCATGCTCCTCGGGACCTTCTTCGCGGCCGGCGCCCTCGGAGTCGCCGCCTACCTCACCGCGTACGACCTCTCGCGGGGCTTCTTCGTCCTGCTCTTCGCAGTGGGGCTGCCCCTTCTTCTCGTGGAGCGGTTCCTCTCGCGTCGCTTCATCCGCATCTTCCGCAGCCGAGGCATGCTGTGCGCGCCGGTCATCCTCGTGGGCGACCACGCGCATGTCGACGAGATCGCCGCGGTCCTCCGCAGGGCCACGTTCCTCGGCTACAGGATCGTCGGCGTCCTCAGCCCGACAGCCGACGACGAGACGCCGTCGGGTCTGCCGATCCTGGGTTCGCTCGAGGACATCCTTCCCGCGCTCCGAGCCACGGCCGCCCAGGCAGTCATCTTCACCGACGGTGCGCTGCCGTCGGCCAGCGCGTTCAACCGTCTGGCTCGCCAGCTCGAGGACCAGGACGCTCAGCTCGTGGTCGTCCCCGGTCTGACCGACGTGTCGGCGGGCCGGATGAACCTGCGTCCCGTGGGCGGGCTCCCCCTGGTCTACGTGGAGAGTCCCCGTGCGCTGCTGGCCATGCGCTGGAGCAAGCGGCTCTTCGACATCGTCGGTGCTGCAACGGCTCTCGTGCTCGCCGCACCCGTGATGGCAGTCATCGCTCTGGCCATCAAGATCGAGGACCGTGGACCCGTGGTCTTCAAGCAGATCCGCGTCGGGCTCAAGGGCGAGCCGTTCAGCTTCTACAAGTTCCGTTCGATGGCCGTGGATGCGGAGCAGCGTCTCCCTCAGCTGCAGAACGAGCTCAACGGCGTCCTGTTCAAGATCAAGAGCGACCCTCGGGTCACCCGCGTCGGCCGGCTCATCCGGCGTCTCTCCCTGGACGAGCTGCCGCAGCTGCTGAACGTCCTCCAAGGCCAGATGAGCCTCGTGGGGCCGCGGCCAGCCCTACCTCGCGAGGTCGCGCAGTACCAGCAGGACGTGCATCGGCGGCTCGACGTACGTCCGGGACTGACCGGCCTCTGGCAGGTGTCCGGTCGATCCGACCTCTCGTGGGACGACACGGTGCGCCTCGACCTCTACTACGTCGACAACTGGTCGTTGCTCCAGGACCTCATGATCCTGACCCGTACGGTCGGAGCGGTCCTGAACCCTCGGGGTGCCTATTGACCTGTGGGCAAAGGAACGCCTAGGACTGCATCAGACGCTCTGTCCCCTGCTCTTGCAGGGGGAGAGCATGCACGAAGAACATCTCGGGGGGATGGACATGGCCGGAAGCACGAGCGCTCTCCGGGGGTTGTCCGTGCCTGACTCGACTCTGGTAGGAGAGGCATGGACAAGCTGAGGGTTGCCGTCATCGGAGCGGGCTACTGGGGTCCCAACCTCGTACGAAACCTCCGCAACAGCCCCGACTGGGATCTGGTCGCCGTCTGCGACCTCGACCCCGCGCGTGCGGCGAAGGTCATCGGGGACCGCTCGACGGTCGCCATCGAGACCGACGTGTCCCGGCTCCTGGAGCGGGAAGACCTGGACGCCGTGGCGATCGCCACGCCGCCGCGAACCCACGCCGCGATCGCGATCGCGGCGCTCGAGGCCGGCAAGCACGTCCTGGTGGAGAAGCCGCTGGCATCCAACCTGGAGGACGCGCGGCGGATGGTCGAGGTGGCCGCGGCGCAGAACCGGGCGCTGATGCTCGACCACACCTTCTGCTACACGCCTGCCGTGAGGCACATCCGCCAGATGATCTCCGACGGCGTGATCGGCGACGTGCTGTTCGTCGACTCCGTACGCATCAACCTGGGGCTCGTGCAACCGGACGTCAACGTCTTCTGGGACCTCGCTCCCCACGACCTGTCCATTCTCGACTTCATCCTGCCGTCGGGCCTCGACGTCGGCCCCGTGACGGCGACGGGGGCGGACCCCCTCGACACCGGACAGATCTGCGTCGGGCACGCCACGCTGCCGCTGCCCGGGGGCGGGATCGCCAACATCAGCGTGAACTGGCTCTCCCCGACCAAGATCCGATCGTTCGTGGTCGGGGGACGCAACCGCACGCTCGTCTGGGACGACCTCAACCCCATGCAGCGTGTGGCCCTGTACGACCGCGGGGTCGAGGTGACGAAGCGTCCGGACGACCTCGCCGAGCGCAAGCAGGTCAACGTCTCGTACCGCATGGGCGACATCCACGTGCCAGCGCTGCGAGAGGCGGAGGCACTCGGGCTCATGGTTGCGGAGTTCGCGGCAGCGATCCGCGAGGAGCGCGCACCGCTCACGGACGGTCACTCCGGCATGCGCGTCCTGTCCGTGCTGCACGCGATCGACGAGAGCCTGGCCACAGGGCAACCGGTCGCGCCGCACAAGGAGGTCACCGTATGACGTCGTTGAAGGGCGCAACCGCTCTCGTGACGGGCGGTGCAGGGACGATCGGATCGACGGTCGTCGACCAGCTGCTCGCTGCGGGAGTCGGCGAGATACGCGTGCTCGACAACCTGGTCCGTGGCCGAAGGGCTAACATCGCCGACGCTCTCGCGGACCCTCGTACGCGACTCGTCGAGGGCGACATCCGGGACCGCGACCTCGTCCACGACCTCACGCTCGGCAGCGACCTGGTCTTCCACCTCGCTGCGATCCGGATCACGCAGTGCGCCGAGGAACCGCGACTGGCCAACGAGGTGCTCATCGACGGGACGTTCAACGTCGTCGAGGCGGCGGCGGAGCATCACGTCGGCAAGATCGTCGCGTCGTCCTCGGCGTCGGTGTACGGACTGGCCGAGGAGTTCCCCACCACCGAACGCCACCATCCGTGGGACAACGACACGTTCTACGGCTGGGCGAAGGTGATGAACGAGGGGATGCTGAAGAGCTTCCGCGCGATGCAGGGGCTGGACTACGTCGCGCTGCGCTACTTCAACGTGTACGGACCACGCATGGACATCCATGGCCTGTACACGGAGGTTCTGATCCGGTGGATGCAGCGCATCGCGGCCGGGCAGCCGCCGCTGATCTTCGGCGACGGGGCGCAGACGATGGACTTCGTCTACACGACCGACATCGCNNCGGGCGAACGTGCTGGCTGCCGCGTCTGACGTGGTCGAAGGCGTGTACAACATCGCGAGCGAGCAGGAGACCTCCCTGCGGGGCCTGGCCGAGGCGCTGCTGCGGACGATGGGCTCGGACCTCTCCATCGAGTTCGGACCCGAGCGCCAGGTCAACGGCGTCACGCGGCGCCTGGCGTCCACCGAAGCAGCCCGTCGCGACCTGGGATGGACCGCGACCGTCGGTCTCGACGAGGGGCTGCACCGGCTCGTCGACTGGTGGCTGGTCGAGCGCGAGCACGACGCCGAGCTCAGCGGGGCGGTCTGACGTGGAGCGCATCAACGTCATGCAGCCGTGGCTCGGCGAGGAAGAGGTCGCCGCGGTCACCGAGGTGCTGCGCTCCGGCTGGGTGGCGCAGGGCCCGAGGGTGAAGCAGTTCGAGGAGACGTTCGCGTCGCGCATGCAGTCGCAGTACGCGGTTGCCGTGTCGTCCTGCACGACCGCGCTGCACCTTGCTCTGCACGTGGCGGGCATCGGACCGGGCGACGAGGTCGTCGTACCNNCCGAGACCATCGAGCCGCACCTCACGTCTCGCACGCGCGCCGTCATCGCCGTCGACCAGGGCGGCGTGCCGGTCGACCTGGACCCGATCCGGGCGCTGTGCGACCCGCGCCGAATCCTCGTGCTCGAGGACGCGGCCTGCGGCGCCGGCTCCACCTACCGCGGTCGACCCGTTGGCGTGGGCGCCGAGCTCACCGCGTGGTCGTTCCATCCCCGGAAGCTGCTGACCACGGGCGAAGGCGGCATGCTGACCAGCTCCCGCGANNCTGGCGCCCCTCGAGTCGTACGACGAGGTCGGCTTCAACTTCCGCATGACCGACCTGCAGGCCGCGGTCGGACTCGTACAGCTCGGCAAGCTCGATGCGATCATCGCTCGCCGCCGGTTGCTGGCGGCCCGCTATCAGGAGGCGATCGCCGGCATCCACGGGCTGCGCGCGGTGACTGATCCCGAGTACGGGACGGGGAACTACCAGTCGTTCTGGGTCGAGGTGTGCGCCGACTACCCGCTCGATCGCGAGGGGCTGCTGGCCGCGCTGGCGGACGCCGGCGTCTCCGCGCGGCGGGGCATCATGGCTGCCCACCGGCAGGCGCCGTACCGAGGCCTGACCGCTGACCTGCCGGTGACGGAACGGCTCACCGACGGGACCCTGATCCTTCCCCTCTTCCACCAGCTGGTCGAGGCCGACCAGGACCGCGTGATCGACGTCCTGCACGGTGCTCGATGAGCGCTCCCCTGCTGCTGATCGCCGCGAGCGGCCTGGCGCGAGAGGTGCTGACCGTCTGCGAGGCGGCCGGAACCACCGTGACAGGTGTGCTCGACGACGACCCGGCGAAGGAGGGTGTGGCCTTCGGGCGCACCACAGTGCTGGGGCCGCTCGAACGCGTCACCGATCACCCCGACGCCGACCTTCTTCTGTGCGCCGGCAAGGGGTCTGTACGGAAGGACCTTGTCACGCGACTCGCGGCACTCGGGGTGGGTGACGACCGGTACGCGACCGTCGTGGACCCCTCCGTACATGTCCCTTCTTCCTGCACGGTCGGGGTGGGCAGCGTCCTGCTCGCCGGCGTGGTGCTGACGGCCGATGTACTACTCGGCCGGCACGTCGTGTGCATGCCGCACGTCACACTGACCCACGACGACCGGCTCGAGGACTACGCCACGCTCACCGCCGGAGTCAGTCTGGGGGGCGGGGTCACGGTCGGCGAAGCGGCGTACATCGGGATGAACGCCTCCGTGCGTGAAGGAAGAGTCGTGGGCGCAGGCTGCGTGCTGGGCATGGGGGCCGCGCTGGTCTCGGACCAGCCGCCAGGAACCGTCTACGCCGGGGTCCCGGCGCGACCGATCGGCAAGGAGTGAGTCATGGGCGTCCCTTTCATCGACCTCCAGTCGCAGCAGGCGGAGATCGCCGCTGACGTTGAGCCCGCCGTTCTGGACATCCTGCGCCGAGGCGCGTTCGTCGGCGGCCCAGCGGTCGCCGCGTTCGAGCAGGAGTACGCGGCGTACCTCGGTGTGGCCCACTGCGTCGGGGTGGCGAACGGTACGGACGCCGTCGAGCTCGCCCTTCGTGCCGTCGGCGTGACCGCCGGTGGCGAGGTGATCATGCCCGCGAACACGTTCATCGCCACCGCGGAAGCAGCGTCGCGCATCGGCGCCATCCCTGTACCAGTGGATGTCGACCCCGACTTCCTGCTGATCGACCCGGATGCAATCGCTGCTGCAATCACGTCGCGTACACAGGCAATCGTCCCTGTGCACCTGTTCGGACAAGTGGCTCCCGTCGAGGCGATCACTGCGATCGCCGCCGAGCACGGGTTGCCGATCGTCGAGGACGCAGCGCAGTCGCAGGGGGCCGAACGCAACGGCCGCAAGGCGGGGACTCTTGGTCGCGTCGCGGCCACAAGTTTCTACCCTGGAAAGAATCTCGGCGCCTCCGGCGACGGCGGGGCCGTCATGACCGACGACCCGGACGTGGCCCGCTACGTACGGCTGATGGGAAGTCACGGCTCCGCAATCAAGTACCAGCACGAGATCGTCGGCGTGAACTCGCGACTGGATGCGATCCATGCGATCACCCTCAGCGCCAAGCTGCGTCGGTTGCCNNCAGTGGAACGAATGCCGGCGTCACGCGGCCGACCGCTACGCCGAGCTGCTGGCGGACATCCCAGGCGTACGGGTACCGCAGACGATGCCGGGCAACACCGACATCTGGCACCTGTACGTGATCAGGCTCGCTCACGATCGTGACCGCGTCCTGACCGAGCTGACCGCGGCCGGTATCGGGGCCGGGCTCCACTACCCCGACCCGTGGCACCTGACGCCCGCGTACGCCCATCTCGGGTACGGGCGCGGCGCGTGTCCCGTGGCCGAACGGGCAGCGGGGGAGATCCTGTCGCTACCCATGTTCCCGCACCTGACCTCCGACCAGCAGGGCGAGGTGGCTGACGCGCTTCGAACGGCGCTGCGCGGACAGTGAGCTTGGTGTCTGGAGTCGTACGCCCGAACGGCGTCTGATGAGTCTCGGAGAGGGTGAGCGAATTGCAGGCGGCTGCTGAGCTTCTTGAGGGCCAGTTTCGCGTGTTCCGGAAGCTCGTGACGCGCGCACAGGAAAGCAGCGCACGGGGCCGATGGAGCCTGGCAGCAGCTCAGGTCCAGATGGCGGGAGCTTACGCGTGGCTCCAGCACACTGGGCTTTTCGCGTCGAGCGAGCTCGAGTCGTTGCTGCGAGAACTCAGCCGCCAGGTCCCCTTGAGCGAGCTCCCCCGCGCGTCCGCGCATGTCGACGTGCTGCACGTCATGACCCAGGCCTACGCGACGGGCGGACCCACTCAGGCAGTGGCCCGTTGGATCGACCGGGATGCAACCCGAAGACATCACATCTGCCTGACCCAACAGCGGGAGGCCCCGATCCCCGACAAACTGCTTGCGAGAACGCGGGAGCGAGCCGACCTCACGGTCCTCACCTCGGACCACGGCGGGTTGATTGAGCGGGCGGCACAGCTTCGTGCGCTTGCCGCTCGCGCCGACCTCGTCATCATCTCCAACCATCCGCACGACGTCGTTCCCACCCTTGCCTTTGCCGCTACCCCCCGCACGGGAATTGTCACCCTCAACCACTCCGATCACGTCTTCTGGCTGGGGACGAGCGTCCCCGGGATCCTCCTCAACATGCGGGAATCCGGGCACGAGCTCGCGGTCAGCAGGCGGGGCATCTCGGAGAGCCGCTCGATCGTCATGGCGCGCCCGCTGGCCGAGACCGAGCGCACTCTCGATCGAGAAGCCGCGAAAGAGCGTCTGGGACTGGCCGTGGATGCGAGACTCGTCGTCACCATCGCGGATGGCGCAAAGTACAGGAGCGTGGGGGGACCGAGCTTCCTCGAACTGGTCACGCCCGTCATCATGGCCGATCCGAAAGCAGTCCTCCTGGCGGCCGGGCCAGCCCCGGAAGGGGAATGGCTCGAGGCCGAGAGGGCCACCGGCGGCCGGATTCGGGCACTGGGTCTTCTCCCTGACGTCAGGGTCCTGCAGCAGGCGGCGGACGTCTACCTGGACTCCTTTCCGTTCGCCTCCCTGACCTCGCTTCTGGAGGCGGGTTCGTACGGAACTCCCGTGATCACCTACCGCGGCCATCCTGACGGCTGCGAGGTCCTCGGATCGGACACACCGGGAGTCGACGAGCACATGGTGAGACCGGGGACGCCGGACGAGCTGCAGAGTGCGGTGTCGAGGCTGCTGGGCGATACGGCGCAGCGACAGTTGGTGGGTGCGCGGACCCAGCAGGCGATCTTGTCGACGCATACGGGCCCAGGCTGGCACGACTCATTGGAGCGGGTCTACGACCGGGCTGTCGAGCCACCCGTCATCGACCCCGCCAACACCCCCTCTCGCTCCACGGGCCCTCTCGATGTCCTGGTCGCCCTCGTCCAGGCGGCCAACCCGTTCCATCAAGGCGTTCTGGGGGCGGCCAAGATGGCGCTGCCGTACTTCCCCGCCTGGGACCGCGCCAAGGAGTGGGGGGGCCTGGCACGGGAGGGGCATCTCGCGTCGCCAGTCCTCCTTCTCGCGCCCGGAGCCGCAGACTGGTTCACCACCCACCGTCGAGCACTCGGGCTGAGGCGCCCCTCCAGGCGTGGGCGAGCACGCGAACAAGCAGGGCTGTCCCGTTGACAGTCAGTCACTGGCGACATAGGAGAAGAGGAGGTCACCATGCCTAGCGACGCCGGAAGCGCGGAAACGTCGGGCACGCGGCGCCGGATCCCTGTCTCGGTGGTCTGCGTCTACAACGACCTTGAGGTGAGACAGCAGTGTCTTGATCGGTCGCTCATGGATCACGCGGCGGAAGCGCCCGAGATCGAGTACCTTCCCATCGACAACACGCTGAGTGCCTTCTCCAGCGCGGGAGCCGCACTGAACTACGGAGCGAGACAAGCGCGTAACCCGTACATCGTGTTCGTTCACCAAGACGTGTACCTCCACTCCCTGGTGGCCCTTGAGGAGGCGGCCGGAGCTCTCGAGGACTCCCCTGGTTTCGGGGTGGTCGGCGCCGTCGGAATCGCGTCGAACTCGGCCATCGTCGGTCGGATCCGAGATCGGGTGGTCTTCTCCGGGCCCCAGGTCACAGGCCTTTCGGTGGTCGACTCCATCGACGAGGTTCTGTTCATCGCCTCTCGCGGCCGACTCCTCGATGAGCCGCTGACGGAGGACCCCGACCTGGCTTGGCACGCGTACGCCGTGGAATACGGCATGCGGCTGGGAGGGCAGGGTCTGCGCGTCGGAGTCGCCGACATCCCCCTTACTCACAACAGCCTGACCATCAACCTCGCTCGTCTCGATGTGGCGCACCAGACACTGGCTCGACGCTACCCCGAGTCGCCCCCGATCCAGACGACCTGCGGACGGATCCCTCCGCCCCCCCTCAGCCCCCAGGCCTTGCCTCTGTTGAGAGTCCCGAGACGCGGGGCGCGTTTCCTGGTCGACTCGCTCACTCTGGCTGGAGCACGTGTCGGAAGGATCGGGTCGATCGCTCGATCCGACGTGCGACGGGAGGTCGACCGGTTCCTCGAGGAGTCCAGCGCCTCCCCCTTCGCGATCATCAATGTCACGGACGCCCCCGGGGCATTCGGCACTGCGAACCCCCTGGCCCTGACAAGACGGGGACAGCCGGTCACGTGCTGGGCGCTACCCGTGGAGGAGGCCCTCCACCTCATCACCGAGCTGCGCGACCACTCGTCCCTTCTGCTGACCGACCTCAGCAGGGTCACCGTACGATCGGTCGCGCGTCAGCTCACGGATCCTCTGGTGGGATACGACGACACCATTGGGTTCTGGATCCTCAGCCGGCCTCGGTCGTGATTCCGCATGCTGCTCGGTCACGTTGCCAGACCATCGTGCTCATGGGCCACGTCGAAGCCGGACGAGCCCATCCACGGCGAACAGTCATGCATGAGTGTCGTCAGTCACGCAGGTCTTCGCAGCGGAGGTCAGCCGCGGCTGCTCTCATCGCGTAACCATGTCGTGAAGTCGCCCTGCTGGATCCGCCGCCGGGCCAGGAGGCGACCGATGCTCGTCACCGCGACGAACAGGGCAACCTTGGCTGCGAGCGCCGGGGACGCAGTCGCGATGGAGAGCAGATCGCTCACGGATGTACGAGAGGCAGCCGAGCGCATGCCCATCGCGTCGAGCTGGCTGTTGCCGGTCGCGATCCGCATGCGTCGGCGGACCAGGTCGCGCACGGTCCGAGGACACTCGATGACCACGACGGCGCTCTGGACGATCGCTCGTTCCGAGTCGGCGAACGCTTCCGAGATCGCCAGGTCGTCCGACATCACCGACGGCAGCCCTCGTACGCGCTCATGACCCTCAGGGCTCAGCACGATCATCCCGCGGCCGAAGAGTCCGGCGCGCACCTGGGGCAGCCGCTGCCAGACGTCGTAGTACCAGCGCACCGCCCACGAGGAGGAGCCCAGGGAGAGCCGACGCTCCGGGCCTGCGGCAAGGACCCCGCCCGTCAGTGTGCCGACGAGGATCATCAGATCGCGTCGCGAGACGGCCACGTCAGCGTCCACGTAGGCACGCGTGGGGTGGTGGGCAGCGGCGTCTCCAGCCTCGAGCGCCAGCCGCTTGGAGGCATCGGGGATCTCGACGACCAGCACCCCCTCGAACGCCCGGGCCGCGTCGGCCGTGTCGTCGCTGCAGCCGTTGCACGCCACGACCACTTCCACCTCCGCATCGGACGTTCCCATCGTCAGAAGGCGAAGAAGGCGACCGATGCCTGCGGATTCATTGTGCGCGGGGACAATGACACTCACGGCGAGTTCGGTCATGTTGCGAATTGTAGGGCAGGGCATGCGAGGCACCACCGCCTACAATCGCGGTCAAGGCGAGTGATCGGGGCAGCCGGCATGTTGCATTCGCTGTACCGTCGGCGGGCCCTCACGCGGGGGCTCGCACTCTTCGTCGGTCTCGTGCTGACGCTCTGTGTCTCAGGTTGCGGGCAACCCACAGCGCCCCCTGCGGGCCCCCGCCCCTCGAACCCCACGGCGTTGGGCACACCTAATCTCATCGGCTGCGTGAGCTTGCCGAGTCGGTGTG
>PMBM01000179.1:0-2728 GCA_003153855.1 Propionibacteriaceae bacterium
CTCGAGCTGATGGCCGAGCAGCAGGTCTCCATCGCGGGCAAGACCTACCCGGCGAAGAAGCCGTTCATCGTCATCGCGACGCAGAACCCCATCGAGTCCGAGGGCGTGTACCCGCTGCCCGAGGCCCAGCGCGACCGGTTCCTGCTCAAGGTCGACGTCCCGTACCCGCGCGGCAACGAGGAGTTCGAGATCCTGCGCCGCATGTCGGTGTCGCCGCCCGAGCCCCATCCGGTGCTCAACCCCGAGCTGATCCGCCAGCTGCAGGACAAGGCGTCGAACATCTTCGTCCACAACCTCGTCGCCGAGTACATCGTGCGGCTCGTCCTCGCGACCCGTACGCCGGCCGAGTTCGGCATGCCCGACCTCGTACCGGTCATCTCCATCGGCTGCTCGCCGCGCGCCACGCTCGGCCTGGTCGCCGCCTCGCGTGCGCTGGCCCTCATCCACGGCCGTGACTACGTGCTCCCGACCGATGTCCAGTCGGTCGCCAAGGACGTCATGAGCCACCGCATCGTCCTCGGGTTCGACGCGGTCGCCGACAACGTCTCCACCGCTCAGGTCGTCGAGCGGATCCTCGCGATGGTGCCACCGCCCACCCCGGTGTGGAACCAGCCTCAGCAGGCCGGCGCACCCCGCCAGACCCCGGCGTTCCACAACTGACCTCATGAGCCAGCCGGGCTTCGCACCGCCTTCCGGGCAGCCGGCCGCCTCGGTACTCGCCGAGCCGGCGGGCCCGTCGCTGCCGCTGAACCAGCTGGCGCCCGAGGCTGCGCTGCGACGGCTGGAGCTGGCGATCGTCCGACGGCTCGAGGGCTTCCTCCACGGCGACCACATGGGCCTNNCAGGACGACGTACGGATGATGGACTGGGCGGTCACGGCACGGACGACGGTTCCGCACGTACGGGACACGATCGCTGACCGCGAGCTCGAGGTGTGGGCACTGCTCGACGTCACCCCGTCGATGAACTGGGGCACCGAGGGCATCACCAAGCGCGACCTCGGCATCGCGGCGATCGCGACGATCGGCTTCCTCAGCCAGCGGATGGGCGACCGCTTCGGCGGCATGATCATGCGCCCCGACGGCGTGAAGCGGCTCCCGGCCGGCGCCGGACGTACAGCTCTGTACGGGCTGCTGCGCCGGATGCTCGTCGAGCCGATCGTCCACGACCACGCACCCGGCACGATGACGCTGGCCGACGGCATCGAGCAGCTGTCCCGCACGCAGCGGCGGCGCGGCCTGCGGGTCATCGTGTCCGACTTCCTCGAGCCCGGCGACTTCGAGCTCGACCCGAACATCGAGCCGGCCTGGGAGCGCGCGCTGCGCCGCCTGGCCGTACGGAACCAGATCATCGCCATCGAGGTCGTCGACCGCCGCGAGATCGAGTTCCCCGACATCGGCGACCTGCTGATCCGCGACCCCGAGACCGACTTCCAGCGGTACGTGAACACGTCCGACGCCGCAGCCCGCGCCCGGATGGACGCCGCCAGCGCCGCCCAGCGCGAGCGGATCCGCATCTCCCTGCGTCGTGCGGGTGTCGGGCACATCCAGTTGCGTACCGACAGAGACTGGGTGCAGGACATCGCGCGGTTCGTGCTCGCCTACCGACGCGTCGCCGGCCAGCTGCACGTACCGCCGCAAGGAGTCAGCAAGTGAGGGCGCTCGCACTGCCAGTCACGGGGTTCATCGACCCCGGCCGGCTGTGGCTGCTCGCGATCATCCCGCTGCTCATCGCCGCGTACATCGTCCTGCTCAACCGCAAGACGTCCGCGGGCATCCGGTTCACGAACACGTCCGTCCTGGCGATGGTCCTGCCCAAGCAGTCTCAGTGGCTGCGGCACGTCACGGTGGCGCTCGCGCTGCTGAGCCTCGTGACGCTGATCGGGGCGTGGGCGCGGCCCAACGGCATGGACAAGGTGCCGCGGGAGCGCGCGACCATCGTCCTCGTCATCGACGTGTCGCAGTCGATGATCGCCACCGACGTGGCTCCCACCCGCCTCGACGCGGCCAAGACCGAGGCGAAGGCCTTCGTCGCCTCGCTGCCGACCGCGTACAACGTCGCGCTGGTCTCTCTGTCGGGCAACCCGTCCGTACGCGTCCCTCCGATCACCGACCGTACGGCCCTCAACCGTGCGATCGACGCGCTGCAGCCGCAGGACGGTACGGCAATCGGCGACTCCATCAAGGCGGCCCTGGCCGCGCTCGACCAGGCGCCGAAGGGGACCGACAACTCGCCGGCCCCGGGCATGATCGTGCTGCTGTCGGACGGCGCGAACAACGCCGGGCAGGCGCCGTTGCAGCTGGCCCAGGACGCGGCCAAGCGCAGCGTGCCGATCTACACGATCGCGTACGGCACCGACAACGGCTACGTCGACCTCGACGGCCAGCGCAGCCGGGTGCCGCCGGATCCCGCGACGCTGAAGGACATCTCGACCGCGACCAAGGGCCAGGAGTACAGCGCCGACAACGTGTCGCAGCTCAAGAACGCCTACCAGTCGATCAAGTCCGAGGTGGGCTACGAGGGCAAGGTGAAGGAGATCACCGCGACGGCCGCGGGCGTCGGACTCGTGTTCGCGCTGCTGGCCGCCGTCGGTGCCCTGATCCTGGGAGCGAGGTGGGCATGATCCCTACCGACTACTACTTCCCGGAGCGCCTGTGGGCCCTGATGGCCGTACCGGTGCTCGCCGGCGTGTACCTGGTGCTCGCCTGGCAGAAGAGCCGTGCCGGCA
>PMBM01000179.1:2806-30250 GCA_003153855.1 Propionibacteriaceae bacterium
GCCTCGCAAGCAGGCGCGGAGAGCTTCCTGCAGATCCTGCCGCCCGGCTTCAACGTGGCGCTCGTAGCGTTCGCCGGGACCGCGTCGGTCATCGTGCCGCCCACGACCGACCGCGGGACCGTGGCCGCCGGCATCCAGAACCTCCAGCTGGCTCCGTCCACCGCCATCGGCGAGGGGATCTACACCGCTCTGGACGCGCTGGCCCTCGTCCCCGATGACCCGAACCACCCCGGAAGCACCCCGCCGGCGGCCATCGTGCTGCTCTCCGACGGCGCGTCCAACCTGGGCCGCAGCTCGGCGACGGCCGCGACGGACGCGAAGAAGAAGGGCGTCCCCATCTACACGATCGCCTACGGGACCGCCGGCGGCTACGTCGTCGACTCCCGCGGCCAGCAGCAGCCCGTTCCCGTCGACCACGCCGAGCTGCAGCGGATCGCCGACAACTCGGGCGGCAAGAAGTTCTCCGCCGCGTCTGCCGGCGAGCTCAAGCAGGTCTACGACACGATCGCGCACCAGATCGGCTACGAGAGGGTCGAGGCCGAGATCACCGAGAAGTACGCCGGCATCGCCACCATCTTCGGGATCATCGCTGCCCTGGCGGCGGTGTCCTTGGGAGCCCGCTGGCCGTGACCGGGGTCGGGGGGCGGATCGACGAGGTACGGGCACAGATCGCCGCAGTCTGCGCGGACGAGGGGCGCGACCCCGGCGGGGTGCGGTTGCTCGCGGTCACGAAGACACGTCCCGCCCAGACCGTACGGGAGGCGTACGCGACCGGTTGTCGCTGGTTCGGCGAGAACCGGCTCCAGGAGCTGCGCGACAAGGCCGCGGAGCTCTCCGACCTGAGCGACCTGTCGTGGTCGGTCATCGGCCACGTACAGCGCAACAAGGCCGGTACGGTCGTCGACCTCGCCTCCGAGCTGCAGTCGCTCGACTCGTTGGACCTGGCGGCCGATCTCGATCGGCGGCTGGAGGTCGCCGACAGGACCCTGGACGTCCTCGTACAGGTCAACACCTCGGGGGAGACGACGAAGTCAGGACTCGCGCCCGACGGGGTGGAGGCGTTCACCCTCGGGCTGCGGCATCACTCCCGGCTCGTCCCGAAGGGGCTCATGACGATCGCGCTGCCGTCGGCCGACGACCGCGAGGTCGCCGCGTGCTTCGACGAGCTGGTGGCTGTACGGGACAGGCTGCGCGACCGTGACGGCAGTGGCTGGGACGACCTGTCGATGGGGATGAGCGGTGACTTCCGGCTCGCCATCGCGCACGGGTCGACGTGCGTCCGGATCGGGTCGGCCCTGTTCGGGCCGCGCGACTAAGCGGTGCCGCCCGACTTCCTGTAGGCGAGCACGGCGAGCGCGATGCTGCCGAGCACGGCGAGGACTCCGATGACGACGTGCACCCACAGGACCTTGCCCTGGCCGAGGCCGATCTGTACGAGGAAGATCACGACCATGCCGAACGCGTGCATCATGAGGCCGCGGCTGCCGCCCTTGCGGAACCAGACCAGCGCCGCGATCGCCGCGACGACCATGACCAAGAAGTTGGTGTAGGCGAGGATCCCGTGCGGATCGATGAACATCGCGCCGGCCTCGTTGTCGCCGGGCGCCGCGAGGATCTTGGACAGGCCGGAGAATCCGAGGCCCGCCTGAACCAGGCCGATCAGGGAGCTCAGCGCAGCGGCAAGGCGAAGGACAAGGAGGGACCGTGAGGTGGTGGCTGCCATGNNACGTCACCGGCCGGCTGGAAGCCGAACACCTGCCCGAGGAACGACAGCTTGGCGTTCAGCGACGCGGCGATGGTGTCGGCGCGCCGGAAGCCGTGTCCCTCACCGTCGTACATGACGAGCGCGACGGGCAGACCCTTGGCACGTACGGCCGCGGCCATCTCCTGCGCCTGGCGCGGCGGTACGACCCGGTCGTCGGCTCCCTGCTGCAGGAGCATCGGGGAGTTCAGCCGGTCCAGGTGATGGATCGGTGAGCGCTCCTCGTACAGCGCCTTGCCCTCGGGCCAGGGCGCGACGAGCCTGTCGGTGTAGTGGGCCTCGAACTTGTGGGTGTCCGTGGCCAGGGTCGCCAGGTCGCTGATGCCGAAGTCGGACAGCGCCGCCCCGAAGACGTCGCTCGAGACGAGCGCCTGCAGCGCTGTGTAGCCACCGGACGACCCGCCCATGATCGCGACGCGTCGCGGGTCGACGAGCCCTCGCTCGACCACGACCCGTACGGCGTCGACGCAGTCCCGGACGTCGACGACGCCCCACTGTCCCAGGAGCCGGTTCCGGTACGCGCGGCCGTAGTGGGAGGACCCTCCGTAGTTCACGTCGAGGATGCCGACGCCGCGGCTGGTCCAGAACTGGTTCGACAGGTTGAGATCGGCGTACGAGAAGCTCGTCGGGCCGCCGTGTGACTTGACGATGACGGGCGGAAGCTCGCCGTCCGGCGCGACCGCGTCGGGGTTGGTCGGCGGGTACCACCATGCGTGGACAGGCCCCTCGGGGCCGTCCCAGGTGATCTGGTCGGCGACGGAGACGTACGGCAGCGCGGTCTCAGAGCTTCGTCGCAGGGTGGTGATCGCGTTGTCGGTCCAGTCGACGATGGCCAGCTCCGGGGGGGCCGTGGCATGTCCGATCCGGGCCACCGTCCGCGGCCCTGTCCCCCCGAGCTCGAGGGAGGTCGCCTCGATCGGCAGCGCGGTGAAGGCTCCGTTCGCGACGACCCCAACCCGTGGCAGCCCGCCGACCCAGAGCGTCACGGCGACACGGTCGGCATCCAGGACGCTGTACGGGGCGCCATCGAAGATCCACGGTGCGGGGCAGCAGTCGTATGGGTCGTCGTGGAGCGCGGTGACGTGGGAACCGTCCCAGCGGTGGAGGTTCCAGTAGCCTGTACGGTCGGAGCAGAAGAGCAGTGCACCGTCCTGAGCCCATGCCGGATAGATGGCGGACTCCTCGGGACCACCGGCCACGACGACCGCCTCGCTGCCGTCGGCTTCCGCGACCACCAGGCGCGTCGCGTCCCAGGGCATGTCGGGGTGGTTCCACTCGAACCACGCGAGACGGTCGTCGTCGGACACGGCCGGCTGCGAGTAGAAGTCGGCGCCTGACGCGACGACCCTGCCGCCGTCGCTGTTCTCGCCGTCGAGCTCCAGCCGTACGAGCGTGTTCACGCAGTCGATGTCGGAGCTCGTGTGGTCCTCGCGGACCGCGTACGCGCTGCGGCTGCTCGGGACGACCACGAGGCCTCCGTAGCGGAGCTTCCCCTCGGGCGTGATCGGTCGCGGCGGGGCGCCGTTCTCGATGACGTGCACGACCTGCGACGGGAACGCCACGAACACCACGACACCGTCCGCGACGGACCATGCGCCGCCGCCGTACTCGTGCACGCTCGACCGCACGTTGTGGTCGGGTGTGAGCTCCGTACGCTCTCGGTCCCGGAGCCGCCAGAGCGACGCGCGCCCCTTCTGGGAGGCCCGGCTCTCGACCCAGTACGCGTCGTCGCCGTCGACAGAGCCACCGACGAGACCCACGGCGTCGGAGGTGATGAGGTCGGTGGAGGCCGGCGACGGCCAGGATCCGTACGGGGTGGTGACGGGCATGACGCGAGCCTAGTGGGGCGTGTTCGACGTCGCCGGATGAGGGCATTCGCGTGCGCACTGGTGCTGATGTGACAGGTGGGGCAGAATGGCCTCAGTTCCTCCGAATCGAGGCTGCTGGGGAAGGCACACCTGGACCTGGAGGAACGATGAGTCAGACCCGCGGAGTGTTCTATATCCACTCCACACCGTCGGCGCTCTGCCCGCACATCGAGTGGGCTGCGTCCGGCGCTTTCGGCATGCCCGTACGACTCGACTGGATCCCGCAGCCCGCTGAGCGGTCGAGCTACCGCACCGAGTACTCGTGGCAGGGTCCCGTCGGCACCCCCGAGAAGGTCGCGTCCGTGCTGTCCCGCTGGGACCGGATCCGCTTCGAGATCACCGAGGAGCCGACGTCCTTCTCCGAGGGCAGCCGCATCAGCTACACGCCACGGCTCGGCCTGTTCCGTGCGCAGACTGGACTGACCGGCGACATCGTCGTGCCCGAGGGTCGGCTGAAGTCCGCTCTCCTCGCCGACGCACTCGGCACGAAGCCGCTCGGGGTGTCCGTCGCCGAGCTTCTGGGCGCCCCGTGGGACGACGAGCTCGAGATCTTCCGCTACGCGGGCGAGGGTGCTCCGGTCCGCTGGCTGCACCAGGTGGTGTAGGGAGTTCTGGCGGCGCCCCTAGGCTGTCGCCGTGGAGTCACGGCACATGGAGTTCGCGAAGCCCGACCGGTTCGTCGCCGGTGCGGCGGGCGACGGGGAGCAGCGCCGGTTCTACCTCCAGATCCGCGAGGGCAGCCTGCTCGCGACGGTAGCCATCACGCGCGGACAGCTCACGATGCTGTCGCTCCACCTGGGCACGGTGCTCGACGAGGTGAGCCGGCTGGCTGCGGTCGACACCGCGGAGGCGGACCGTACGGTCGACGTCGGCCCGCTGGAGGTCCCGCTGTTCGCCCTCTTCACCGCGAACCACCTGCAGGTCGGCTGGGACCCGGTCGCGGGGATCGTCCGGGTGTCGCTGGCGGACCCCGACCTCGAACCCCCGTACAGCCTCGACGTCCTTCTCACCCCGAAGATGGCGCGCCGCTTCGGTAGCCGCGCCAACCGCGTCATCCGGGACACGCCGGCCTGCCCCTTGTGCGGCCAGCAGATCGCGCCGGAGGGGCATGTCTGCCCACGTCTCGACGGTTACCGTGCCGTCAAGCTCTGACCGGGGCGCTAGGCTCCCCGCGTGAAATCCTGGCCGTCGCCCTCCCTGCCCGCGCCCCTCTCCGGCACCGTCACGCCGGTCGCCGCGCACGACACCGCGACTGGCGGGGTTGTCCCGGTCGGGCCGTCGCAGGGGACCGCGAGGCTGTACGTGTGCGGCATCACCCCGTACGACGCCACCCACATGGGACATGCGTTCACGTACGTGACGTTCGACCTGCTGAACCGCGCGTGGCGCGACGCGGGCATCGACGTCTCGTACACCCAGAACATCACCGACGTCGACGACCCGCTGCTCGAGCGCGCGACGGCGACCGGCGTCAACTGGGTCGAGCTCGCCGAGAACCAGACCGACCTGTTCCGCGAGGACATGACCGCGCTCCGCGTGATCCCGCCGAAGGAGTACGTCGGCGCGGTCGAGGCGATACCGGAGGTGGTGGCCCTCATCGAGCGGCTGGCCGAGGCCGGCTACGTCTACCAGGTCGACGACGAGTACCCCGACTGGTACTTCACGACCAACCAGGCCCGGGAGTTCGGTGACGTGTCCTCGTACGACCGGACGAAGATGCTCGAGGTCTTCGCCGAGCGCGGTGGCGACCCGGACCGTACGGGCAAGCGCGACGCGCTCGACTGTCTCGTGTGGCGGATGGAGCGCGAGGGCGAGCCCGCGTGGGACAGCCCGCTGGGGCGTGGCCGTCCCGGATGGCACATCGAATGTACGGCCATCGCTCTCGACACGCTCGGGGAGACGTTCGACGTTCAGGGCGGGGGGAGCGACCTCATCTTCCCGCACCACGAGATGTGTGCGGCGGAGGGGATCGCCGCGACCGGTGAGTCGTTCGCGAGGGCGTACGTGCACGTGGCGATGGTCGGTCTCGACGGCGAGAAGATGAGCAAGTCCAAGGGCAACCTCGTGCTCGTCTCGCGGCTGCGCGAGCAGGGCGTCGACCCCATGGCCATCCGGCTCGTCCTGCTCAGCCACCACCATCTGACCGAGTGGAGCTGGACGGCCGCGGATCTCGACGCGAACATCGGTCGCCTGGCCGCGTGGCGGAAGGCGGTCTCCGGTGAGACCTCCGTGGATGCCGCCGAGACCGTGCGGGCTGTACGGGAGGCTGTGGCCGACGACCTGCACGCGGATCGCGCGCTAGAGGCGATCGACGCGTGGGCCCTCGCGTCGGCGGAAGCCGACGCGGACGCCGACGGAGCCCGCGACACGATCCGTACGCTCGTCGACGGCCTTCTGGGCGTCGCGCTGTAGTCAGGCCCCTTCACCAGGGGCGACAGCCGTTCTAGGCCTGCGAGGGCTTCGGTTCCGACCGGCGGATGACGGCGCGGCCCACCTTCATCGCGATGCCACCTCCCGGCACGAGGAGGTCGACCGCGTCCGCACCGATGTCGAACAGCAGCTCCTTCGACAGGTGACGGGTCATGCGGGAGCCCACGGTCGTGGTCGTGGTCTTGGACTCACCCGTTACCCCGTCGATCTCCAACGACTGGCTCTTCTGCTTGCTGCGCCACAGGAACTCGAACGCGTACACCGGACGGAAGAACAAGGCGATCGACGTCACGTCGACGACATCGGTGATGATCCGGTCCGCCTGCACCGCGGTCATGAGCTGGCCCAGCTCCTGGCGGACAAGGAAGGACGAGCGGAACTCGGGCACCCACACGACGGCGTCGGCCGGGGCGAAGGAGTCGACCTCCCGCAGCTCGGTCATGGGGCGCTTGAGGTTGTGGGTCAGGTCGGGACGGGGCTTCCCGGTCATGCCGTCCACCACCTCGTCCTTGCGGTGGGACTCCCGGCACCGGGTGAGCGCGGTCAGCTGGATGCTCCCGTCCTTCACCTCCAGCTGGGTGTCGGGTGCCAGGTCGAGGAACACGGCCTCGGCGGCTGTGTTCTTCACCGGGAGGGCGAGCGTCTCCTTGACCTCGTACTCCAGGTCGCTGTGGCAGGCGATGTGCCAGAACGGCTCGTACCGGAGCTCGCTCTTGGTGATCTGTACGTCATCGCCGGCGGGGCGGAACACGAGGTTGGACAGAGCCCCGAAGACACTGGCCTTCTGGCCCCACGCCTTCTCCTTCGCAGCGTCCCATGTCACGCTAGGAGTGACCACGAACACGCGCTCGGGGGAGACTCGGATCTCCATCGAAGCCTCCCTCCGCCATCAGCCAGCCTCACCCTAGCCTGGACCGCGGGCGCGTACGAGGGGTCCGTTTCCGTCTTGCTCGACCGCTACCCGCACCGTCTCCGCCGAGTTCCTGACGGTCACCTGACCCGCCAGGGTCACGCGCACGACCTTTGTGGCGCGAGAACCAGGTCACAAGGGTTGGGCGGAAGCTCGAAAGGTTGTGCGCGTGGGGACGTGCCCGCCACCGGGACACCGGGAGAGCCCGCCGACCGCCGAGCCCTAGGATTCAGGCCATGTCCACAGTCCTGAACGACCTGCCTGTCGGCGAGAAGGTCGGCCTCGCGTTCTCCGGCGGCCTCGACACGTCCGTGGCGGTCGCCTGGATGCGCGAGCACGGCGCCATCCCCTGCACGTACACAGCCGACATCGGCCAGCCCGACGAGCCGGACGTCGCGTCCGTACCAGGTCGTGCCGGCGCGTACGGCGCAGAGCTGGCGCGGCTGGTCGACTGCACCGAGCAGCTCGTGTACGAAGGGCTGGTCGCCCTCCAGTGCGGCGCGTTCCACATCCGTACAGCCGGCCGTTCGTACTACAACACCACCCCGCTCGGCCGGGCCGTGACGGGAACCATGCTCGTACGGGCGATGGCCTCCGACGACTGCCACATCTGGGGCGACGGCTCGACGTACAAGGGCAACGACATCGAGCGCTTCTACCGGTACGGGCTGCTCGCCAACCCCCGCTTGCGGATCTACAAGCCGTGGCTCGACCAGAAGTTCGTCACCGAGCTCGGCGGCCGCGCGGAGATGTCGCAGTGGCTCATCGAGCGCGGGCTGCCGTACCGCGACTCCAAGGAGAAGGCCTACTCGACCGACTCCAACATCTGGGGCGCCACCCACGAGGCGAAGGACCTCGAGGAGCTCAGCGCCAACATCGAGCTCGTCGACCCGATCATGGGCGTGCGGTTCTGGGACGAGTCGGTGGAGATCGCCACCGAGGTCGTGACGATCACGTTCGAGAACGGCTGGCCGACACAGATCAACGGCAAGACCTTCGAGACGCCGGTCGGGCTGGTCCGGGAGGCGAACGCCATCGGCGGNNACGAGGCGCCGGGCATGGCGCTGCTCCACATCGCGTACGAGCGTCTCGTCTCGGCGATCCACAACGAGGACACCATCGCGAACTACCACAACGAGGGCCGCAAGCTGGGCCGTCTGATGTACGAGGGGCGGTGGCTCGACCCGCAGTCGCTGATGTTCCGCGAGTCGCTGCAGCGCTGGGTGGCGTCGGCCGTGTCTGGTGAGGTCACGCTCAAGCTGCGCCGCGGGGAGGACTACTCGATCCTCGAGACGGCCGGCAGCGGCTTCTCGTACCACCCGGAGAAGCTCTCGATGGAGCGCGTCGAGGACGCGGCGTTCGGTCCTCTCGACCGGATCGGCCAGCTCACGATGCGTAACCTCGACATCGCCGACTCGCGGTCGCGCCTCGAGCAGTACGCGTCGCTCGGACTCGTCGGGGGACACATCGGCGAGCTCGTCGGCGTCGAGGACAAGCGCCCCGCGATCGCACCGGAGGCCGGCCAGTGAGCAAGTCGTTCGAGGAGCTGTACTTTTCTCTGCGCGAGATCGCCCGTACGCGGCCCGAGGGCTCGGGCACCGTGGCGCGTCTCGACGCGGGCGTCCACGAGATCGGCAAGAAGATCGTCGAGGAGGCCGCCGAGGTCTGGATGGCCGCCGAGTACGAGGGCAAGGACGCCGCCGCCCTCGAGATCAGCCAGCTCATCTACCACCTCCAGGTCCTCATGGTCTCCATGGACCTCGACCTCGCGGACGTGTACGAGAAGCTCTGACCGTCCCTGCATGAGCGACCGCGCGGCACCGACGCACCACGGCGGGTCCCGACGGCCCGCGACCCGACTTGTGGTTGTTCTCAAGGCCTCCCGCGACCGGCCGATTCCGAATACCCGAGTTGTGGTTGTTCTGAAGGGCCTGGACGATCTGAGAACAACCACAGTTCGGGTTCCAGCAGCGAGTCCCTCCGAGCCCCGTCTGAGAACAACCACAACTCGGGTCTGAGACCGAGATGGGGGTGCGACCTCCGGTGCCCACCCCGATGGAAAGGGTAGGAGCCCCCCACGCGCAGACGGTAGATTTGGCGGTCGTGACCGACGACCGACCCCTGCTCAAGATCGCCGTCCCCAACAAGGGCGCTCTGGCTGAGCCTGCCGCGCAGATGCTGCGCGAGGCCGGGTACCGCCAGCGCTGGGACCCCAAGGACCTCGTGCTGACCGACGAGGTCAACGGCGTCGAGTTCTACTACCTGCGCCCGCGCGACATCGCCGTGTACGTGGGGGAGGGCATGCTCGACATCGGCATCACCGGCCGTGACATGCTGCTCGACTCCGCGGCCCACGCCGACGAGGTGCTGTCGCTCGGCTTCGGCGGTACGAAGTTCCGCTTCGCCGCTCCCGCCGGCGCGTCGACCGTCGCCGACCTCGCCGGACTGCGCATCGCAACCTCGTACCCGGGGCTCGTCGCCGCCTACCTCGCCGGCAAGGGTGTCGATGCTCGGTTGATCCACCTCGACGGTGCGGTCGAGAGCGCGATCCGGCTGGGCGTCGCGGACGCGATCGCCGACGTCGTCGAGACCGGCAGCACGCTCCGCAAGGCCGGTCTCGAGGTGTTCGGCGACCCCATCCTCGTGTCCGAGGCGATCCTCATCAGGCGCCGCGGTGGCGACGAGCCCGACGGCATGCAGCAGCTCGTGCGCCGCCTGTCGGGTGTGATCGTGGCCCGGGACTACGTGCTCATCGACTACGACATCGAGAACAGGCTTCTCGACGCCGCGATCACCCTGACCCCTGGCCTCGAGGGGCCAACGGTCTCGCCCTTGGCGAAGGCCGGATGGTCAGCCGTACGGGCCCTGGTACCGCGCCGCAACGCGCAGCCCCTCATGGACAGCCTGTGGGACGTCGGTGCGCGGGCGATCCTCGTCACCGACATCGCCGCATGTCGCCTGTGACGTTCGTCGCGTTCCCGCGAGGACCTCGGTACGCCGCTGTCGGGTTCTCCGCCGTCCTGGTCATCGGCGCGATCTGGGCGGCCGTCGCGCTCGGCGAACAGACCCGGTCCCAGTTCACGGCCTTCCAGGTCGTCACCCTGGTCGTGTTCCTCATCGTCACGGTCGCCTTCATGTGCGCGCTTGGGTTCAGCTCTGTGCGCGTCCAGCCGCAGGGACTGTGGTTCCGCAACGGCCTTCGTACGCACGAGCTGCCCTGGGCCGACGTCGGTCCGATCCGCTTCGGCGCCGGCGCCCCGTGGCCGCTGGTGGTCCTGAGGGGCGCGAGCGCCGAGGGTGACCACGACACGATGATGCTCATGGGCATCCAGGGCAGCGACAAGGCGTACGCGCGGGCTCAGTACGAGGCGTTGCTCGTCGCCGTCGCGGCCGCCCGGGATGGGACTCAGCCCTGACGGGCCTTCATGCGGGGGTTCTCCGAGTTGATGACGAAGACTCGTCCCCTGCGGCGCACGATCTGTGCGCCCGGGATCTTCTTGAGGGCCTTCAGTGAGTTTCGTACTTTCATGATGTTCTCCTTGTCTTCCAGGCGCCGAACCGGCGGTCGAACGCCTCGATGCGGCCTTCTGTGTCGATCGGACTCCTGCGTCCGGTCCAGAACGGGTGGGACCCGCTCGAAACGTCGACGTCGACCATCGGGTACGTGATGGCGTCCGCTTCCAGCGTCGGCAGGTCTTCGGTGGCCACCAGCGTCGAACCAGTGATGATGACGGTGCCGGTGGTGACGTCTCGGAACGCGACCGGACCGTACGTGGGGTTGTCGGGCTTCATGAGCTCTGCTCCTTGGTGTGCGTAGTCACAGTGTATAACGAGACTCATTATCATTTCATTCCGAGGAGAAGGACGCTGCCGCGATGGTGGAGACGACGACCACGGCGGTGCGGTCACGGTGTCGTAGGGTGACCCGGTGATGACGTTGGGTCAGCCGAACGCGGCGTTCATCGGCGACCGTGGCGAGGCCGACCCCGACGTACGTGCGCTGATCGCCGACGCGGCCTCCGACCTCCCGTCCAGCTACCTGCGGGCCGTCGCGGCCCTGTGCGGTACGCGCCTGCTGCTTCCGGTTGTGGCAAGCGGCGACGACTCGATGGACGGGCCCGATCCGGACCGCCACGCCGAGCTCGCTGCCGTGTCGATCGCAGCCGCTGACGGCCGAAAGGCGCTGCTCGCGTTCACCGGCATCGATGCGCTCGTCGCGTGGGAGCCGCGGGCACGACCCGTACCGGCAACTCTCGACGACGTCGCCGCCACCGTTCTCGAGACCGGCGACGATGCGCTGCTCGTCGACCCGGCCGGACCCGTACCCTTCGTCATCGGCGACGACCTCATCGCCCAGCTCGCGCAGGGCCGCAGGCTCGTCGAGCTGGACGACGGCGGTTTCGGCTGGGCTTACCTCGACCCGAGCGTCTAGCGCCGGACGCGGCTACTACCGTTCACACCATGAGCGGGCTCGGGACGCTCGGCAAGGAGCAGCCATGCCTGTACTGACCATTGATGGCACACCAGTGAGGTACGACCGCATCGGCGACGGACCCACAGTCGTTCTGCTGCACGGTGGCGGCCTCGACTCCGCCCAGGTGAGCTGGGCTCCGTTGACCCCGCACCTGGCCGCGCACGCCGATGTCATCAGCCCTGATCTGCCCGGCTACGGCGGGAGTCCGCTCGGGAAGACGTCGCCGACTGTCGCCGGGTACGCGCACTGGCTGCGCGGCTTCCTCGATGCGCTCGGGGTAGGCGGCTGCGTGGTCGGTGGACTGTCACTGGGTGGAGCGATCGCGCTCCAGGTGGCCATCGACGACCCTGGCCGGGTCGCCGGACTGGTGCTCTGCGGCCCGTACGGCGTCGATCCGCGGATCCCTGGCGGCAAGCTCGGATGGTTCACCGTGCACGCTCCGGGGGTTGACGCCCTGACCTGGTGGACCATCCGGCACAGCCGACGCGCCGTCCGCGCGACGCTCGCCACCTTGCTCCGCCACGGGGTCTCCGACGACCTGGTCAGCGACATCCAGGCCCTGGCCAAGGCACCGGGAGCCGGGGACGCATGGGGCGCCTTTCAGCGCGACGAAGCGCTCTTCTCCGGGCCACGGACCGTCTTCGGCGACGCGCTCGCCCGAGTTGAGTGCCCGGCAGTGCTGCTCGCCGGCGAGTACGACATCGTCCCGCCCGCCGCCGTGCGCGAAGCGGCCGCCCGCATCCCGCACGGCGAGTTCGAGATGGTGGCCGGCGCCGGCCACTGGCTTCCCCGCGACGACCCGGACGCCGTCGCCGATCACCTGCTCGACATGATCACTCGGATCGACGGGGGCCCGTCGTGACGAGCTCCTACAGGAGGGCAGGGCCTGGAGCATGTCGGCTCCTCGGGCCGCGATTTCGCGCCTGTAGGCCCGTCCGCATAGACTGACCCGGTCGGCTCGGAAGGGCTGCGTGGAAGTGGAGGCCTGACCTCCCACCTGACCGCCCTCGAGGTGGCAGGTCATCACAGAAGGCAACGCTTCGGCGTGCGCCTTGGGTCAGGGTCTTCGCGTACGCGCGGAGGCCCTTTTCGTTTCGTCACCCGTACAGATCCTTGGAGGACACATCAGCACTGAGCCCCGTGGCGGACACGTCAGCAGTGAACCGCGCATCAACGACCGCATTCGCGTTCCCGAGGTCCGACTCGTCGGCCCGAACGGAGAGCAGGTTGGCATCGTCCGCATCGAAGACGCCATCCGACTTGCCCAGGAGGCCGACCTGGACCTCGTGGAGGTCGCCCCGGGTAACAGGCCGCCGGTATGCAAGCTCATGGACTACGGCAAGTTCAAGTACGAAGCCGCTCAGAAGGCTCGTGAGTCCAGGCGCAACCAGACGAACACCGTGATCAAAGAGATGAAGCTGCGGCCGAAGATCGATGCTCACGACTACGACACCAAGAAGGGCCATGTCATCCGCTTCCTCAAGGGCGGCGACAAGGTCAAGATCACCATCATGTTCCGCGGCCGCGAGCAGTCGAAGCCCGAGCTGGGCTTCAACCTGTTGAAGAAGCTCGCGGAGGACGTCTCCGAGGACGGCATCGTCGAGTCCTCGCCGAAGCAGGACGGCCGCAACATGCTCATGGTGCTCGCCCCCACCCGCAAGAAGTCCGACGCCCGCGTCGAGCTGCAGGTCGAGAAGGACCGTCGGGCAGCCGAGCGCACGGCGAGCGAAGAGGCCGAGCAGCGCGCTCTCGCCGAGCTCCGCGCCGCACACGCCGCCCAGAATGCGCCCAAGCGCCGTCGTGGGCCCTCAGACAACCTGGATCCAGGCATCGACGTGTAGTCGAAGCCCCCTTTAGTCCGAAAGAAACAGAAACGGAGCGGCACATGCCGAAGATGAAGACGCACTCCGGTGCCAAGAAGCGGTTCAAGGTCACGGGAACCGGCAAGATCACGCACCGGTCAGCCGGCAAGCGCCACCTCAACGAGCACAAGTCGTCACGCGCCATGCGCCGCCTCATGCCCGACGCCGCAGTGCAGGGAGCGGACCTCAAGAAGGTCCGTCGCCTCCTCGGCAAGTGAACCCACCAGACCTCAGCATCAAGGAGTAACTCATGGCACGCGTCAAGCGCGCAGTGAACGCACACAAGAAGCGCCGCGAAGTCCTCGAGATGGCGTCCGGCTACCGGGGGCAGCGTTCACGTCTGTACCGCAAGGCGAAGGAGCAGCTGCTCCACTCGCTGGCCTACGCCTATCGCGACCGCAAGGACCGCAAGGGCGACTTCCGCGCCCTGTGGATCCAGCGGATCAACGCGGCGGCTCGTGCCGATGGCATGACCTACAACCGCTTCATCTCGGGTCTCAAGGCTGCCGGCATCGAGGTGGACCGCAAGATCCTCGCTGACCTCGCCGTCAACGACCCCGCCGCCTTCTCCGTACTGGTGCAGGCTGCGAAGGATGCGGCGTCGGCAACGGCGGCCTGACCAACCTCATGACGCGGACGGATCGTTCGTCCGCAGCCAACGAGCCGACCGGACCCGCACACGCGGGAGCCATCCGGTCGGCTCGTCGGCTGTCGACGCTGAAGGGCCGGCGTACGGCTGAGCAGTTCCTGGCCGAGGGACCGCAGGCGGTACGGGAAGCGGTCGCGGCCGGTCTCGTACAGCGACTCTTCGTCACCGCATCGGCAGCCGATCGGCACGCGGACGTCGTGGAGGCTGCCGCCAGCGCCGGTGCCGTGGTGCTGGAGGTCAGCGACACAGAGCTCGCGTCGCTGACGGACACCGTCACCCCGCAGGGACTTGTCGCGGTCTGCCGAGCCACCTGGCCGTCGCTCGACGACGTGATCGCCCTGGCGCCGAGGCTCGTGGTCGTCTGCGCGCAGGTGAGGGATCCGGGCAACGCCGGTACGGTCATCCGCTGCGCCGACGCGTTCGGCGCCGACGCGGTGATCCTCACGCAGGGGTCGGTCGACGTGCACAACCCCAAGACCGTACGGGCGTCGGTGGGATCTCTGTTCCACCTGCCCGTCGTCGCCGACGTGAGCCTCGAGGACGCCACCGACGCGCTCAAGGCCGCAGGGCTCACGGTCATCGCGGCCGACGGCTCGGGCTCGCAGACGCTCCTCGACCTCGACCTCTCGGTCCCGATCGCCTGGGTGCTCGGCAACGAGGCCTGGGGACTGCCGCCCGCCGACCTCGCTGTCGCGGACATCGTCGCGAGGGTGCCGATGTGGGGAGCGGCCGAGAGCCTCAACCTGTCCACGGCCGCTGCCGTCTGCCTGTACGCGACCGCGGCTGCCCAGCACACGTCGACGCGTGCAATAGAGATGCCTGCGACCGGCACTTCTTCCTAGACTCACCAGTCGGAACAGACGAGGGGACACATGTCAGGCCCGAACACGAACTACGACCCGGTCGAGGTGACGCCGCTCGGCGCCGAGGCCGTACAGGCCATGGTCGACGAGGCGCTCGCAGCCTTCGCGGCGGCCACGACGCTCGCCGACCTCAAGGCCGCGCGTCTCGCGCACGCCGGGGACCGGTCGCCTCTGGCCCTCGCCAACCGCGAGATCGGTGCTCTGCCGCCCGCCGCACGCAAGGACGCCGGCGCTCGTGTGGGCAAGGCTCGGGGGGAGATCGCTCAGGCGCTTGCCGCGCGTGAGGCCGAGGTCGGTGCTGCCGAGCTCGAGCGCGCGCTTTCCACAGAGAGCGTCGACGTCACGGTTCCGGTCGACGTCGTACCGGTCGGTGCCGTACATCCCATCACCGCACTCATGGACACCCTCGGCGACGTCTTCGTCTCGATGGGCTGGGAGATCGCGGAAGGTCCGGAGGCCGAGGCGGCCTGGCTGAACTTCGACGCGCTCAACATCGGGCCGGACCATCCGGCGCGCGGCACCACCGACACGCTCTTCGTCGGGGACATGCACAGCAACGTCGTTCTCCGTACGCACACCTCGCCCGTCCAGGCACGGTCGATGCTGGACAGGCCGTTGCCGATCTACGTCGTGTGCCCCGGCAAGGTCTACCGGGCCGACGAGTTCGACGCCACGCACGTACCGGTCTTCCACCAGATCGAAGGCCTGGTCGTGGACAAGGGCATCTCGATGGCCCACCTCGTCGGCACCCTGCAGCACCTCGCGAAGGTGATGTTCGGCGACATCGAGATCCGCATCCGGCCGAACTACTTCCCGTTCACCGAGCCGAGCGCCGAGCTCGACCTCGAGTGCTTCGTCTGTCACGGCGCGAGCGTCAACGACCCGGCGAACCCGTGCCGTACGTGCTCCAGCGAAGGCTGGATCGAGTGGGGCGGCTGCGGCGTGGTCAACCCGCGCGTACTGACCGCGTGCGGCATCGACGCCGAGGTCTACTCGGGCTTCGCGTTCGGCATGGGTGTCGAGCGGAGCCTGATGTTCCGCAACAACGCGGCCGACATGCGCGACATGGTGGAGGGCGACGTACGGTTCAGCCGGTCGCTCGTGGGAGGAGCACGATGAGGGCGCCGGTTTCCTGGGTACGCGAGTTCGTACCCCTGCCCGACGACGTCACCGGTCGTGACATCGGCGACGCACTGATCCGCGCCGGCCTCGAGGTCGAGGGCGTCGAGCCGGCGACCGAGATCAGCGGTCCGCTGACGGTGGGCCGTGTGCTGAGCTNNAACGGCAAGACGATCCGCTGGTGCCGCGTCGACGTCGGCCCGTACAACGCTGACGCGAGTGAGCCCGACGAGAACGGCGGCTCTCGCGGCATCGTCTGCGGCGCGCACAACTTCGACGCCGGCGACCTCGTCGTCGTCGCGCTGCCCGGGACGATGCTGCCGGGCGGGTTCCTGCTCACGGCTCGCAAGACGTACGGGCACGTGTCCGACGGCATGATCTGCGCCGTCGACGAGCTCGGCATCGGCACCGACCACACGGGCATCCTCGTGCTCGAGCCCGGCTCCGCCGAGCCCGGTGACGACGCCGTCGAGCTGCTCGGCCTGTCCGACGAGGTGCTCGACATCGCGGTCACGGCCGACATGGGCTACTGCCTGTCCGTACGTGGCCTCGCTCGCGAGACCGCCCAGGCGTTCGGTGTGCCGTTCACCGACCCGGTCGCACTCGCGACTCCCTCGTCGCGGGCCAGCGGCTTTCCCGTACGGTCCGACACCGAGCACTGCCCCCTGTTCGTCGCGGTCTCGGTGACGGGCGTCGACCCGTCGCGGCCCAGCCCGGACTGGATGCAGAGCCGGTTGCGGATGTCGGGCATGCGCTCGGTGTCGCTGTCGGTCGACATCACCAACTACGTGATGCTCGAGACCGGTCAGCCGCTGCACGCGTACGACGCCGACCGACTCGCCGGCGGCATCGTCGTGCGTGAGGCAGCCGCGGGGGAGAAGCTCACGACCCTCGACGACGTGCAGCGTGTGCTGAGCCCCGAGGACCTCGTCATCACCGACGACTCCGGCGTCATCGGACTCGCGGGCGTCATGGGCGGCCAGACGACCGAGCTGACCGCGACGACGACGAACATCCTCATCGAGGCGGCGTCGTTCGCGCCCGTACGGATCAGCCGTACGGCTCGGCGGCACAAGCTGCCGAGCGAGGCGTCGCGGCGGTTCGAGCGCTGGGTCGATCCCGGTGCCGCGTACTCGGCCGCACATCGCGTCGCCGATCTCCTCGCCGAGCTCGCCGGGGGCACGATCAGCCCCGCCGAGACCGTGTACGGGGCCGTGCCGACCATGCCGTCACAGACGATCCGAGGCTCGCTGCCGGCAGAGGTTCTCGGCGCGCCCGTCGACCAGGAGCGCGTCGTCGAGATCCTGCAGGGATCCGGCGTGGACGTGACCGTGGTCGGCGACTCGTTGACCTGCGTCCCGCCGACCTGGCGCCCTGACCTCGTCGACCCGTACGACTACGTCGAGGAGGTCGGCAACAAGATCGGCCTCGACTCGATCGTGCCGGTGCTGCCTCGTGCGGAAGGCGGCCGTGGTCTCACGTCGAAACAGAAGGCCCGTCGCGCGCTGAGCGCTGCGCTCCCGGCTGCCGGTTTCGTCGAGGTCATCCAGTTCCCGTTCATGGCCGACGGCGACCTCGACAAGCTCGGCGTCCCGGCGGACGACGAGCGCCGCCGGGTCGTTCGGGTCGCGAACCCGCTCGCGGAGACGTCGCCGTACCTGCGGACGACGATCCTCCCGGGTCTTCTCGGTGCCGTCGCGCGCAACATCTCCCGCGGCCAGTCCGACCTCGCGCTGTACGAGGTGGGCACGGTCTTCGTCGGGCCCGTGGGCCAGGCTCCGATGCCGTCAGTGGAGAGGCGACCCTCGGACGAGGACCTCTCAGCCCTGTACGCGGCACTGCCGCAGCAGCCCACGCTCGTCGCCGCCGTCCTGACGGGCGACTGGCTTCCGGGCGTGCCTGCCGGGTGGCAGCAGGCGATCGCGTTCGCCGAGACCGTGGCCCAGGCGCTGGGAGTACGGCTCGAGCGCACCGCCGACGCGTACGCCCCGTACCACCCGGGCCGCGGCGCTCGCCTGTCCGTGGGCGACGTGACGGTCGGCCATGCCGGCGAGCTGCACCCGTCCGTGTGCCAGGCGTACGGCCTTCCGCCGCGCACCGCCGCCGCCGAGCTGTCCTTCGACGCGCTGTGCGACCTCGTCCCGGGTCCTGGATCCGTCACGCCCGTCTCCTCCTGGCCCGTCGCCAAGGAGGATGTCGCGCTGATCGTCGACGCGACCGTGCAGGCGGGCGATGTCGAGGCGGCCCTGCGCGAAGGCGCAGGCGCTCTGCTCGAGGACGTACGTCTCTTCGACGTGTACGTCTCCGACGCGATCGGAGAGGGCAAGAAGTCGCTCGCGTTTGCGCTCAAGCTGAGGGCCCCCGACCGGACGCTGACCGAGGCAGAGGCAGCGGCTGTACGAGATGCGGCGGTCGCGGTGGCCGCGTCCCGTTTCGGAGCGGTCCAGCGCATCGCCTGACGCGCAATGGGTTTGCATGATCATGCTGGCTCATGCATGATCATGCTGTGACGATACGTGTGGCGGTGGCTGGCTGTACCGGCTATGCAGGTGGTGAGGCGCTCCGGCTGCTGCTCGGGCATCCCGAGGTGGCGATCGGCGCGCTCACGGCGAAGTCGAGCGTGGGCTCGCTGCTGGGCGACCACCTGCCCCATCTTCCGGCGCTGGCCGACCGGCCGATCGTCGAGACGAACGCCGAGAACCTCGCGGGGCACGACGTCGTGATCCTCGCCCTTCCGCACGGTGCCTCGGCCGAGCTCGCCGCTCAGCTGGGCGACGACGTCCTCGTCCTCGACATGGGCGCCGACTTCCGGCTGGTCTCCGCCGGCGACTGGGAGAAGTTCTACGGCTCGCCCCACGCGGGCACCTGGCCGTACGGGCTTCCTGAGATCCCTGGCCAGCGCGACAAGCTCCGTACGGCGAAGCGGATAGCCATCCCCGGCTGCTACCCGACCTCGGTCACGCTCGCGCTCGCACCGGCCGTGGCGAACGGCCTCATCACCGACGACATCGTCGTGGTCGCCGTGTCGGGCACCTCCGGCGCCGGCAAGGCCGCGAAGGTGAACCTGCTGGGCTCCGAGGTCATGGGGTCGGTGTCCGCGTACGCCGTGGGCGGCGTCCACCGTCACACGCCCGAGATGGTCCAGAACCTCATCGCCTGCGGCGCAGGAGCTCCGAAGGTGAGCTTCACGCCGGTGCTGGCGCCGATGGCGCGGGGGATCCTGGCCACCTGTACGGCTCCACTCTCGGACGGGGTCGACCACGAGGCCGTACGCGCCGCGTACTCCGCCTTCTACGCCGACGAGCCCTTCATCCACTACCTGCCCGAGGGCCGGTGGCCGGCCACGCAGTCGGTCGTCGGCTCGAACGCCTGCCACGTACAGACGGCTGTCGACACGACCACAGGTCGCCTCGTCGCCGTCGCCGTGATCGACAACCTCACCAAGGGCACCGCCGGCGCGGCCGTACAGTGCCTCAACCTCGCCCTGGGCTTCCCCGAGACCCTCGGCCTGAGCGACAACGGAGTAGCACCGTGACCTCGATCAAGCCCGGCCGCGAGGGCGTGACGGCCGCATCAGGCTTCGAGGCCGCCGGCGTCGCCGCCGGTCTCAAGTCGACGGGTGCGCCGGACGTCGCGCTCGTACGCAGCCTCGGCCCCCGCTTCGACGCGGCGGCCGTCTTCACCTCCAACCGCGTCTTCGCGCCGTCCGTCGGATGGACCCGCGCGGCCGTCGCGGACGGCCAGCTGTCGGCCGTCGTCCTCAACTCCGGCGGCGCCAACGCCTGTACGGGGGAGCGCGGGAGGCAGGACACGGCTCGTACGGCCATCGTCGTCGCCGAGCACCTGGGGTGCATGCTCACGGACGTCGGCGTCTGCTCGACCGGCATCATCGGCGTCCGGCTGCCCATGGACCAGCTCGAAGCGGGCGTCGGGGCTGCCGCAGCCGCGCTCGCCGCGGACGGTGGCGCCGCCGCGGCCAACGCGATCATCACCACCGACACGCATGCCAAGACGGCTCAAGCGACCGGTACGGGCGGCTACGTCGTCGGCGGCATGGCCAAGGGCGCGGGCATGCTGGCGCCTGGACTCGCGACGATGCTCGTCGTCATCACGACCGATGCGGAGGTCGACGCAGCGGAGCTGGACACCGCGCTACGGGCCGCGACCCACGTGACGTTCGACCGCGCGGACTCCGACGGCTGCATGTCGACCAACGACACCGTGCTGCTGCTGGCCAACGGCGCGACCGGTGTCCACCCAGACCCCACCAAGTTCACGCAGGTCCTCACCTCGGTCTGCGCCGACCTCGCGCGGCAGCTGATCGCCGACGCGGAGGGTGCGGAGCACGAGGTCGCGATCGAGGTCGTGAACGCGGCGACCGAGGACGACGCGCTCGAGGTCGCCCGCCAGGTGTCCCGGTCGAACCTCTTCAAGTGCGCGATCGCCGGCAACGACCCGAACTGGGGTCGCGTGGTCTCCGCCGTCGGCACGACGCAGGCCGCGTTCGACCCCGACCAGCTCGACGTCTCCTTCAACGGCGTCATGGTGTGCCGGGCAGGGGAGATCGGTGCCGACAGATCGCTCGTCGACCTGAAGCCACGCGAGGTGCATGTCACGATCGACCTCCACGCCGGCGCCGAGCGGGCGACGATCTGGACCAACGACCTGACGCACGGCTACGTCTCGGAGAACGCGGACTACCCCACATGACAGACCTCAGCGCGTACGCAGGCAGCACCGTCGTCGTGAAGTACGGCGGCAACGCCATGGTCGCTCCCGAGCTCAAGGAAGCCTTCGCCGCGGACATCGCTCAGCTGCGCGCGGCCGGGATCAGGGTCGTCGTCGTCCACGGCGGCGGGCCGCAGATCTCGTCGATGCTCAACCGGCTCGGCATCGCCTCGGAGTTCCGCGGGGGGCTCCGCGTGACGACGCCGGAGGCGCTAGACGTCGTACGGATGGTGCTCGTCGGACAGGTCGGCCGCGAGATCGTCAACCTCGTCAACGCGCACGCTCCGGTCGCCGTCGGCATGTCCGGCGAGGATGCGGTGACGTTCACGGCGGTGCGGAAGGGGCTCGTGATCGACGGCGTCGAGATCGACCTCGGACTCGTCGGTGACGTCGCGGAGGTCTCGCCGCAGCTCGTGCTCGACCACCTCGACTCCGGTCGCGTACCGGTCGTTGCGACCCTCGCGCCCGACAAGAACGGCGTCGTCCACAACGTCAACGCCGACACGGCCGCTGCGGCGCTCGCCACGGCACTCGGAGCGGTACGACTCATCGTGCTCACCGACGTCGCCGGCCTGTACGAGGACTGGCCCAGCTCCACCGAGGTCGTCGAGCGGATCACGGCCGGCGAGCTGGCCGACCTGCTGCCGAGCCTCGAGTCGGGCATGCGGCCGAAGATGGAGGCCTGCCTCGTCGCCGTACAGTCCGGCGTCGGTACGGCGACGGTCGTCGACGGCCGCGTCCCCCACATCGTCCTCGCTGCCCTCGCGGGCGTTGCCCATGGCACCACCGTCGTGCCGGACCAAGGAGCCACCTCATGACCTGGCAGGAGCACTACTCCGGCAGCCTCATCAACGCGTTCGGCATGCCGCTGCGCGAGCTCGTCCGTGGCGAGGGCGTCCACCTGTACGACGACCAGGGCACCCAGTACCTCGACCTGCTGGCCGGCATCGCCACGGCGTCGCTCGGGCACGCGCACCCCGCGTACGTGGCGGCGCTCGCCGACCAGGCCGCCACGCTGTCGCACGTCTCCAACTTCTTCACCTCGCCGAACCAGATCGCGCTCGCCGAGAAGCTGTCGGGCCTGCTCGGGCACGACGCGAAGGTGTTCCTCGCGAACTCCGGCACCGAGGCCAACGAGGCTGCGTTCAAGATCACGCGGCGGACCGGCCGGACACGGGTCATCGCCGCCGAGAACAGCTTCCACGGACGCACGATGGGAGCGCTGGCCATCACGTACAAGGCCGCGTACCGGGAGCCGTTCGAGCCGCTGCCCGGCGATGTGACGTTCGTCCCGTACGGGGACGCTGCGGCCCTCGCAGAGGTCGTCGACGACACCGTGGCGGCCGTCGTCCTGGAGCCGATGCAGGGCGAGGCCGGCGTCATCGTGCCGCCCGACGGCTACCTCACGGCGGCGCGCGAGATCACCTCACGCCACGGCGCCCTGCTCTGGCTCGACGAGGTGCAGACCGGCATCGGCCGCTCGGGACGGTGGTTCGACCACCAGCGCGAGGGGGTCGTGCCGGATCTCGTCACGGTCGCCAAGGGCCTCGGCAACGGCTTCCCGATCGGTGCATGCCTCGCGACGGGCGCCACGTCGGACCTCATCCAGCCCGGCATGCACGGCTCGACGTTCGGCGGGAACCCTCTCGCGGCACGTGCCGCCCTGACGGTTCTGGGGATCCTCGAGCCGCTCCTGCCGCAGATCAACGCGGTCGGCGACCAGCTGGCCGAGGACCTCACGGGTCTGCCCGGCGTCGTCGCCGTGCATGGTCGTGGCCTCCTTCGGGGCGTCCAGCTCGCGCGGATGGTCGCTCCGGCGTTCGCCGCCGCGGCGCTCGAGGCGGGCTTCATCGTCAACCCCGCCCGTCCCGACCGGATCCGGCTCGCGCCGCCGCTCATCATCACCACCGACGACCTCGTACCGTTCGTGGCCGCGTGGCCCGCGCTGTACGAGAGAGCGCTCGCAGCATGAAGCACGCCGACCTGCCCAAGGCTCGGCGGCAGGCGCGGATCACCGAGCTCGTGGCGACGCACGTGGTCACCTCGCAGACCGAGCTGCGCCGGATGCTCGCGAGCGAGGGCTTCGAGGTGACGCAGCCGACCCTGTCGCGCGACCTCATGGAGCTCCGGGCCGTACGTGTCAGACGGGCGGACGGCGCGGTCGCCTACGCGATCACCGACGACAGTGCGTTCGACATGCCGGAGGGCAACTCGCGCCTCGCCAGGCTGTGCTCCGACCTGCTGCTGCGGGCCGAGGCGTCGGGCAACCTCGTCGTCGTACGGACCCCTGCGGGGGCTGCTCAGTACTTCGCATCGGCGATGGACCGGGCGGGCTGGGACGATGTCCTCGGCTGCGTCGCCGGTGACGACACGGTGCTGCTCGTGACGCGTGACGGCGCAGGCGGCGAAGCGGTGGCCGAGAGGCTGCTCACACTCGGCTCGGAAGGAGTCGCATGACCCACGGGGTGCTCTGGGGTGGCCGGTTCGCCGGCGGCCCGGCGGACGCGATGTTCGCGCTGTCGCAGTCGACGCAGTTCGACTGGAGGCTGGCGCTGTACGACCTCGCGGGTTCGCGCGCGCACGCTCGCGCACTCAAGGGGGCCGGGCTGCTGACCGACGACGAGCTGTCTGGGCTCCTCGCGGGGATCGACGGTCTCGCGACCGACGTCGAGTCGGGCGCCTTCGGGCCGCTGCCGACCGACGAGGACGTCCACGGTGCCTTGGAGCGCGGCCTCACCGAACGGCTCGGGGCCGAGCTGGGCGGTCGGCTCCGCGCGGGCCGTTCGCGCAACGACCAGATCGCGACGCTGGTGCGGATGTACCTCCGCGACGCGATGGCCACGTTGCGCGGCGACGTCGTCGGGGTGGCGCAGGCTCTCGCGGACCAGGCGTCGACGCACCTCGGCGTGCCCATGCCGGGACGTACGCACATGCAGCACGCCCAGCCCGTCCTCCTGTCGCACCAGCTCCTCGCGCACGCCTGGCCGCTCGTCCGCGACCTCCAGCGCATCGCAGACCTCGACAAGCGGCTCGCGATCAGCCCGTACGGGTCCGCGGCCCTCGCCGGTACGTCCCTGGGACTCGATCCCGAGGCCGTCGCGGCGGAGCTCGGCTTCTCGGGCTCCGTCTCCAACTCGATCGACGGCACCTCCGCCCGCGACCTCGTCGCCGAGGCGGCGTACGTGTGCGCGCAGGTCGGCATCGACATCTCCCGCCTTGCCGAGGACGTCATCATCTGGTGCACCCACGAGTTCGGTTTCGCGACGCTCGACGACGCCTGGTCGACCGGTTCGAGCATCATGCCGCAGAAGAAGAANNCCGGACGTCGCCGAGCTCGCGCGTGGCAAGGCGGGACGGCTGATCGGCAACCTCGCAGGCCTCCTGGCGACGCTCAAGGGCCTGCCGCTCGCGTACAACCGGGACCTCCAGGAGGACAAGGAGCCGATCTTCGACTCGCTCGACCAGCTGGCGGTCCTGCTGCCGGCGGTCGCGGGCATGGTCGCGACGCTGCGCTTCCACCCCGAGCGACTGTCCGAGCTCGCGCCGCGCGGCTTCTCTCTGGCGACCGATGTGGCGGACTGGCTCGTACGGCAGCGTGTGCCCTTCGCCCACGCCCACGAGATCGCCGGCGAGGCCGTCCGCTACTGCGAGGAGCGCGGCATCGAGCTCACCGACCTCACGGCCGACCAGGTGACCGAGATCTCGCCCGAACTGACGCCCGACGTGATCAGCGTCCTGTCCGTGGCCGGCTCGATCGACAGCCGAGACGGCCGGGGAGGGACGGCGACCGTACGCGTCCGCGAGCAGCTCGCAGAGCTCCGCGAGGCGCTCACTCGCTAGTCGGGGCGGCCTGGTCCGGCTCGTTCCCCCCAGGTGCCTTCTTGGGCTTCAGCTTCGTGATGAGCATGAGCACTCCGACGACCGCGGAACCGATCAGCAGGCCGACGAGCGCAGACGCCACAGTGTCGACAAGCCACGCGAGGATGGCGCCTACGGCCGGAACAGTGCCGACGGCGTCCTCCAGGTGGTGGACGAGNNGCGATGCCGATGGTCGAGATGACGCGCATGACGTACGGCATCGCGGCGACCAGCCCGCGACCGAAGCGCTGCGGGCCGCGTGAGGTGCGCTCGGCGAGTGCCAGGCCGATGTCGTCGAGCTTCACGATGAGCGCGGCCACCCCGTAGACGAGCAGCGTGATGAGCACGGCGACGACGGCGAGGATCACCGCCCGGGAGAGCAGCGGCTCGGTCGCCACCTCCGCCAGAGCGATCGCCATGATCTCGGCCGAGAGGATGAGGTCCGTACGGATGGCCCCGGAGACCATCGCCTTCTCGTGCGCAGGACTGCCGAGCTCGGCGATCTCCTGCGTGGGGCTCTCCTCATGTGAGCCGCCCCACAACACCTCGTACACCTTCTCCGCGCCCTCGAACGACAGGTACGCGCCGCCGATCATGAGCAGAGGTGTCATGAGCCAGGGCACGAACTGGCTGAGGATCAGTGCGACCGGAAGGATGAAGACGAGCTTGTTGCGCAGCGAGCCCATGGCGATCTTCAAGATGACAGGAAGCTCGCGTTCCGCGAGGAAGCCCTGGACGTAGCGGGGCGTCACGGCCGTGTCGTCGATCACGACGCCGACGGCCTTCGCGCTCGCCTTGCCGGCCGCAGCGCCGATGTCGTCGACGGACGCGGCGGCCACCTTGGCGATCGCGGCGATGTCGTCGAGCAGAGCAGCCAGCCCACCAGCCATGAGTCGGTCTCCTTCTCCTCGGTGGGGGCCAGGCTACCGACCGTCCCGACCGCGCCGCGGAAAGCGTGCGAGCAGTGGCGACGCGCTCGGTAGAGTGCGCCGGGTGACCGGAGTACTTGACGAACTGAAATGGCGGGGGCTCCTCGCCGAGTCCACCGACGAAGAGGCCTTGGCCGAACACTTCGCGGCGGGACCGGTCTCGTTCTACGTGGGCTTCGACCCCACCGCGCCGTCCCTGCACTTCGGGAACCTCGTGCAGCTCATCCTGGTACGGCACCTGCAGGCGGCGGGACACAAGCCGTACCTGCTCGTCGGCGGCGCCACTGGGCTCATCGGAGACCCGAAGCAGGCTGCTGAGCGTGTCCTCAACCCCGCCGACGTGGTAGCCGGCTGGGTGGAACGGATCCGACAGCAGGTAGCGAGGTTCGTCTCGTTCGAGGGGGACAACGGCGCCACGCTGGTGAACAACTTCGACTGGACGTCGGGGATGTCCACGATCGACTTCCTGCGAGACATCGGGAAGCACTTCAGCGTGAACCGGATGCTCGCGCGCGACGTCGTCAAGAATCGGCTCGAGTCGGGGATCTCGTACACCGAGTTCTCGTACGTGCTGCTGCAGTCTTCTGACTTCCTCCACCTCTACCGCGAGCACGGAGTGACGCTGCAGACCGGTGGCTCCGACCAGTGGGGGAACATCACCGCGGGTGTGGAGCTCATCCGACGAGCCGACGGCGGGCGTGCTCACGCGATGGCGACCCCGCTGCTGACGAAAGCCGACGGTACGAAGTTCGGCAAGACCGAGGGCGGCAGCGTCTGGCTGGACGCACAGATCACCAGTCCGTACGCGTTCCACCAGTTCTTCCTGGCCTCTGAGGACAGCATGGTCGGTACGTACCTGCGGGTGTTCTCGCACAGGTCACGCGAGGAGATCGAGGAGCTCGAGCGGCAGACTGCGGAAGCGCCACACCTGCGAGCCGCCCAGCGCGCTCTGGCGGACGACGTCACCGACCTGGTGCACGGAGAGTCCGAGAGACGGGCCGCGGTGGCCGCCGCGGATGCGCTGTTCGGCCGAGGGTCCCTGCAGGACCTGCCGGCTGGAACGCTGCGAGCCGTAGCGCGTGAGCTGAACGCAGCGGCTGTCCCGTCGCTGGAGGGGCTGAGCGTCGCGTCCGCGCTCCAGACGGCAGGAGTGGTCCCCAGCCTGTCGGCAGGCCGCCGAGCGATCGCTGAGGGCGGCGCATACGTGAACAACNNAGGCGACACGCCCGGGTTCCCAGCCCGATTTGACCCTCCGCCTCCAGATCCGTAAAGTTCCTCAAGCCTTGCCGGTGACACGGACGAGGCGAACCGCCCGACACAAGGCCTGATGGCCCGAAACGAGGACGATGTTCGCCGAGGACGGACTGGCAGACCATCACTCTCCGACGCAGCCGACGGGACTGGTACGTCCAGCCTCGAAGACCTCGTCATGAGCGGTGAAGGACCGGATGGACCGAGTTTGACAGGCCCTGAAAGCCCGACTAAAGTAAGTCGAGTTGCCCCAAGCAGCGGTTAATAGCCAAAGCGCAGGACGCACCCGAAACTTGAGAACTCAACAGCGTGCTTAAAGTCAATGCCAAAAAATGCACATTATATGTGCCCCGATTGGTCACGACTTCTTCGGAAGAAATGACCTTCGGTTCCTTTGATTATATTGATGAAAGACCCAGCAATTGGGTCCAACGTCAGGTAGTCAAACCTCATTGAGACGGCAAACGGAGCTTCGGCTCTGATACCGATAAATTTCAACGGAGAGTTTGATCCTGGCTCAGGACGAACGCTGGCGGCGTGCTTAACACATGCAAGTCGAACGGTAAGGCTCTTCGGAGTACACGAGTGGCGAACGGGTGAGTAACACGTGAGCAACCTACCCTTGACACTGGGATAACAGTTGGAAACAGCTGCTAATACCGGATACTACCTTGATCGGCATCGATCGGGGTGGAAAGTTCCGGCGGTCATGGATGGGCTCGCGGCCTATCAGCTTGTTGG
>PMBM01000143.1 GCA_003153855.1 Propionibacteriaceae bacterium
ACGAACGGGCTCCTGCACGACGAGGTCCTCGACCTGCTCGCGGAGTTCGCCGAGGATGCGGCCGAGAAGGACGAGACCGAGGAGTCGGTCATCATCGTCGGGCGCCGAGGCCTCCCCCCGGAAGACCACTAACCTGCAGGAGAGAGTCTCTGCGCTCAAGGAGAGCAGCTACGCGCCCGCGGAGAGCATCTCTGCGCTGTGGGAGAGCATCTCTGCGCCCGCGGAGAGCATCTCTGCGCNNCCCGCCCACAGAACGCACTCGCACCCGACCAGAGTGCTCTCCTGCAGCGCAGAAGTGCTCTCCCGCAGCATCGAGATGCTCTCCCGCAGCGCGAAAGTGCTCTCCGCGAAAGGCCTAGAGGGAGACGGTACGCACTCGTACAGTCTCAGGCAGCGCTTCGAGCTCTGCTACGAGGCTGGTGTGGCCGGCGTCGTCGAGGTCGGTGATGACGTAGCCGAGGGAGCCTCTCGTGCCGAGCACCTGTCCCGCGATGTTCACGTCGTGGTCGCCGATGACAGCGTTCAGCCTTGCCAGTACGCCGGGCACGTTGCGGTGCAGATGGAGGATGCGGGTCTGGCCGCTCGGCACGTTCTGCACTTGGGGCAGGTTCACCGACAGCACCGTGGACCCCAGCGACGCGTAGTCACCCAGCTTGGTCGCGACGAACCGCCCGATGTCGCGCTGGGCCTCCATCGTCGACCCGCCCACGTGCGGCGTGAGGATCACGTTCGGCAGTCCCTGGAGCGGCGTGACGAAGTCCTCTGAGTTCACGTGCGGCTCGTTGGGGAAGACGTCGATCGCGGCGCCGGCGACCCGCCCCGACACCAACGCCTCACGCAGCGCGTCGAGGTCGACGACCATGCCCCGGCAGAGGTTGAGGAACAGCGACCGCGGCTTCATCTTCGCAAACTCGGCCGCCGTGAAGAAGCCCGCGTTCCCGGGTCGCCCGTCGACGTGCAGAGAGACGACCTCCGCCTCCGCGAGCAGCTCCTCGATGGAGTCGCAGCGGCGCGCGTTGCCGAGCGCCAGCTTGTCGACGATGTCGTAGAAGATGACGCGCATCCCGAGGGACTCCGCCAGTACGGACAGCTGCGACCCGATGTTGCCGTAGCCGATGATGCCCAGGGTCCGGCCACGTACCTCGTGCGAGCCTGCCGCCGACTTGTCCCAGACGCCGGCGTGCATGCCGCTGCTCTTGTCGACCAGCCGGCGGGCCAGCGCGATGATCTCCGCGAGCGCCAGCTCGACGACGCTCCGGGTGTTCGAGAACGGTGCGTTGAACACGGCGAGACCGGCGTCGCTGGCGGCGTTGAGGTCGATCTGGTTCGTCCCGATGCAGAACGCGCCCACGGCCTGCAGCTGCGGGTGAGCGGCGATGACCTCCGCGGGTACGTGCGTGGTCGACCGGATGCCCAGCAGCGAGACTCCGTCGAGAGCCGACGTCAGGTCCTCCGGCGAGAGGGCACCCGTCTGCGACTCGACCTCGTACCCGCGCTCCGTCAGGATCCGCTCAGCATCGGGATGGACGTTCTCCAGCAGTAGCGCCTTCACAGCCACGCATCCTGCCACGCCACGCACACGAGCCGCGACGGGTCACGTCACGCGGAACGTCGGGATCGACGCCAGGAGCTCCCGCGTGTACGCGGACTGCGGGTCCCGGTACACCTGCTCGCTCGGTCCCTGCTCCTCGATCCTCCCGTGCCGCATGACGATCACCGAGTCGCACACGTGCCGTACGACCGTGAGGTCGTGGCTCACCATGATGAGCGTCAGGCCGTGCGCTGCGACGAGGTCGCGTACAAGGTTGAGCACCTGGGCTCGTACGGACACGTCCAGGGCCGACACCGGCTCGTCGGCGATGAGCACCTGGGGCTTCGGTGTCAGCGCCCGCGCGATCGCGACCCGTTGCCGCTGACCGCCGGAGAGCTCGTGCGGGAAGCGGTCGGCGACCTCGAGCGGCAGGTCCACAGACTCGAGCACCTCCGCGAGCCGGGCGCGATGATCCGTCGGTACGTGCCCGCTGACCCGTAGCAGCCTCGACCGCAGCGGCTCCGTGACGATGTCGCCGACGCGCATCCGGGGGTTCAGCGAGGACCGCGGGTCCTGGAACACGAGCTGAACGGACGAGCGCAGGCCTCCGAGGTCCCGCTCGGCGCGGTGCGAGACCACGTCACCGTCGAACCGGATCACGCCCGATGTCGGCTGGTCCAACGCGGTCATCATCCGTACCAGCGTTGACTTTCCCGACCCCGACTCCCCCACGATCCCGAGCCGCTGCCCTTGCTCCACGGCGAGACTGACGTCATCGACGGCGAGTACGGATCCGGAGGTACCCACCCGCCCGTACCGCCGGGTGACGTGGTCGACCTCATACAGGCTCATGGCCGACCCGGATGTTGGTAGAAGTCCTCGACCGTCGGCAGCCGCTCCCCCGGCGCCACGGCATCGAGGCGGGCGGTGGCGACGAGACCCCGCGTGTACGGATGGGTCGGCGCGTTGAAGATCTGGGCGAGAGTGCCCTGCTCGACGATGTCGCCGTCGAGCATGACGAGCACCCGTTCGCACAGCTGCGACACCACGGCGAGGTCGTGGGAGATGAACAGGCAGGACGCACCGACGGCGTCCAGCTCGGCGTCGAGGAGGTTGAGCACCGTCGCCTGTACGGTCACGTCGAGCGCCGTCGTCGGCTCGTCGCAGATCACGAGGTCGGGCCGGTTGATGAGTGCCATCGCGACGACGACCCGCTGGCGTTGCCCGCCACTGAGAGCGTGCGGGTACGCGTCGGCGACCCTCTCGGGATCCTCCAGCCCGACCTCCGCCAGCACCTCCAGCACGCGCCCGCGGGCGACGCCGTGACCGAGGTTCTGGTGCAGCAGCAGGACCTCGGCGACCTGTCGCCCAACAGGCATCGTCGGGTCGAGCGCGGTCATCGGCTCCTGGAACACCATGCTCATGAGGTCGCCGCGCAGGGGCGCCAGGTCCCTGTCGCGCAGCCCGACCAGCTCACGCCCCGCGAGCCGGATCGACCCCGAGACGTACGCGTTGTCGGCGAGCAGGCCCATGATGGCCAGTGCGGTCACGGTCTTCCCGGAGCCGGACTCGCCGATCAGGCCGAGCCGCTGCCCCGGCTCGAGCGCGAACGAGACGCCGTGGACGACCTCCCGGCGCGACCGCCCGAACAGGATCCGCAGGTCGGTGACCTCGAGCAGGGGGCTCATGCGGCCTCCCGCAGCCGCGGGTCGAGATGGTCGCGCAGGCCGTCGCCGAGCAGGTTGAGCCCCAGCACGGACAAGGCGATCGCCAGGCCCGGCCAGAGGGCCTGCACGGGCGAGGTGAAGATGTACGTCTGGGCGTCGTGCAGCATCCGGCCCCAGGTGGGGGTCGGCGGCGGGGTCGCGAGGCCGAGGTAGCTCAGGGCGGCTTCCGCGAGGATCGCGATGCCGAACGACACGGACGCCTGGACACCGAGGACGGCGGCGATGTTCGGCAGCACGTGCCGTACGGACGTGGTCCACCGCGACGTCCCCGAGGCCCGCGCGGCGAGGATGTAGTCCTGCGTCATGACGATCAGCGTCGCGGCGCGTGCGACCCGCGCGAACGCTGGGATCGAGGCGACACCGATGGCGACCATCGCGGTCCCGGTCGAGGCCCCCACCGCGGCGGCCAGGAGGATCGCGAGCAGCAGGGCCGGGAACGCGTACAGGATGTCGGTGACCCGCAGCACGATCTCCGACACCCAGCCGCCGCGCATCCCGGCGAGCACACCGAGCGGTACGCCGCCGAGCGCCGCGAGACTCACCGCGACGACCCCCACGTACACGGTCGTGCGCGCCCCGATGAGCAGCCGGGACAGGATGTCGATGCCGAACCCGTCCGTACCGAGCAGGTGGGGCCAGCCGGCCGGCCGCAGCACCTGGGNNGCGAGGATGACCACGGCCACCAGCACGACACCGATCCACAGCCCTGCGCGCCTCATCGGGCATCACGGTTCCGGAGCCGGGGGTCGATGAGCAGGTAGCTCAGGTCGGTGAGCAGGTTGATGACCAGGACAGCGAAGACGAGCACCATGACGATGCCCTGTACGACGATGAGGTCGCGGTTGGCGACGGCCGACAGAAGCGCCGACCCCAGGCCGGGGATCCGGAACACCTGCTCGACGACGATCGCGCCGACGAGCAGCGTCGCGAGCTGGAGGCCGATGACCGTGACGACCGAGATGGCGGCGTTGCGCACGCCGTGTCGCCACAGGGCGCGCCACCGGGTCCAGCCGACGGCACGGGCCGTACGGAAGTAGTCCTCGCTCAGCACCTCGACGAACGCGCTCCGTACGTAGCGGGTGAGCACTGACGACTGCACGATGACAAGCGAGGCGACGGGGAGGACGAGGTGCTGGACGAACGCCACCGGGCGCCAGCGGCCCGAGGCGTCCACGAGGTCGGTGTAGCCGTTCGCCGGCAGCCAGTGAAGTCCCACAGCGAAGACGATGACCAGCAGGATGCCGGCGTAGAACGCGGGGATCGAGAGGCCTACCTGCGACGCGGTCGACGCGGCCGCCCCCTGCCAGCTGCGACGCTTCACGGCAGCCACCATCCCCAGGGGGAGCGCCACCAACGGCGCGATGAGCATGGAGATGAGCACCAACCATGCCGTGACGCCGATGCGCGGTGCGACGAGTGCGGTCACGGACTCGTTCGTGAGGTAGGAACGGCCCATGTCACCGGAGACCATGCCGCCCGCCCAGGAGAGGTAGCGGACCAGAAGGGGGCGGTCGAGGCCGAGGCGGGCGCGGAGCTCAGCCACCGAAGCGGGGTCGGCGCCGAACCCGAGGATCGCGGTCGCCACGTCACCCGGCAGGGCGTTCACCACCAGGAAGATCGCGATCGATGCGACGAACAGGCTGGCGGCGAAGACCAGCAGCCGCACAGCGACGGTCCGCCCCAGGTTCACACCCCTGAGGCTACCGGGACGCGATGGTCGTGAGGTCGAAGCTCAGCGAGGTCGCGTTCTGTCCGATGCCGGTGACGTCACTCGTGGTGACCACCAGGTTCGGCAGAAGGAACAGCCAGTCGGCCGCCGCATCGTTCGCGAGAAGCTCGGACGCCTGCTTCATGAGCCGTACGTAGTCGTCGGTCGAGCCGGCGTCGGCCTCCTTGACGAGCGCCTGCAGCTGCGGGTTGTTGTAGTGCCAGTAGTACTTCGGGTTGGCCCACTTCACGAGGTCGCGCGGCTCGACATGGGCGACGATCGTCATGTCGTAGTCGCCCTTGGTGAACACCTCGTCCAGCCAGCGGGTGAAGTCCAGCTCGTCCACCGTGACCTTCACGCCGATGTCGCGAAGCTGGCTGGCGACGTACTGGGCCGACTTCACCGCGTACGGGATCACCGGGACGCGCAACCGAAGGGTGAGCGGGTTCTTGTCGGTGTAGCCGGCATCCTTCAGCAGCTGCTTGGCCTTGACCGGGTCGTAGGCGTTGGTGCCCAGGCCGGGGTCGGCGCCGAAGGTGCGCGGGCTGATGGGGCCGGCGCAGAGGATGGCCTTGTTATTGAACAGGGCTTTGTTGATCAGCGGGCGGTTGACGGCATAGTTGACCGACTGCCGCACCTTCACGTCGCTGAAAGGTTTCTCGTAGGT
>PMBM01000004.1 GCA_003153855.1 Propionibacteriaceae bacterium
TACCAGCACGCCGCCTCCGACCGCGACCGAGCCATCGCCCATGCGTTGTCCGAACAGGTTCGTCACCTACCGCCACGACATTGACAGATACCTTCGTTTATCCGAATACATTCGTACGGAGTTGGCCGTCGGCCAGGTGGCCCATGCGTACGACCGCAGCGAGCGGCTCGTACAGCTGGCGCTCAGGTCCGGCGCCCTCGCGGGCCACCGCACCGTCGGACGCGTCACCACCATGGACGACATCGCGGCTCGAGCCTGGTCCCGCAGCGTCGCCCGCGGCAGACCATGGACACCCGACGTACGCGACGCCGCCCTCGACCTGCTCTCGGACGGACACACGAACCGTCTCGCGGCCAGCGAACGGTCCCGCCTCAAGGCGCGGCTGTCGTCCCTCACCGCGCGTGACATCGCTCACGCCGCGGGCGGCCTCGGCACCTGGTCCCGCTACCGCGGCGATGCTCCCGCATCCACACGTATCGGCCCGTCCGCGGTGGATGCGGCCCAGTTGGGAATCGTGCCCGGCGAGGGCTGGCTCACCTTCGTCCAGACCGAGGACCTCGACCTGTACGAGCTCGAGCACGAGGTAACCCTCGACGCCGACGGCAACCTCGGAGTCGTCGAACGCCCAAGCATCGATGATCGCCCCGCCCGAATCCTGCTCGACACGTACCTGCTCGGGGACGCCCGCCAGTCCGCCGCCGCCGCCTCCGCGCTCGAGGAGCGCCGTCCATGATCGCGGACCCATTCGCCCTCCTCGACGAGGTCGCTCCCCCAAACGCCGTAGCGGCCCGGACCACTCCCTTCGCCCTCATCAGCGCTTTGGCCCTCGGTCCCTCTGCGTAACCCCCACCCACGAAGTCCGACACACCTGTTGCATCCGCGGCGCGGTTTCGTTAGTACGAAACCACGAGGTGCGTCCGCAGGGCGACGCTCAGGGCGAGACACCCGGGCAAGTACAGGACTTGAAGCTCGACCCACCGCGTGGTGGAGGTGCGGCCTGATCGTGGATCGCCCACAGCCGACGCAACCTTCGTCACCGAACTGGCCCGTCGATTCGGCAGCCGACGTACGGCATCAAGGTCGATGCTGTACGGGCGTCGCATCCTTCCAGGCGGCGACAACGGTCCGGTACGCCTCACCTGGGGACACCTTCGGAATGCACTGATGAGCCAAGGCGTCTCGCCACTGCTGCTCGCTCGGCGGCCCGGCAGGAAACACCGCTGGCGATGGCCACCGGTTCGTTGGTCCGTGCCGGCGGAAGACGTCCGCGGCGGCTGGGCTGATGTGACCTGCGTCCGCGAGAGCCCACAGGTCGTACAGGTCGCGCACCGCGTTCCGCTCGCACCACGCTGCGGTCTTCGCGGCGGCGAATCCTTCGCCGGTGAGTGTGTTCATGGAGGCCCCCGGGCAGCCCTCGTACCGCTGGTAGAGAGGCGTCAACTGCCACGGCCACGCGTACGAGTCACGGTCGACAAGCTGCACCCGCACGTGCTGGCCGCCGACGACGTACACGGACGCTGCCGGGTGCCGAGTGTCCGGCAGTGCGACATCGGCCGTCACCTGCCCGAACCCGCGCTCCAGACGCGATGTGAGCCCGTCATGGATTGCGGTGGCCACCTGGCTGCGGGGCCCGATCGGCATCAGGTCGATGTCCTCGCTGAGCCGCAGCTCAGTCAACAGGGTCCGGCTGAGCGCCGTGCCTCCAAGGAACACCACGTCCGGTGCGGACTCGGCTATCGCCCACAACATCCACGAAATGACAAAGTCACGACGCACCTGCGCCTCCCCTACCCCGAACAGGGCCCGCACTCGGTCAATGTCGGGGCCGGCGACCCGGTAGGACAGCTTGGGTGGCGTGCTCATGGCATATGCAGGAACTTGGCCAGGGGCGCGGCACGCTTCTGCCGAGCAGCCAGCTGGACGGCTAGTGGCAGGTCGACCCGGCTGGCCAGGTGGCGGGCGGCCTCGTCCGCCTCCGCCGCCATCCCACCCAGGCGTGGCCGGGCGACCAGGTCGACAAGAGTTTGTTCGGGGGTCGTCACCAGCATGTCCCCCAGCTCGGTCTTTTCGCTTCTCGCGCGGAGTGCATCGACATCCCGGGCGACGAACACGACGCGTCCACCAGCGATCTCCATCGGACGATGTTGGACGGGCAGAGCGACAACCGTGACCCCGATCGCTCGGGGTAGCGCGCCGTGGAAGCGAGCGGCGCCCAATCCCATCAGCACGGGAATCCGGTCGCCGTACAGGGCGGTTGCCCACGCCATCGCCGCCACCTCAAGCTCCGGCCGCCAATCCGGCCGGGCACCGAGCGGCGTGAGGGTGTACACGCCGTATGCGAGTCGAGTCACTGCACCGGTCTCAGCGAGCCGGCCGAGTTCGTCTCGGGGTTTGGCGTAGGCGACGGCCAAGTCGGCGGCGCGGGCCGTCTGCATGGGTCGCTCGGCCAGCACACTCAGAGCTGCTGCTACCACTGACAGTCCTCCTAGTACGTCAAGTGCCGGTATTTTGCCTGCACTCAACATAGTCGCTGAGCACAGCAGCGGCAAGGACAAGAACTGGGACGGCTGACATCGGATGTCGTCAGCATCGACCGCGCTGACTGCGGGATGATCGGATCTCCACGGTCTTGCCAGCGACCGAGCATCCCGGCCCGTTGACCTAGAGTCGGAGGCATGCCTGAGCTCCAACGGCTGAGTGCCGACCAAGAGTCGGCCGTGCTCGCCTTCGAACTGGCCAACAGGTCCTACTTCGCAGCCTCCATCTCGGATCGTGGCGAGGAGTACTTCGCGCAGTTCGCCGCCCGCCATGCCGAGTCGCTGGCGGAGCAGGAATCGGGCCAGTGCGCGTACTACGTGCTCGTCGCGGGCGACGGCTCCATCGTCGGCCGGTTCAATCTGAGGGACATCGACAACGGCTTGGCTGTGCTCGGCTATCGGGTCGCTCAGAACACCGCGGGTCATGGACTCGCGACGGCGACCGTCGATCAGCTCTGCCGGGAGGTCGCGATAATGCTCGGACTCAGAAGGGTCCGTGCCGCAACATCCGACGCGAACATCGCTTCCCGGCGAGTCCTACTCAAGGCAGGTTTCGTTCTCATCGGTCCCGCCGACCCCGCGGACCTCGGCGGAAGACCCGGCAGCTGGTACGAACGGCTGATCGCGCCCCCACGCTCACAGTGACGCTCCGGCGGTACGCGGCAGATGCGTGCGTTCCTGTCATGCCTCCCAAGGCAGCCGGTTGACCAGTTCTTCGATCGGTGGGGTCATTCCCCGCGTGGCCATGACCCGTACCTTTTCCAGGCGGGGCAGCGACAACAAAGGTCGGTAGTCGAGGTCATCAACGATCAGTGTGTGCAGGAGCAGTCGCTGAAGTTGTGGCATCCGCGCAAGGAAGGCGACTGACTTGAGGCGTACGTTGCTTGGGGTCATCCAGTTGCCCCCGAGTTCCAGGTCTGTGACCGAGCCCATCTGCCCGACAGCGCTCGCATCAACGAGACCGCGTAGACCCTCGACCTGCAGTTCCGCCACCGACTGAAGCCCGGCGAGTGGTTCTAGATCCCGAACCCCCGACGCTCCACGGAGGCGCAACCTCACGAGTTCCGACATAGCGCTGAGCACCTTCAAGTCGTCGTAGTCGCCCCACTTGAGCTGGAGGGTCGTTAGTTGCGACTGCTCCGCCAGCGCGTCGAACAGCCGCTTCGGCGTTCGGGTGACGAACTGAAGTGACCTGATGGGCGTCGGGCCAGACCTGAAGAACTTCACCCACTCATCGACGATCTGGCGTTTCCGGGTTTCTGAGTACTTCGAGCCGAGTTGTGTCGCCGCGAGGATGAGCGAACTCTCGCCCTTGTACTCCCGAACCTCAACCACCGTGGGGGACACATCCGCTCCGTCTTCCGACATGGAGGCATCCTTCCAGCCACGGCAGATAGACACAGGCGATTCAACGGGACTTCCGAACATCGGCACGATCGATCGCGCTGGCTGCGGCATGAGAGTGAGTGGACCAGGGGACCATTTGGCTGAAGTCTGGTCAGAGGCTCGCCCTAGGCTGCCTGCATGACCGCAGTCAGCTCGCTACCCGTGCGTGAGGTGGTCGGTGAGCCTGATGCCACTGATTGTGGGTGGCCGTACACCATGGGCCCCGTCGCCCAGCTGTTGCGGGACGGGCTCGAGCTGTCGGAGCTGACGATCTTGGTGGGCGAGAACGGGGTCGGGAAGTCGACCATCATCGAGGCCGTCGCGATGGCCTTCGGGCTGAGCGCAGAGGGTGGCAGCAAGAACAGTCGACAGTCAGACCGGCCGACAGAGTCGCCGCTCCACGAACGGATCCGGCTAGTT
>PMBM01000217.1 GCA_003153855.1 Propionibacteriaceae bacterium
TTCGAGGACGCCAAGAAGGTGCTCGGCCCGGACCGCTGACCGCCGGGGAAGTCTCGCGCTCGGGCTCGGAGTTCCCTGCGCGGCCGAAGATCACTCTTGTGGCGAGAGGACCTCGATCCGGTTTCCGAAGGGGTCGCTCGTGTAGAAGCGGTCGTATCCGGGAAGTGGTTCGTCGAGCACGACCGGGGCCCCTGCTGCGGTCAGGCGTTCGCGCAGCCCCGCTAGGTCGTCGACGAGGAACGCTGGGTGAGCCTTCCGAGCCGGAGTGAACGGCTCCTCTACCCCGAGGTGGATCTCGACGCCGTCGGAGCGGAACCAACATCCCCCGCGTCGTTCAAGGTGGGGAGGCTTGGCCACCCGGGGGACGCCCAGAACGCCCGCGTAGAATGCCTCGGCTTCGACCTCCCGGCGAGGTGGCATCGCAAGTTGAACATGATGGAGTGCCCGGATCACGGATCCACCATACCCGGCACCGCCCGCCGCGAACCAGACATCGTGTTGCGTCTCCCGGCTACCTGAACGACAGATGAGCATGCGGTAGCGACGATGCCACCGCACCGAAAGCGTCGTCACGGCCGCGCTACGCTGGCGGCATGCTGCAACCAGACACGCCACGCTAGGGTCACGCCAGAGATGAGTGGAGCACGCCTCCCGATGTTGCCCGGCGCCCTGAATGGTCGGCAGAGGCTGGCGAACGGCTTCGTTGGGCTGCTGGCCACCGGCCTGATCAGCGGCTGCGTCAACGTAGCCGTGGTGGCGCCCGCGAGCCCTCCAAGCGCCTCCGGGCCTCCCATCGGGTGCGACTCGTTGTCGAACGGCGCCTTCATCTATCGCGCCGTGCAGACCTCGATGGAACGGACAGTCGAGCCGGGCGACGAGGTCCTAGTCGTTCCGGAGGCGACATACGCACGCGGCAGCATCGTGGTCTTCACGCCGCCCCCCGCATGGCGTGTAGACACCACGGCGCCGCCGTTCATCAAGCGCGTGATCGGCCTGCCGGGCGACACCGTCGAGATCAGGGACGGTGCTGTCTTCTTGAACAGGACGAGGTTGGACGAGCCGTATGTCTTCGAGAACCAGCCGACGACGGCCCCGTCGGAGCCCGCGACATGGACGGTCGGCGCGGGGCAACTCTTCGTCCTCGGGGACCACCGGGCTGGGTCAGCCGACTCGCGGTCCTTCGGGACCATCGCCGCTTCGGCGGTCCTCGGTGTTGCGGTCCGGCGCTGTTCGCCCTCGGAGGCACCGCTTCCATAGGCTGACGTCGATCCGCCCGAGCCTTGCGTCCTATTCGTGGGCTCGCCCCAGACGTCGGCCCCAGGCAGATACCCCCATCCGTGACGCAGCCACTCGGTCGATGGCGACGTGCCGCCCTTCCAACCAACCGGGCGGCGGCGACGGGCGGCCCCACCGACAGGATCAGCGAACGGGTGACATCCGATCTCCGCGAGACGTCGACTGACCGCACTCTGAGGGAGATCCGCGTCGCGTAGACTGGCCCGCGTGAAGCGTGGCGGGTTCACACCCGTTCCTCTCGTCGTCATCGGGATCGTCCTGCTCGCGGCGACCCTCATCGTCGTCGGATACGGGGTCCCGGTCGCGGTCGGGCTCTTCGTCGGACTGGCCCTCGGCTGCGGCGTCGGGGTAGTGGGCGTCCTCTGGCTTGGCGCCGGTCCCGGCCGCACGGTCGGGTTGGGGAGTTTCACGTTCCTCAAGGCCGACACCGTGACGTCGGGTCCGTCGGGTCCGCCCGAGTTCCCCGACTGGTTTGGGGATGGCGCTGGGGCGGCCGCCGTCGAGATGACCGCCCTGCGCCGGATCATCGCCGTCGGCCAGATGACAGAGATCGAGGGCATCCGCATCGAGGTGACTGCGCTTGAACTGCGAGAAGGGGGCGGCGTCGCGCTCGTGGTGGCGCACACCGAGCCCCCAGATGCCCGTTCGTTCGGTCCGTTCGCCCGCATCAGCGTCCTTGACGACGTTGGAACGACCTACGCCGCAGGATCGGAGGGGAGCGGCGGCTCCCAGTTCGCCACCCGCCTGTCGATCCGGTTCGCACCCGCCCCGCCGGAAGTGGCGGGTGAACTCACGATCCGCATCGAGGAGTTCGTCAACCCGTTCCCCGGTCCGGCTCGACAGCAGGTCGTCGGACCGTGGGTGTTCGTCATCCCTCTCAGGCCTGCCCCAGCATCGCCGCAGCCATCCGACCCGAGCGCACCGGCATAGGCGGAGGGCGACGAGGTGGAGGACATCGGAACCACCCCATGACCACCCGACGCCGGTTGGCAGCCACCGTCGTCCGCGTCCTTGCATGGGCGCTGCTCGCTGTCGGCCTCTCGGTCATCGCCCTCAACTACGCGCCATCCCTTCGGTATGCCCTGCTCTGGCTGGGAGTCATGGCCATCGCCCGAGGCATCGCAAGGCTCGGGGCATGGATCGACGTGGCGGTCGATCTGTCGCTCCTGTTCGTATGCTTCTTCGGGATGGAGATCGGCGGGCCCGCCGTCGTGCCGAGCGTCCTCGCGTTCGCGCTTGCCGACGCCCTCCGTCTTCGACCTACTTCGTGACCGCCTCCCCGAACCATGTTGTTGTCCGGTCGGACAGCAGCACGCCGCCCGGCATAAGGACGGCGTTCATCGCCTCCTCGCTCGGGATGTCGCCGGTAACTGGGAGTCGCTGCCATGCAAGGCCATCGGTCGAGGTCCAGACACCGGCATCGACCCCGCCCCGCAGCGCGACCATGCGATGGCCATCGCCGACGAGCGCCCCGTTCGGCCAGTCGCCGCAGCCTTCTCCTGTGCAGGTAGTCGGCCCGAGCGGCGCGTAGGTTGGGAGAGGAAGCCAGTCGCGTCCGTTCGCCGACTGCCACCACAGCGCGGCGCCCGGAGTCGCGTTGAAGGTGCCGACCGCGATGAGGCCGTGGCGGGCGGCCACGAGGCCATCCGCACCCCAACTCGGGCCCGTGCTCGCCAGCGTGATCCCGGAGGCCGTTGCCATGTCGAGCGAGTACGGGCCGGTCCACGTGGCCCCGTCCACTGACTGGAAGGCCACGGCGCGGCCGTGGTCCGGGTCCACGGGCAGGGTACCCACTGCGATGAACCCCGCAGAGGTTCCCACAAGGTCGCTGATCACGAGTCCCGCTGGGAGTGCCGCGGCAGGCAGCGTCCGCCAGTGGATGCCGTCTGCCGACGTCGCCACAACCGGCGGCGCCGTGGGCGAGGCGGCGATCACCCCAGCCGGTCCAGCCGCCAGATGGGGAGGCCGGTCCCAGAGCGCGGCTGAGAGAGGGGGGAACGGACCCGGAGAGGTCGACCACGACCGCCCGTCGGGCGAGGTCCACGCCATCGGCGGGAGCGTCGCGCTATAGGTCGGGCAGGTCGGTGCGATGCCGCAGCCCCACGTACCGGGTGCGAGCGTGAGGGCGACGAGCCCTCCACGGACCTCCGCCAGCCCGACGACGAGCAGGCTCGGCCAGACCATGGTCGATGTGTCGAAGAAGGGCATGGGCTCCCAGTGAGAGCCATCTGTCGAGGTCCACATCGGGGACCCGGAGGCGCCTACCCCAACGGCGATGAGGCCGCCGCTCCAGCGCAGGACCGAGCGGATGAGGCCCAACGACTCATCGGCGGCCAACTTCCGCCAGTGGATGGCCGTCCATGCCGCGTCCGCTGCTGGCGGGACGGGCATGTTGAAGGCCGCCCGGGGCGGCCCGGCTGGGAGTGCTGCCGACGGCTCGCTGGAGGGCGCCAAGGTCGCTCCGGGCCCGGGTGAGGGCGACGCGACTACAGGCGTCGAGGACACCGAGGCGAGCGACGACGCAGGTGACGTGACAGGCACCGGGGAGGTCGTCGTGCCGCAGCCAGCGAGGGCGACGACGCTCAGCGCAACCGCCAGATGCAGGCGGGTCCTCATCTGGTTGCCTCCACAACGCCTACCGGAGAGCCGACAGGGGGACGCCGTGGAGCACGACGTGTCCGCTCGCGTCCCAGCCCGTCCACACTGCCCAGCCAGCCTCGATGCCCATCGCTGTGCCGTCACTGAGAGCACGCAAGCCTGATGAAGCGGACCAGACTGCGACCCACGAGCGGCTCCCCGTCGCCACATCGCCGCTCATCGTCGTGCCGTTGCAGGAGAGAAGGACGAGGCCGCCCTCGGCACCGACGGCGGCGCATTGGCGGTTGGCGTGTCCGGGATCGACCGTCTCGACCGTGTCGCCGTTCACCCGCACGACCGTGCCGCTCACGCCACTGAACTGAT
>PMBM01000047.1:0-3400 GCA_003153855.1 Propionibacteriaceae bacterium
ACGACCGACGTCGATCTCGTCCCACCTCAGGACCGCCCCGTGGAACGTCTCCGGGTCCTGCGGGTCGGCGACCTCGTCGGGATCCCAGCCCAGCTTCGCGAACTCTCGTACACGTCCCTCGGTCACGGCGCCGGCAAGGCCCGGCTCAGGGTGCGAGGAGAAGTACGGGAACGGTGTGGACGCGGCCCATTCCTCACCCATGAACAACATCGGCGTGTAGGGGCTCCCGAGCATGAGCATGGCCCCGAGGAGCAGCTGGTCGTCGTCGAGCGTCTCGGGAAGCCGGTCGCCGCGCGCGCGGTTGCCGATCTGGTCGTGGTTCTGCGTGTACGCGAGAAGCCGCCACGCGGGGAACCGCTCGATCGCCACCGGTCGGCCGTGGTCGCGGCCGCGGAACGACGACCACGTCCCGTCGTGGAAGAAGCCCTTCTCGAAGACCTTCGCCAGGGAGCGCAACGGCGCGAAGTCGGCGTAGTAGCCGGACGTGTCGCCGGTGAGCGCGACGTGCAGCGCGTGGTGGAAGTCGTCGTTCCACTGCGCGTCCAGCCCTGCGCCCCCCGCTTCGCGCGGCAGCACCAGCTCGGCGTCGTTGAGGTCCGACTCGGCGATGAGCGTCAGGGGACGGTCGAGGTGAGCGGCCAGTGCCTGCACCTCGGTCGCCAGCTCCTCGAGGACGTGGATCTCCGACGAGTCGACGAGCGCGTGGATCGCGTCGAGGCGCAGCGCGTCGACGTGGAACTCGACGAACCACATCTTCGCGTTGTCGATGACGTACCGGCGCACCTGGTCGTGGGTCTGCACGTCGACCGACGCCCCCCAGATGCCGCCCTCGACGAGGTACGGCCCGAAGCGCGGCAGGTAGTTCCCCGATGCACCGAGGTGGTTGTACACGACGTCCTGGATCACGCCGAGGCCGCGGGCATGGCAGGCGTCGACGAACCGGCGGTAGGCCTCGGGGCCTCCGTACGGCTCGTGCACCGCATACCAGAGCACCCCGTCGTAGCCCCAGTTCCACACGCCGTTGACCGCGTTGACGGGCATCAGCTCGACGAAGCCGGCGCCGAGCGAGACGAGGTGGTCGAGGTGAGCGATCGCGGCGTCGAGGGTTCCCTCGGGCGTGAACGTACCCACGTGCACCTCGTACAGGATCGAGCCGGCGAACTGACGGCCGGTCCACGAGGAGTCGTGCCAGTGGTAGCCGCTCGGGTCGACCGTACGGGACATGCCGTGGACACCGTCCGGCTGGCGCCGTGACCTCGGGTCGGGCAGCACGTCGTCCGAGTCGTCGATGAGGTAGCCGTAGTCGTACTCGCGCTTCGGCAGCAGCGTCGGCGGCGTCCACCAGCCGTCGGGCGCCTGGCGCAGTCGGATCTGGCGCTCCGCGACGGGGTCGCCGACGGGACGTACGACCAGGGTGACCGAGTGGTGGCCGGGCGCCCAGACGTCGAACGGGGTACGGATCCCGGCAGTTGCCGGCAACGCCACCAGCAGCGCGACGGGCCCGGCCGCGAAGACCTCGTCCGCACGTACGGAGGTGCCGTCCGCGTGGATCACCGTGCCACTGATCGCGTCCCGGTAGCTGCCCAGTGGCAGGTCGATCGTGGTGTCGCCCCAGCCGCCCTTGCTGGTGAGCCCGACCGAGAGCCGGGTCGCCAGCGTGACGACGCCACCGGTGTCGAAGGCGACGATGTTCTCGGCGGCCGAGCCTTGCGACGAGACCGGCGCGAACGTACGGAAGAGCTCGGGCTGGTCGCGACGGAGCCGTAGCGCCTCCCGTACGAGCTTCTGCTTCGCTGCGCCCGGGTCGTCGACACCACCGACGAGGTGCGCGCCGTCGACGTCGCTCAGGATCGCCTCGAGCGCCGGGAAGTCGACCGGCCGTCGGTTGTCCGGGTCGACGAGACTGAGCTGCCACAGCTCGCTGCCCTGGTAGATGTCCGGGACGCCCGGCATCGTCAGCGTGACGGCCGCCTCGGAGAGCGAGTTGCTCCAGCCGGCATCAACGACGGCCGCGAGCACCTTGTCGAGCACGCCCTTGACGTCGTCGTCGGAGTACAGCAGGTCGATCGCCGCGTGCACGCTCGACTCGAAGTCGGAGTTCACGTCCGTCCACGTCGTGTGCTCGCCGGCCTCGCGCATGGCCTTCTCGGCGAACGCATGGAGTCGGTCGGCGGTGATCGGCCAGGCGCCCAAGGCCGCCTGCCAGACGATGTTCGCGAAACCCGCGTCGGGCATGGGCGCCAGCTCCTGGAGCCGTCGCATCGCCCCGGCCCAGAGCTGCGGCACCTCGGACAGCACGGTGATGCGCGCGCGTACGTCCTCGCCGCGCTTCGTGTCGTGAGTGGTACGCGTCGACAGAGCGTGGGGCCACAAGGCCTGACGCGTCGCGAGCTGCCCGTACACCTGCTCTGGCGTCATCGAGAAGATGGACGGGTCGGCGCCCACCTCGGTGAGGCTCGTGAGCCGGCCCCAGCGGTAGAACGCGCAGTCCTCGACGCCCTTCGCCATGACCATGCCGGTGGTCTGCTGGAAGCGTGCCGCTGCGTCGGTGGCGCCGTCGGTGAGCACGATCTCGAGCTCCCTGATCGCCACCCCCAGCTCGGGCCGGCGCTCGACCGCCTCGGCGATGGCCGCCTCGAGGTAGTGGCGGCCGTCGGGGAGGTACGAGCGGTACACGGGGAAGCACGCGAGCAGCTCCGCCACCGCGTCGACCAGCACGTCGTCGTCGACCCGGGCGTCGATCTCGCGAGCGGCATCGCGGGCGATGCGGGCGGTCTCGGCGTTGAGGATGCCGTCGGCGACCGCGCGCTTCGTGTCGTGAGTGAGGCCGTGCCAGTCCATCCGGTGCCCGCGGAGCTCGTCGTCGAGGGCCGTCAGGGGCGCCTCGCCCGCAGGGTCGACGAACAGCCGGTCGACGAGTGCGAGGGCGTCGTACCCCGTCGTNNACGACCACGTACGAGTCCTTGGTGAGCTCGGCCAACCGGGCGAGGTAGCCCGCGGGGTCGCGCAGCCCGTCGGGATGGTCGATGCGGAGGCCGTCGACGAGGCCCTCGTCGAACCAGCGGGCGATCTCCGTGTGCGACAGGTCGAACCACTGCGGGTCCTCGACGCGGATCGCGACGAGCGTGTTGATGGCGAAGAACCGCCGGTAGTTGAGGTCCTTGTCGGCGTCCCGCCAGCTGACGAGCGCGTAGTGCTGGCGGCGCAGGACGGCGTTCGGGTCCTCGGTCTGGGAGCCGTCGGCGGTACCGGGAGCCAGCGGGAAGCGGTTGCGACGGTAGTGCAGCTCGCCGCCGAGGACGCGCAGCTCCGCGAGGTCGCCGGTCTCGTCGAAGTCGCCGTCGCCGACGACCGGGATGCGGATCTTGCCACCGCCGAAGTCCCAGTCGATGTCGAACGC
>PMBM01000047.1:3506-5988 GCA_003153855.1 Propionibacteriaceae bacterium
GTCTTGGCGGCTTCGAGCAGGTCGAAGTCCTCGGTGATCTGGAGCCGGTACGTGCTGGTCGGCGCTCGCAAGCGTGCCTCCTGGTGGGTCGCGTACCTGCTCACTCTGCCAGTTAGCTCGTACGATCCGAAGCCGGATCACGCGGACGCACGCAGCCGAGGGCTGCGTGCGGGCGTGACCGGCGTGTCTCAGTTACCCCGTGCGGCCTGTGCGATCACGGCGAGACCCGCTCTCAGTTCGTCGACCGGCACCCCTCCGTAGCCCAGGACGATGCCACCCGCACCGGCCGCGGGGCGGGACCAGTAGTCCGCCAGGCCGGCGACGACGACACCGTTGGCGCGGATCCGGTCGAGCAGCTCCACCTCGGGGATCTCGGACTCGACGACGGCGTGGAGTCCGCCGTCCATGGCCTTGACACGGGAGTCGGGGAGGTCGCCCAGGAGCTCCAGGACCAGCGCGCGGCGCCGTCTGTACTCGCGGCGCATCCGCTGGGTGTGGCGCCGCAGCTCGCCGCTGGCGAGGTACGCGGCCAGCGCCCACTGGGTCACCTGGGAGACCGGCTGGCCGAGGTCTGTACGGGTGCGGCGCAGGTCCTCGACGAGCCGCTCGGGCGCGACGAGGAAGCCGACGCCGAGACCGGGGCCGAGCGTCTTGGCGAACGTGCCGAGGGTGACGACGCAGCCGTCCTCCGGGTCGTCGAGCGCTGCAAGCGCGGGCAGCGGCGCGGACGTGTAGCGCAGCTCGGAGTCGTAGTCGTCCTCGACGATGACGACGTGCTCGCGCCGCGCCCAGTCGAGCAGGGCCTGGCGACGGGCGACGGGCAGCGAGCCGCCCAGCGGGTACTGATGGCTGGGCGTCACGACGACTACGTCGGGCGCGTCCGTACCGGTCGGCAGGTCGTCGCAGACGAGTCCGGCGTCGTCGGTCGGGAGCGGCATGACCGACGAACCGAGACGCGGCGGCACCCGACGCAGCGACGGGTAGCCCGGGTCCTCGACCCCGACGATGCGACCCGTCCCGAGCATGGCCAGCAGGAGACCGAGCCCGTCGCGAGCGCCGGCGGTGACGAGGATGTGGTCGGGAGAGCGTCGTACGCCCCTCATCCGGCGAAGATGGTCCGCGAGCTCCGCACGCAGCTGGGGCAGGCCGGCCGCGGGGAGCGGGGCCAGCTGGCGATCAGCCGCCTGACGCCAAGCGGCCCGCCATCCGGCGTTCACGACGTCGGCGGTCCACGGCTGGCCCGGGCGAAGGTCGATGAGGCGGGACCGGGTGGGTGCGGGCTGCTCGGCAGCCGTCCGCGCGGTGCTCGGTGGATGTACGTCGCGCAGCGCCGGGTTCACGACCGTGCCGTGGCCGACACGGCCGAGGAGGTACCCCTCCGCGAGCAGCTGGTCGTACGCGGCGACGACGGTGCCGCGACTCACGCCGAGACGCTGGGCGAGGGCACGCGTCGCGGGTACGGGTTCGCCCGCCACGACCAGTCCGTTCCCGATCGCTGCACGGAGCTCGTCGGCGAGCTGGCGCGGCAAGGGCCGGGCATCGGTGCGATCGATGGCGAGCGGGAGCGTGACGTCGCCCGCAGTTCTCATCGCGAGGCCGTCCCGGGCGCACGGTTCACCATGTCAAGCGGGTGAGCTGTCGCTTCACATGGCCGATTCGCCATGAGAACCTCCGATTCGACTGGTCGACATGCGGACCGGCGAGAGGCACCGGCGGCCAATCTCTGCGCGCGCTGTCCTTAATGGTTCACTCCAGCCCGAACAATCAAATACTAGTTCTGGACCATTGTGGCTCATCGCCAGATCACTGGGGCTGGAGCAGGATTGGCGTATGGAGCGATCTGTGGAGATCGTCGTGGCCGGTGCGGTCCAGGGCGTGGCGTTCCGTTGGCAGGCGAGCGTGGAGGCCGAACGGTTGGGCGTCAGGGGCTGGGTACGCAACGAGCCCGACGGCACGGTGCGCTGCAGTGTCGAGGGATCCGCCGAGGCCGTGCGCAGCTTCGTGGACTGGTGTCGTCGCGGGACTCGCTGGTCGAGCGTCGAACGGGTCGAGGTGACCGATGTCGAGCACCATGGCTACCGGACCTTCGAGATCTCCGGGTGAACCGGTCGTCGCGTGAGCCCCATGCGACGGGAGCTGGGACGGCGTGCACAGCGCGACGGTCTGCGAGCCGAATGGACTAGTGATTCCTCGGCATTCTGGCACTGGATCTGGACCATTATGACTGGTTCGATCGAGGACGTGACTGAGACGACTGGAACACCCCTGGTGAAGCGCGGTTTGGCCGACATGCTCAAGGGCGGGGTGNNGAGCACGCCAAGATCGCCGAAGACGCGGGCGCGGCGGCGGTGATGGCGCTGGAGCGAATCCCGGCGGACATTCGCGCCCACGGCGGCGTCGCCCGCATGAGCGATCCCGACCTGATCGATGCGATCACGGCGGCGGTCTCGATCCCTGTGATGGCGAAGGCCCGGATCGGCCA
>PMBM01000047.1:6048-21612 GCA_003153855.1 Propionibacteriaceae bacterium
ATCCGCTCCAAGGGCGAGGCCGGTACGGGCGACGTGTCCGAGGCCACCCGCCACATCCGTACGATCAAGCGCGAGATCGCCGGGCTCGTCGCGACGCTGGCCAACGACCCGGCCGAGCTGTACGTGGCGGCGAAGGAGCTCCAGGCGCCGTACGAGCTGGTACGGGAGGTCGCCGAGCGCGGCGAGCTGCCGGTGGTCCTGTTCGTCGCCGGAGGTATCGCGACCCCGGCGGACGCGGCGATGATGATGCAGCTCGGCGCCGACGGCGTGTTCGTCGGCTCGGGCATCTTCAAGTCCGGCGACCCGGCCAAGCGCGCCGCTGCGATCGTGAAGGCGACCGCGCTGTTCACCGACCCCGAGGTCATCACGCAGGCGTCGCGCGGTCTGGGCGAGGCGATGGTCGGCATCTCGGTCGCGGACATCCCGGCGCCGCACCGGTTGGCCGACCGCGGGTGGTGACCCGGCCCAGAGTCGGCGTCGTCGCCCTTCAGGGCGGTGTACGGGAGCACATCGAGCTGCTCGCGTCGCTCGACGCCGTCCCCGTACCGCTGAAGCAGCCGACCGATCTCCTCGGGCCTGATGGCTTGCGGGTGGACGCCGTCGTGCTCCCCGGTGGGGAGTCGTCGACGATCGACCGGCTCCTGAAGATGTTCGGGCTGGGCGAGCCGCTGTCGGAGGCGATTGCGGCGGGCCTGCCGACGCTGGGCACGTGCGCGGGGCTGATCCAGCTCGCCGCGCGCATCGAGGACCCGGCTCCGGGACAAGGGTGCTTTGGGGTGCTCGACGTGTCTGTACGCCGCAATGCGTTCGGTCGGCAGATCGACTCGGCCGAAACCCGCCTGGAGACGGCGTGGGGTCCCGCCCAGGTCGCGTTCATCAGGGCCCCCGAGGTCGTCACGTACGGGTCCTCCGTCACGCCAGTCGCCACGCTGCACGACCGCATCGTCGCCGTGACCCAGGGCTCCATCACCGGCATCGCGTTCCATCCGGAGCTCACGGGCGAGACGCTGTTCCACCGACGGTTGCTGGACTCGATCGCCTGAGCTCTCCCCCGAGGGATCCTCGTTTCGGTACCACAGATGACCCGAACGGCTGTTCAGACGCACCTTCAGCGAACTGCGGTACGAGAACGAGGATCAACGAGGCTGGATCCGCTTCTCCAGGTAGACCAGGCCGGGACGAGTCTGGGGCATCCGTACGTAGCCGCGCCGCTCGTACAGGCTGATGTTCCGCGCGCTCTTGGCGCCGGTGAACAGCTCGTACCGTGTACAGGCCGCGTCGGCCCGCGCCTCGATCTGGTCCATCAGCCACCACCCGAGGTGGTGGCCGCGGAGGTCAGGGACGACGCCGATACGGCCGATCTCCCAGGCGTCGCCGGCACGGCTGCCGCGGATGAGGCCGATCAGGCGACCGTCGAGCCAGAGCCCGAACGCTTCCGTGGTGCCGAGCCAGGCGGCCACCTCCTCGAGGGTCTCGGTCAGCGGCGGGATGTTCATCGTGCCGTTGGCGAACGCCTCCTCGACCCAGCAGCCGCGTTGCAGCACGGTCACCTGGCCGGCATCGGCGGGAGTCAGGCGACGCAGCTCCGCGCCGGGAATCGGGCAGGGCGTCAGGGTCGTGGACACGCTCGGGACGGTACGAACAGTCCGGACCGGTGTCAACGCGCCACACGTACGCAGCCCTCCGGCCGATCGTCCATCCCCGCCGTCCCAGTGACGGTCGAGTTGCGTGGTGGGCAGGTTATGGGGCGACTGGCAGATGCTGGCCACGCTGAGTTCCGTGTTCGGCGGGCTACGAGCGTCCCGACCGGCCCCATATCCCGCCATTCACGGAAGTGACGTGTTCGCACCCCCGCCCCGCAGCCCATAACCCGCGCATCACGAAAGTCGGCAGACCGTCGACCAACTCAGGGCAAGCCAGTCGCTCAGCGGTAGAACGTGAAGATCGGCTCGCCAGGTCGCAAGGGTTCGGGGTCGCCGGTCAGCTGCTCGACGCCCACCCGCATGCCCGTGCCTTCGATCCACTCGTCGCACGCGATCTCGTCGAAGCCCGCCTCCGCGAACCAGCGCCGGATGTCCGGACCGAGGTCGGGCTCCTGGGCGCCCCGGGTCCACAGGACGGTCGCGTTGCGCGAGCAGAACTGGCGGGAGACGTGGACAAGCCGTTCGATGTCGGCCGGCGAGATGTTGCCCATGATCCCGCTGAGGAGGACGAGGTCGGCCGGTACGAGACCGGCGTAGGCGCTTGTCGTACCAGCGTCGGCCTCGACGACGTCGATGTCGACGCCGAGCTTGTGGATCCACTCCCGGGCGGCCATGGCGTTCCTCGGGTTGACCTCGATGAGGGCACCGCTGACGCGCGTGCAGTCGTACGGGCGTTCCTCGAGAACTCCGAGGATGTCGTGGCCCTGTCCGGCGCAGGAGCTCAGCACGCGCACGCTGCCGGGGGTGCGTTCCAGCCAGGCCGCGATCTGCGCCTGCACCTGGCGCAGGCGAGCGGAGAGGCTCGAGGACGGGTCCTCGTACGCGTCGTGCCAGGCGACGTAGTCGCGCAGGCGAGGGCTCTGTGGAGTGCCGCCCTGGTCGTCCGACATGCTCCGACCGTACAGCGGACGCCTACAGTGTCGGGCGTGGGCGAGCGGGAGGACAGCGTCGTACGGGCGGTGCTCGGATGGTACGAGACGTCGGCGCGCGACCTTCCCTGGAGGCGGCCCGACGCGACGCCCTGGGGGATTCTCGTCTCCGAGGTGATGCTGCAGCAGACGCCGGTGGCACGGGTGCTGGAGCCGTGGTCGGCCTGGATGGAGCGATGGCCGACGCCGACGGCGCTCGCTGCCGAAGCATCAGGGGCGGCCGTCGCGGCGTGGGGCAGGCTCGGCTACCCGCGCCGCGCTCTGCGGTTGCACCAGGCAGCCGTCGCGATCGTGGACCGGCACGGAGGGGTCGTTCCGGGCACGTACGACGAGCTGCTCGCGCTTCCGGGGATCGGCGACTACACCGCCGCCGCCGTTGCCAGCTTCGGCTTCGGGATGCGGCACGTGGTGGTCGACACGAACGTACGCAGGGTGGTTGCGCGGGTTGCCGCAGGCGTCGCCGACCTGCCGCCCTCGGCCGCGTCCCGCCGCCTCGCCGAGTCGTACGTGCCCGACGGCCCGGACGCGCCGCGCTGGGCGGTCGCCTCCATGGAGCTGGGGGCCCTGGTCTGTACGGCTCGCTCCCCCCGCTGCGAGGTCTGCCCGGTCGGCGACCTGTGTGCCTGGCGTGCGGCGGGGATGCCCGCCCTCGACGTCCCCGTGCGCGCCACCCAGTCCTGGCACGGCACCGACCGCCAGTGCCGCGGAACGCTGCTGGCGGCGGTACGGGAGAGTGCCGGGCCTGTCACCCGAGACGCGCTGGTGTCGTCCTGGGCTGACCCCGAGCAGGCCGAGCGCTGCCTCGAGGCACTTGTCCGCGAGGGCCTCCTGCATGGCGACGAGACGATCAGCCTGTACGGGTGAAGCCGGCGCTCCGAGTTCGCCGACGTCCCGGCAGACAGGCAACTGGCGCGCGTGTGGCGCGACGCGCTGGCATGCGTGTCCAGAAGGGCACCGTTTGCCTGTCCGGCAGCATCGAGGGACGTCACCGGCTTTCGCCCACCGCATCGGACACGCGCTCGGATTCAGCGCGGTCGTATACTCGGCAGCGAACACGGGAGTCCGGAGACGCCGGGCTGAGAGGAAGGTTCGCTACCTTCGACCGTCGAACCTGATCTGGGTCATGCCAGCGCAGGGAGGCAGCTCGAGACGCCGACAGTCGGCATCGACCCGTGCCCGAACCGCAAGGGACTGGCACATGGCATCACCATCTCAGGCGACGCGTACGTACGGCTGGCGCGTCGTCGACATCGTCGTCACCTCCGTACTCGGCGTGGCGACCGGCATCATCTTCCTCGGCTGGAACTTCGTCGGCGGGGCGGGCTTCGACGCCCTCGACAAGGTGACTCCTGGCCTCGGCGGTCTGGCTGTCGGGATCTGGCTCATCGGCGGCGTGCTCGGCGGGCTGATCATCCGCAAGCCCGGCGCCGCACTCGCGGTCGAGCTGATCGCCGCCTCTGTCTCGGCCGCCCTCGGCAGCCAGTGGGGCATCACGACGCTGTACTCGGGGCTCGCGCAGGGACTCGGAGCCGAGCTGATCTTCCTGGTCTTCGCGTACAGGCGCTGGGGCCTCGTACCGGCCGCGCTCGCGGGGGCAGGCGCCGCCGTGGGCGAGTGGATCCTGGAGCTGTTCATCCCGGGCAACATCGCGAAGTCCGTCGCGTTCAACGTGATCTACCTCGTCTCGATGGTCATCTCGGGCGCGGTACTCGCCGGCGGCGTCGGCTGGGCACTCACCAAGGCGCTCGCGGCGTCCGGAGCGCTGTCGCGGTTCGCGGCAGGCCGTGAGGCTCGTGCGGACGTCTGAGTGAGACCTGCACAGGTATGCCTCTCTCGCTGGGGCTGGCGACACGCCGGACGTGCCGCCTGGGCCACCTCCGGGGTCTCGCTGCGCATCGAACCGGGCGAGCGGGTGCTGCTCCTGGGCGCCTCCGGTGCCGGCAAGTCGACGTTGCTCCACGCGCTGGCGGGCGTCCTCGGCAGCAGCGACGAAGGCGAGGAGGCGGGGTCGCTGACTGTCGACGGCGTCCGGCCGAGACCCGGCAGCTGTGGTCTCGTCATGCAGGACCCCGACGCCCAGACGATCCTCGAGCGGGTCGGCGACGACGTCGCGTTCGGGCTCGAGAACCTCGCCGTACCGCGCGACGAGATCTGGCCGCGCGTCCGTACGGCCCTTGCCGACGTCGGCCTCGCGCTGCCCCTGGACCACAGCACCGAACGACTGTCCGGCGGCCAGCGGCAGCGGCTCGCGCTCGCGGGCGCACTGGCGATGCGACCAGGGCTGTTGCTCCTCGACGAGCCGACAGCCAACCTCGACCCGGTCGGTGTCGAGGAGGTACGGGACGCGGTCGGGCGCCTCGTCGCCGACCGCTCGACCACGCTCGTCGTCGTCGAGCACCGCATCGCCACCTGGCTGCCGATCGTCGACCGGGTCGTCGTGCTGGCGGCAGGAGGCGGTGTCGTCGCGGACGGTCCCCCCGACGAGGTCTTCTCCGTGCACGGCGCCGAGCTGGCGGCGCTCGGTGCGTGGGTGCCGGGGATCGGCCACGNNGCGACCTGTACGGACGGTGGCCGCGCTCGACCTCCCCACGGGCATGTCCACCACGTTCACCGGCGCGAACGGCAGCGGGAAGACCACCCTCGCGCTCACCCTCGCGGGTCTCCTCCCCCCGCTCTCCGGCCACGTCGAGGCGTCACCGGCCATGAGCCCGCCCGGTCTCCGGCCTCGAGGCGACGCCCGCACCGACCCGGCGCAGTGGCGCTCGAAGGAGCTGCTGACGCGGCTGGGAACGGTGTTCCAGGACCCCGAGCACCAGTTCGTCGCTTCCACGGTCGCCGACGAGATCGCGATCGGGTTGCGTGCGCTGAGGCGCCCGGCGCCGGAGATCTCGAGGCGGGTCGCCGAGCTCCTCGAACAGCTCCACCTCACCCGGCTGGCGAAGGCCAACCCGTTCACGCTGTCCGGCGGGGAGAAGCGTCGGCTGAGCGTCGGTACGGTGCTGGCGACCAGTCCAGACGTCATGTTCCTCGACGAACCCACGTTCGGCCAGGACCGGAGGACGTGGGTCGACCTCGTACGGCTCGTCACTGCCCAGCTCGAGGCCGGCACCACCGTGGTCTCCGTCACGCACGACAGCGACTACCTCGACCTGCTCGGCGAGCACCGTGTACACCTCGAGGCCGCCTCGTGAGCGTCTCCAACCAGGCGCCCCGCACGGCGCTCGACAGGGTGAACCCCGTCACCCGCATCGCCGCCGCGATCATCGTGTCCCTCCCGTTGCTCGTGACGCTGGACTGGGTGAGCGGCGCCACGATGTCGGCCATCGTGGTGGTGACCGCCCTGGCCCTCGGGTTCCGCCCCGTCTTCATCGCGCGGCGCGTCTGGCCCGTGCTCGTGTTCGCACCGCTCGCCGGGGTCAGCATGGCGCTGTACGGAAAGCCGGGTGGCTCCGTACACGTCGACTGGTTCCTCATCCACGTCACCGACAACTCGCTACGACTCGCTCTCGCCGTGATGCTGAGGGTCCTCGCGCTCGGCGCACCCACGATCCTGCTGTTCACCGGCATCGACCCGACAGATCTCGCCGACGGCCTGGCCCAGGTGTGGCGTCTGCCGGCGCGGTTCGTCCTCGGCGCGCTGGCCGGCTTCCGGCTCGTCAGCCGCTTCGTCGACGACTGGCGTTCCCTCGCCCTTGCTCGGCGGGCGCGCGGGCTGGGAGACACCGGAGCGGTACGACGCTGGGCCTCGATGGCCTTCGCCATGCTCGTCATCGCGATCCGACGCGGCTCCAAGCTCGCCACGGCGATGGAAGCCCGCGGCTTCGGGACCGCCGAGCGCACCTGGGCCCGCGAGTCGTCCGTCGGGCCCGCCGACCTCGCCCTCGTCCTGGCCTGCGTCGCCGCAGTGTCCGTCGCCCTGGTGGCAGCTGTCTCCGCCGGAACGTTCTGGGCCGTGTGGTCGTGACCACCGTCAGCCTCGTCGAGGCGCCCGCCGCGATCCAGTCGTACGCCTCCGGGTCGGGTCGTCCCGTGATCCTCCTCGACGGCGGGTCGGGGGCCGGGAAGACGTCCCTGGCCGCTCGGGTCGCCGCGTCGTGGCGCGCGACCCGTGGCGAGGAGCTGCAGGTCGTTTCTCTCGACGACGTGTACCCGGGGTGGGACGGCCTGGCTGCCGGCTCGGCCGCCGTGACGAGGATCCTCGCGGGCTCGAATGCCGGCTACCGCCGCTGGGACTGGGACACGTCCCGGCCGGCCGCCTGGGTCAGCGTGGACCCGCACCGGCCGATCCTCGTGGAGGGCTGCGGCGCGCTGACGGTCGCGTCCGCACCCCTGGCAACATGCCGGGTGTGGCTCGAGCTGGACGAGGCCGCACGCAAGACCCGCGCGCTCGCCCGCGACAAGGGCGGGTTCGACCCGTACTGGGACATCTGGGCCGCCCAGGAGCTGCGTCACTGGCGCGAGAACCGGCCCTGGAGCCTCGCGGACCTGACCGTACAGCTCGGCTGACTCAGCCGAGCGGCTCGTCGGGGCGCATCCGGAAGTCGTACTCGGCAGGCAGTGGGCGGTTGGTGCCCCGCGCCGTCTCGTACGCACGCCAGACCTCGGTGAACGTCGCGGCGCCCTCGCGGATGTCCGGCACGACGAGGTGCGACTCGAGGATCGCGCCCGCCTCGTCGAGCCTCCCGAGCGCCACGTACGCCTCGGCGAGCAGGAGCCCGAACCGACCGGCGCGCGGGCCCTCGGTGTCGTGCCCGTGCAGCCGCTCGGCGACGTCGGCGGCACGTCCGGCGGCGAGCGCTGCTGTCGCGTACTCGATGAGCAGGGAAGGGTTGGCGTCGAGCGCGATCGCCTGCGCGAGGTGGTCGGCGCGCTCGTCGGGCTCGGTCGAGGTGAGGCCGAGCGCCCGGTACGCCTCGGCGCCGGGCGCGGCGGCGATCGACGAGCGCCAGTACTTGCGCGCCTTGCGCACCTTGCCGCGCTCCAGTGCCAGGTAGCCGAGGTGGAGGTCACGCTCCGGGCTGGCAGGAGCCTCGTCCAGGCGTGCCCGCCAGCCAGGCCCCGCGACCGGCGCGGCCGGGCCCCTGAGTGCCTGCCCACCGAGCACCGCCAGCCACGGTCGCTGCGCCGCACCGAGCGTCTCCGCCGGGAACGGCGTCGCGGGGCCGACAGGCAGGTCTCCCGCGGCCACCGCAAGGGCGCCCCACCCGTCGGCGGTGACCTCCACCGCGACCGGCGCCTCCTGCATGCGCGACAGCGCCTTGTGAGCCTCGGCGACCTTCGTGGGACGTGGCGGCTCCTCGCCGTACGTGCCGGAGAACGACAACGGCCCGTACGCCTCGGTCCACGTCCAGGAGTCCCCCGGCGCGAGCGGGAGGTGGTGCAGCTGTGTCGGTCCGAGGCCTGCCTGGATCTCGCAGTAGCGGCCGTTCCCGCCCAGCCACCGCTGCCACGTCTCGCCACCGGTCGCGGTCCCCCATACGAAGAGCTTGCGGCCCCGCAGCCGTGGGGTCGACGTCTGCTGCAGCCCGAAGCCCTTGGCATCGACCGCCGCGACCCACGGCTCGTCGAAACCGTCGAGGTCGGCGAACAGGTCAGACGCGTACAGCTGGCTGGCCGGGTCGAGCCGCTCCGGCGTGATGTCGACCACCGAGAGGTCCTTGTAGCCCGACGACACCGCGCGCTTGGCCGGNNAGCACCACCCGCACGTACAGGTCCTCGGCGCCGTCCGGGAGCCACGCGTCGATGCGCCACACGAGCCCGAGCATCCGCTCGTACGCCCAGAGCCGGAGCACGTCCGTACCTTCGGGACCGACGACGCGCCCCGCGGAAACCGGCGAGCTGGTGAGCGGCCAATGGCCTGTGAAGCCCAGGTTCCACTCGACGCCGCCCGAGAACCATGCCTGCCGCAACGCGAGGTTGCCGTGCGTGAGGGCATCTGGCTGGTACAGCAGCTCGCGCCCCGCGACCTTGTCGTACAGCGTCCACAGCCGACCGCCGAGGTCCAGCAGGAACGTCGCCTTGAGTCGGTCGTTCTCGAGGACGGCGACGCGAAGGTCGCGCGTCTCGACGTGGCGGTCGAACGAGTCCTGCGCGTCGTACGGGAGGACGGTCGGGTGGCGGTCCACGTAGCCGGCCCGTCCCCCGAGCACCACCCAGTCGGCATCGCTCACGGGTCGCGCCCCGCCCGCATCGAGGATCGGGAGCCCGTTTCCTTGGCCAGGTCCCGCGATCGGCGTGGACAGCGTGGTGAACGTCAGCACAGGGTCAGGCTAGCGATCCAGGACGCCGTCGCGTACGAGCGGATGAGAAGCGGCGGCGGAGAGGGGCAGCCCGGTTCTTCATGTCAGGTGGGTGAGCAGAAGGTTCACCTCGCCGATCCGTCATGAGAACCCCCGATTCACCTGGTTCACGTGATGAACCGGTGACTCGGCACCCACGCGATCAGCGAAGCCCGCTCCACTGCTTGTGACGGCGAACGGTGGAGACGATGAAGTCGACGACCCGCTGGGACGTGTTGGCGATCTGGTAGTCGTCAGGTATCACGATCGGCTCGCGGAGCATCGCGAGGCTGACCGCCTCGATGACGTTCTCCGGGTCGAGCCCGGTCATCATGATGGCACCGGTGTCGAGCGCCTCTGGTCGCTCGATCGCATCGCGCAGCGTCACCGCCGGGAACCCGAGCAGACTCGACTCCTCGGCGATCGTTCCGGAGTCCGAGAGCACGCACGCCGCGTTCAGCTGGAGCTTGTTGTAGTCGAGGAAGCCGAGCGGCGGATGGAACGTGACGCCCTCGATCGTGCGGCCGAGCGCGTCGAGCCGCTTGCGGGTGCGCGGATGGGTCGAGACGAGGATCGGTTTGCCGTACGTCTCGTACACCCGCTGCAGGCAGTCAAGCAGCGCATCGAGCCGATCGGGCGCGTCGACGTTCTCCTCGCGATGTGCCGAGACGAGGAAGTACGAGCCAGGCTCGAGCCCCAGCCGTACGAGCACGTCGGACGCCTCGATCGCATCGCGGTGCGCGTCGAGGACCTCCTTCATCGGCGATCCCGTCTTGATGATCCGCCGTGATTGCAGCCCCTCGGCCAGCAGGTTGCGTCGCGCATGCTCGGTGTAGACGAGGTTGTAGTCGGCGACGTGGTCGACCAGACGGCGGTTAGTCTCCTCCGGCACGTTCTCGTCGAAGCACCGGTTGCCGGCCTCCATGTGGTAGACGGGCACCCGCATCCGCTTCGCCATCACCGCGGCCAGGCAGGAGTTCGTGTCGCCGAGCACGAGCACGGCGTCCGGCGAGTAGTCGCGGATCGCCTGCTCCGTACCGGTCAGCACGTCGCCCAGCACCTGACCGAGCGTGCCGGTACGGACGTTGAGCAACCGGTCCGGCGGGCGCAGCCCCAGGTCGGCGAAGAAGACGTCGCCCAGCAGGGGGTCGTAGTTCTGCCCGGTGTGTACGAGGACGTGGTCCAGCGAGTCGTCGAGCCGCTTCATCACCGCGGACAGCCGGATGATCTCCGGACGCGTACCCACCACCGTCATCACACGAGTCACGGGGCCATCCTCCCATCCCGGCTCAGGGCGTGTCCCCCGCCTCACCGATCGGCGGGGGTCTGTCGGTTTCCCAAGGGATGTGGTCAAACCTGCACTCCCCACGCCGAATTCGGTGTGGGGAGTGCAGGTTCAGCTACATCCCTTGGGAAACCGGCACCCCGGACCGGCACNNGACCGGCACGCCGGACCGGAGCCGGGAGAGAGCGCTCAGAGGCGGACGTTCTCCCAGAACGTGTCGGGGTGGTCGGGGTCGAAGAGCTCGTTGGTCCAGAACAGCGTAGAAACCTCGCCCTCGAGGGCCGTGATGTTGTGGGTCCACATGGTCGGCATGTCGATCGCGACGGGCTCGTCGCCGCTCACCACGAACGACACGACCTCGTCCGTCAGCTCGCGGCGCAGGGCGATCTCGGCCCGACCCGACAGCACCGCGAACCGCTCGATCTTGCGCAGGTGGAAGTGCTCGCCGCGGGTGAAGCCCTCGTTCGTCGTGGACACGAACGTCTGCCCGCCCGTGCCGTGGCTGCGGATCGCCTCGACGAGTCCGCCCCGCTGGTCCGACCGCGTCGTCAGCGCGAGCGGGTAGCGGCTCGGGAACAGCGCCGCCCGGTACGTGTTGAACAGGTCCAGCCGGAAGTCGTCGGTGACGTCCGGGACGTCCGCGCCCGCATAGGTCGACCGGAACTCCGCCAGCGTGTCCCACACCCGCGCGACCGACGTCTCGTACGGGACCGGCTCGCTCACCCCGGACGCGTCGAGCCCGTCGAGGAGCGCCTGCGCGGCGTTCTGCGCGTGCAGCAGACCGATCGGCCGGTCCACGAGCGACGCGGGTGTCTCCCCGGCCACCGCGGCGGCGACGAACGTCGCGACGAAGGAGTTGTACGCGGGGCGGCCGTGCTCGCCGAACAGGTTCGGCAGCCGCACGTCGGTGTAGGTCGTCCCCCAGCCGGCAGTCGCCTCGCCGAGCACGTCCGACGCACCGGCCTTGCCGATCGCGTACGGAGTGCCGTTGCCGACCTGGATGGAGTTCGCGTAGACGATCCGCGGCCGGCCCTCGCCCACCGCCGCGACGACGTCCCTTGCCAGCGCGATGTTGCCGTCACGTACAGCCTCGTCGGTGTCGCGGTTGACCCCGGCGACGTGGATGACGGCGTCGACGCCGGACAGCAGCTCCGCCAGCCGCGGCCAGTCCGCCTGCGCGACCGGCACGATCTCCAGGTCCGGCCGGAGCGCCTTCGCACGAACCTGCAGGTGCCAGCCGAGGAACCCGTCCGCGCCGGTGACAGCGACCTTCACAGCCCTGCCTCGGCCTCCGCCCGTACCTCCGGCACCGTGAGCAGCAGCTCCTTGGTCGCCTCGAGATCGAGCTGTGTCGTGTTGGCGCTCGTGAAGTCCTTGTCGCGAGGGATGCGACGGTCGCCCTCCTCGAAGTACAGCTCGTACTGCAGCCCGCGCGCGTCGAGCGGTACGCGGAAGTACTCGCCCTCGTCCTGCGACTTCACCATCTCCTCGACGCTCAGCAGCGTCTCGTGGAGCTTCTCGCCGTGGCGGGAGCCGATGACCGCGATCTCGGGATCGTCGACACCCATGACCGATGCCACCGCCCGCGCCAGCGTCTCCACGGTGGTGGCCGGCGCCTTCCAGACGAACAGGTCCCCCGACGTGGCGTTGCTGAACGCGTGCAGCACGAGCCCGACCGACTGGTCGAGGCTCATGAGGAAGCGGGTCATCGTCGGCTCGGTGATCGTCAGCGGTCGGCCGGCACGGAGCTGCTCGATGAACAGCGGGATGACCGACCCCCGCGAGTACATGACGTTGCCGTACCTGGTGACGGCCACGCGCATCTGCGAGTCCGGGTGGTTGCGCGCGAAGGCCTGCGCAGTCTTCTCCATCAGCGCCTTCGACATGCCCATCGCGTTGACGGGGTAGACGGCCTTGTCGGTGGAGAGCACGACGAGACCCTTCACGCCGGCGTGCGCCGCGGACTCGATCACGTGGTGGCTGCCGGTGACGTTCGTCAGTACGGCCTGCTGCGGGAAGAACTCACAGCTCGGCACCTGCTTGAGCGCGGCTGCATGGAAGACGTAGTCGGCGCCCTCCATCGGCGCCTCGAGGCTGTCGATGTCGCGGACGTCGCCGAGGAAGAAGCGCATCCGCTCGTCGCCGAGGACCCGGCGCATCGCGTCCTGCTTGGCCTCGTCGCGGCTGAGGACGTTGACCTGAGCCACCCCGTGAGCCAGCAGGTGGCGCGCCATCGTGGACCCGAACGAGCCCGTACCTCCCGTGATGGTGACCGTCTTGCCGGCGATCGAGTCGATCGCCTCGATCGCTTCCAGGGTGTCAGTCACGTGTGCGGCCCTTCCGCTTGGCGGTACGAAGGATCTCGGTCAGCCTGGCCCCGCCGATCGCAGAGGACATCTCGCGTTCGTACAGGTCCCGGCCCCGCTCGCCCATCTCGCGCAGCATATCGGCGCCGGCTGCCTTGGCCTGGCGCAGCGCGGTCGCGACGGCGGCCGGGTCGTTCGGCGAGGCGGCCATGGCGGCCCGTTCCGCGGTGAGGACGTCCGCGGGGTCGCCCGCGGCGACGACGAGCACAGGACGGGCTCCGGCGAGCAGCGACGGGATCTTGCTGGGCATGTTGACGCGGAACAGCGGCGTGTCGGAGATGCAGACGAGCTGGAGGTCGGCGGCCTCGAGGAGCCCCGGCATCGTCGCCATGGGCCTGCGGCCGAGGAAGTGGACGCGCTCGGCGACGCCGAGGCTCGCCGCAAGCTCCCGGAGGCGGTCCCCGTCGGTGCCGTCGCCCACGGTGACGATGTGGATGCGCTCGGCGGGGTCGATACGGGCTGCTGCTTCGACCAGGACACCGAGGCCCTGCGGGACACCGTGCGCGCCCGCGTACATGGCCACGAAGTCGTCATCGGTCAGCCCGAGATCCGCGCGCAGCGCCGGGTCGGGGGCGGCCGGTGTCGCGAACAGCGACTCGTCCACCCAGTTGTAGACGAGGCTGATCTTCTCGGGCGGTACGCCCCGGTCGACGAGCACCTGCTTCATCGACGGCGACAGGACGGTGACGTGGCTCGCGAGGCGGTACGACCACTTGGCGAACGTGCTCAGCACCGCGTCGGCGATCCGGCGCACCGGGCCTGTGGTGAGGAAGCCCGACTGGAACACGGAGTCGGGCCACAGGTCCATGATCATCGTCACGTACGGGATCCCGAACAGCACCCGCGCCACCATCGGGGCGAGGTTCGCGGTGACGGGAGAGGAATGTACGACGGCGAGCCCGGCTCGTCTGATGTCACCGATGCCGTAGTACGTGCTCGACAGCGCCCACGAGGAGTAGTTCAGCATCCGGCCGAGCGAGTTCGTGTCGTGGCTCGGGTACAGCGGCGTACGCCTGACCTCGATCCCGTCGATCACCTCGCGGCTCGCCTGGTCGGCCCGGTAGCCCTCGGCGACGACGCCGGTCGGGTAGTTCGGCACTCCGGTCAGCACGGTCACGTCCCAACCCACCCGCTCCAGCTCCTCGGCAACCCAGATAGCCACCCCGACGTTCTCGGGGCGGTACACCTGGCTGACGTAGCAGACGCGGTCGCGCATGGGGAACAGTCTGCCGTCTCACGCGCTGCGGCGTCGGGCGAGGGGTGCCGGCGGACGAGCAGCGCCTCGGCCGGCACCAGGACGAGGCCTGCATCTGCGCAGCCCCGAGACGCTGCGTGAGCCCAGCCACCCGGTTGCTGTCGGATAGTCTGACCGGGTTCGAGAGAGGCAGGCGTGAGGCTGAAGGTACTGATCGATTCCAGCAACCTGGTCGGTGGCGGCGGCACCCAGGTGGCTTCGGCATTCATCGAAACGGTGGACCGCGCACTCGCCTCGACGCCCGACAAGCTCCCGAGCTGGGTCGCGGAGGCCGACTGGTACGTGTCCGAGTCCGTACGCGACGCGCTTGCTCCCCTGCATCGCATCCGACCGATCCTCACGGCCCGCCGCTGGCGGCTCCAGACGCTCCGACGCCCGCCGTACGACGCGATCTTCACCATCTTCGGACCGGCCTACCGGCTCCGTCGGGCACCGATCGAGGTCATGGGCTACGCGGACGTGACCAGCGTCTACCCTCGGCTCGCGCACCTGGAACCCGTGTCGCCCAGACGCGGCATCCGGTCGACGATCTCCCGGCTGTCCGCCAGGGACGCCGACCGGCTGATCGTGGAGACGGACGCCATGAAAGCCCTCGCGCTCGACCATGGCGTCGCACCCGACAAGGTCGTGGTCGTCCCCAACACCGTGCACCCGGCCATGGCCGAGGCGCCCGACCCGGAGCTGGAGGCCTCGTTCAGCGCGCTGCGAGCGACCGACACGTACGTGTTCTGCTACGTCACCCGCGCGTACCCCCACAAGAACCTCGGCATGGTCGGCCCGATCCTCGACGAGCTCGCCCGCGCCGGCGTACCCGCTCAGGCGTTCGTCACGCTGCGCGACGACGAGTGGGCGGCTCTGCCCGAGGGCTCCCGGTCACGGCTCGTCAACGTCGGCTCGTTGTCGCCGACAGCGGTCCGGGCCCTGTACGCCGCGAGCGACGCGGTGCTCTTCTGCAGCCTGCGGGAGGCGTTCTCCGCCACGCCGCTGGAGGCGCTCCAGGTAGGGCTGCCGCTGTTCGCGTCCGACCGCGACTTCGTACGGTCCGTCTGCGGCGACGCCGCCACGTACATAGACCCTCTCGACGCGAAANNCTCGCCCATGACCGTCACCGTCGTCACCGTCTGCTTCAACTCCGCCGAAGCGATCCAGTCCTGCTACATCACGGCGGCCACGAACACGGTCGACGTCGTGCTCGTCGACAACGCCTCCACCGACGACCTGGAGCCGGCGGCGGAACGACTCCACGCCCTCCTCGTACGGTCGGGGGGCAACATCGGGTTCGGACGCGGATGCAACCTCGGCGTACTCCAAGCCCCTTCGCGCCGCGACTGGATCGCGTTCGTCAACCCCGACCTCACCATCACCGCCGAGTCCCTGATCGAGCTCGTCGCGGCCGCACCGGCCGACGCCGTCGCGGTCGCTCCCGCGATGAAGGACATGGCCGGCGTGCATCTCGGCGACGTGGCGAGGGTCAGCCCGCGCTGGTACGAGCTGGCGCTGGCCTGGATGCTCGGACGGCGAGCCCCGAAGCGACGGGTGAAGGAGTCCCCCGGGCAGCGCCACCAGCCGGTCGAGGTGACGTCCGGGGCGTGCCTCGTCGTGCGCCACGACGCGTTCGACGCGGTCGGCGGCTTCCCGGACTGGCTGTTCCTCAACAGCGAGGACGTGTACCTGTGCGACCGGCTCAACGCCATCGGCAGGATCTACGTCGACTACGGGATCACCGCCGGACACCGCAAGCTGTCCTC
>PMBM01000141.1 GCA_003153855.1 Propionibacteriaceae bacterium
TCGTCGATCTGACCCTTCGTCGGCTTGAGGATGATCTCAGGGTCGACGAGACCAGTGGGCCGGATGAGCTGCTCCACGTAGCCCTCGGACTTGGCGAGCTCGTACGGCCCAGGCGTTGCCGACAGGTAGACGGTCTGCCCGATCCGATCGACGAACTCCTCCCACCGCAGGGGCCGGTTGTCCATGGCGCTCGGGAGCCGGAAGCCGTGCTCGACGAGCATGCGCTTGCGGGACATGTCCCCCTCGTACATCCCGCCGATCTGCGGCACGGTGACGTGGGACTCGTCGATGACCAGCAGGAAGTCCTCGGGGAAGTAGTCGAGCAGACAGTTCGGCGCGCTGCCAGCCGTTCGGCCGTCGATGTGGCGCGAGTAGTTCTCGATGCCCGAGCAGCTGCCGATCTGGCGCATCATCTCGATGTCGTACGTGGTCCTCATCCGCAAGCGTTGTGCCTCGAGCAGCCTCGAGTCGGCTTCCAGCTCGGTCAACCGCTCGCCGAGCTCGGTCTCGATGGTGCCGATCGCACGTTCCATGCGCTGCGCCCCGGCGGAGTAGTGAGTCGCCGGGAAGACCAGCAGCTCCTGGTCGGTCGACTCCACGTCACCGGTCACGGGGTGAAGCGTGGAGAGCGCCTCGATCTCGTCACCGAAGAACTCGATCCGCCACGCCAGCTCCTCGTACATGGGGAAGACCTCGACGGTGTCGCCCCGGACGCGGAACGTGCCACGGGTGCCGGCCACGTCGTTGCGTACGTACTGGATGTCGACGAGCTGGCGCAGAAGCGCGTCGCGCCCGTGCTCCTCTCCCACGCGCAGCCTCACGGCGGTCTCCACGTACTCCTGAGGCGTCCCCAGACCGTAGATCGCCGAGACGCTCGCCACTACGATCACGTCGCGCCGGGTGAGCAGCGAGTAGGTCGCCTTGTGGCGCAGCCGCTCGACCTCCTCGTTGAGCGAGGAGTCCTTCTCGATGTAGGTGTCCGTCTGGGGGATGTACGCCTCGGGCTGGTNNTAGGAGACGAAGTACTCCACCGCGTTGTCGGGGAAGAACCCCCGAAGCTCGTTGGCGAACTGCGCGGCCAGCGTCTTGTTCGGCTGCATGACGAGCATGGGCCGCTGCAGACGCTCGGCCAGCCACGCGATCGTGGCCGTCTTTCCGGTGCCTGTCGCGCCGAGGAGGACGACGTCGTTCTCTCCGCCCCGAATCCGCTTCTCGAGCTCGTCGATGGCGGCCGGCTGGTCACCGCCCGGTTCGAAGTCGGCGTGGACGCGGAAGGGCGCCACCCGGCGCTGAACCTGATCTGCTGGACGCATAGACGTGAGGTTACGTGGTGCCACCGACAGTTTTCGCGTCGTGCTGGGGGACGGTCTCGCCGCCCCCCAGCACACGCATCACTTCACCTGGGACTGCAGCAGCGACGCGGTCATGTCCGTGAACGGCTGCTGGAGGTCCGACGTGCTCTTCGACGCGTCGTAGATCATGACGCCGAGGAACGTGACGCCATCGGACTGGCGAACCGACCCGATCGCTTCGACCCCCAGCTGCTCGGACCCGCTGGACGAGGCGAACGTGCCCTTGAAGCCACCCTCGGCCACCGACACCGAGGGGTCGATGTCGACTGCGGTCGTGTTCGACTTCGCGACGTTGGTCATCTTCTTCGCCAGGCCCGTCAGGTAGGCGTCCACGACTGCGGAACCGGTCGTGTTCGCGCCGATGCCCGACACGGCGATCGCGTAGTACTCCGCGCTCCCGTTGGTCAGGACGACCGCGTCAGCGCTCTTGTCGCTGACGGTCCACCCGGCTGCGGGTGTCACCGAGAGACCGTTCGACAACGGCAGGGCGCCGCCCGCCGTCGTGGTCGCCGGTGCGGTCGTGGCCTTGGTCGCGGAGGTGGTCGGTGCCTTTGTCGGTGTCGTCGGGACGGACGTCGTGCCGATGGTCGGCGTCGGCTGGACGACCCCTGGCGTGGTCCCCTTGTTGCCGGTCAGCGCGATGGCGCCGCCGATGAGGCCCAGGACTGCCAGGACCGCGACCACGATGATGATGACCTTGGTCTGGCTGCCTGCGCGCGGCGCCGGAGCACCCGGCATGCCCTGCCCGTACGGCCCCGGACGGTAGCCACCGGGCTGCGGTCCCTGCGGGTACGGGCCGGAGAAGCCCTGCGGCGCGCCGTATGGTTGCTGGCCGTACGCCTGAGGCTGCCCGTACACAGGCGCCTGTCCGTACGCGGGCGGCTGGCCGAAGCCCTGCGGCGGCTGGCCGAAGCCCTGCGGCGGAGGCTGGACGGGCGCGCCGGGAATCGGCTGCTGGGGCGGGTAACCGCCACCTTGGGGGTTCTGAGGACCCCACGCTCCCTGGCTCATATCTGACCCTCCTCGCCCGTGGCGTCGGCGCGCGGCTTCGGTGATCTCCGCCGGGTTGCCTTGGGTTTCGGTTCAGCCGGTGGTGTGTCCGGCGGCGTGGTGTCCGGTGGGGACGCGTCGGCGGATGCCTCGGCCACCACCTCGGGCGCTGCGGGCTC
>PMBM01000181.1:0-9864 GCA_003153855.1 Propionibacteriaceae bacterium
CGGGCCGTGACCTGCGCATCCCGACCTTCTCGGGCATATCGAGAACACAGACCGGCTCGCATGCCCGAGAAGTTCGTGGTCGTGGCTATGGCGGGGTCGCCGGTCAGGGCAGATGCCTGATATCTCCGTACATCGCAGCCGTGAACCCGTACGTGTCAGAGCAGGGAGGCCCTAGCCGGTGACCAGCACCTGGCCGAGGTCGTACGCGTTCGCGCGGTCGATCTGGTCGATGCGGCAGGAGTGGGGCTCGCGGTCGGGGCGCCACCGGACGAGCGAGACAGCATGGCGGAAGCGGTGCCCTTCGAGCTGGTCGAAGGCGACCTCGACGACGAGGTCGGGGCGTAGCGGGACGAACGAGCTGTCCTTGCCGGCTGCCGAGAACCGCGACGGCGCGCCACCCATCCTCACCAGCCCTCCGGCCTCGTCGTGCGTCGTCAACGGCTCCAGCTCGGCGACGAGAGCGCGACGCATCGTGTCCGGCAGGCTGACGATCCCACCGACAGGGATCAGCGCCAGACCCTCTCCTGCGTCAGGGTCGAGGCCGGGCCAGCCCTCCGGCGCTCCACCGGACTCGCTCCTGCCCCAAGACGGCATCTCCCCGTACACAGCCAGCAGGAGCGACCCCACGCCCTCACCTGACTTGTGGACCCGATAGCCGTACACGACCACGTCCGCCGTGCGGTGGTGCTTGATCTTGAGCATCGCGCGCTTGCCCGGCTGGTACGCGGCGCCGAGCGGCTTGGCGACCACCCCGTCCAGGCCCGCGCCCTCGAAGGTCTCGAACCACTCCCGCGCCTCGGCAACGTCGGTGGTGATGCGCGTGAGATGTACGGGATCGCCGGTCGCCAGGTGGGCCAGCTCCTTCTCCAGTCTCGCCCGCCGCTCGCGGAACGGCTGACCCATGAGCGACTGGCCATCGAGCGCCAGCAGGTCGAACGCGACGATCTCCGCCGGCGTCTCAACGGCCAGCCTCTTGATCCGCGACTCCGCCGGGTGGATCCGCTGAGCGAGGGCCTCCCAGTCGAGGCGCTGGGCACCACGGTCGCCGGCGCGCACGACGAGTTCCACGTCGACGACGATCCGCTCGGGGAGGAGCTTGCGTACGGCCTCGACGACCTCCGGGAAGTAGCGCGTCAGCGGCTTCTCGCCGCGGCTGCCCAGCTCCACCTCGTCGCCGTCACGCGCCACGATGCAGCGGAACCCGTCCCACTTCGGCTCGTACGCATAGGGGCCGCCCTTCCCGTCCGGGTCCGGCACGTCCGCCACGGCCTTCGCGAGCATCGGCGACACAGGCCATTCGATTCCCAGCTCCATGCCGCACAGTCAACCAGCGTCGTGCGACACGGACCAGGGCTCGTACGGCCCGGTCCGGCTCCCACGTACATGCCAGGATTCAGGCATGAGTGAGACGACGTCGCCGCGGCTGTACGCGAAGATGTTCACCCGGTCGGACCTCGTGGTGATCGGCTTGAGCGTGGCGTTGGCCGCGGCGGCCGGCATCACGCACGCCGTCCCGGCCGGGCCCGTCGTGCCGTTCGTCGCGTCGGCGGGGGCCGTCGCCCTGCTCGCGTCGCTCGTCGGTCGCTCGGTCGAGCAGATGGGCGACCGGTTCGGCCCCGGAGCGACGGGCGCCCTGCAGTCGGCGCTCGGCAACCTGCCGGAGCTGTTCATCGCGCTCTTCGCGTTGAAGGCCGGTCTGGTCACCGTCGTACAGTCCGCGCTCATCGGCTCGATCCTCGGCAACCTGCTCCTGGTCCTGGGGCTGGCGTTCATCGTCGGAGGCGTCAAGCACGGCCCGCAGCACCTCGGCTCGAAGCGCGCCCGCGAGATCGCCGTGCTCATGGTGCTGTCGGTCGGCGCCATGGTCGTCCCCTCGCTCGCCGCCCACATCCACACCCCTGCGGAGAACCACGAGGGTGCCCTGTCGGTCTTCGTAGCGATCCTGCTGCTCGTGCTGTACGCGGTGACGCTGCCGGGCATGCTCCGGCGTGGACCGGCGGACACCGGAGAGTCTGAGGCGGCTCGCTGGCCTCTCTGGCTGGCGGTCGCCCTTCTCGCGACCGCGTCGGTTGCCGCAGCGTTCGTCTCGGACTGGTTCGTCGCCGCGCTGCAGCCCGCCATGAGCACCCTGCACATCTCGGAGGCCTTCGCGGGGCTGGTCGTCGTGGCGATCGCCGGCAACGCCGTCGAGAACTTCGTCGGCGTCCAGCTGGCCGCTCAGAACAGGAGCGAGTACGCCTTCTCCGTGATCATCCAGTCGCCCCTGCAGATCGCTCTCGTGCTCGCGCCGTTGCTCGTGATCCTGTCGCAGGTCTTCGGCTTCGCGACGCTCACCCTGGTGTTCCCGCCGATGCTCATCGCGGCCGTGGCGATCGCCGTACTCATGGCGGTGTTCATCACGTTCGACGGCGAGTCGACGTGGGCAGAGGGCGCGTCGATGGTGGTCCTGTACGGGGTCATCGCTGCGGCGTTCTGGTGGGGCTGACCGGTCGTCCGAAGGACATCGCGGACCACGGATCTGGCCGCATCTCTCGGGCGAGGCTGAGCCCGGGTCTCTGAAGGCCGACGGGAACGTCCGGGAGGGCGGTCCGGGAACGACACAAGGATCGCATCAAGATGGGGCGTTCCTCCTGGCCGGTCCCCATCTTTGTGGAGAGACTTGACCGGCGGCCGGGCGGACGCAGGGTCACTGACGGAGGGGCGAACCGAATGAAGCAGATCAACGATGCTCTCGAGACGGCCGGGGGGAAGATCACGAGTGTCGTCGGCACGATGTGGTGCGCGATCGCGTTCGCAGCCATCGCGTTGGTGTCGCTTCCCGGTGCGCTGGCCACGGGGAACCTCGTGACGATCGTGTCCTGGATCGCGCAGACGTTCCTGCAGCTGGTCCTGTTGAGCGTGATCATGGTCGGCCAGGACCTGTCGTCCCGCAAGACCGCGCAGCTCATCATCGAGACCCACGAGGCGACGCAGGCCGAGTTCAAGCTCGCCCAGCTCGACCGCCGGCGCAACGCCGAGGAGCTCGCTGACCTCAAGAAGATCGCCACGGCCCTGCACGTGGAACTGAAGCGCGTCCCGAAGGAGGCCCCCGTCGGGGGCGAGCCCAGCGCTACGTGACGGTGACGAAGCAGATCAACCGGTTGCGGGTCTCGTCGACCTTGGCCGCATCGGACTCCGCGGGGCACTGGCTCGCGGCTGACGTGTCCGTCCTGACCGAGATCACCTTCAGCATGCCCGCCACGCACGCCCCCTTGGCGTCGCCGTCCCCGTTCTGGGTGACCTTCAGACAGTCCCCGACCGCGACGTTGTAGAACAGGCAGAGCTTCGTACGGTCCCGGTTGTTTCCGGTGTAGCTCACCTCGTACGCGTCGCACGTCACGGTCGTGCCCGAGGCCGTCACCATGTACAGGGCCGACTGGTCGTCGCAGGAGAGACGCGTGGCGGTGGCCGCACTCTCCGACCCTGTGATGCTCACGCAGTCGCCGACCTTCGCGGCGGTGGGGTCGGACTTCTGGAAGAACACGAGGTACGCGATCACGCCCACGACGATCACGACCACGACAGCCGCCAGTCGCACGAGCAGCCGTCGCGGCGACTTCGCCACGGCGGGTGCGGCTGGAGGAGCGCTCGGGGTCGGCGGTTCGGACGAGCTCGCCGGGATCGGCTCGTCGCCAGGATCGGTGGGCGTCGACGGCCCGTTCGGCTCGGTCATGCGCTCCCTCCCGGCGAATCGTGGACCTGCTGGAAACGACGGTAACCCAACTCGGCGCTCGTCACCGCGCCCCGCGCCCACCCTCGCGAGGCTCATGGCCACGTTGCCGGTTTCCCAAGGGGTCATAGCAAACCTGCACCTCCCACACCGAATTGGGTGTGGGAGGTGCAGGTTTGGCTACATCCCTTGGGAAACCGGCAGTCGGACTCGGGCAGGATCCCCGGCAGTGCGGCGTCCGGTCGGTGCTCAGTCAGCGATGGCGGCAGCCTCGCTCTTGCGGGCCTCGTTCTCGTTGCGGATCTCGGCGAAGATCTTGTCGGTCAGCGGGTACTTCCAGAAGATGACCATCGCGGTGATCGCGCAGATCGCCGGCAGGAGTCCGATCGTGAACCGGATGGCCCAGATCGCGGAGTCCGGCTGGACCGGGTTCGGGTTGGTCGAGGTGGCGGAGAGGTAGCCGCCGAACGCGAGCATCCATGCACCGAGGGCGCCGCCGATGGACTGGGTGACCTTGCGGGTGAAGGAGAAGATCGCGTACGTCGCACCCTCGGACCGCTTGCCGGACTTCCACTCGCCGTACTCGACGGTGTCGGCCTCGAGGCCGAACATCACGGTGTTGATGAGCGAGGCACCGATGCCCTTGACGGCCAGGAAGATCAGCGCGAGAGCCAGGCCGCCGACCGGGGTGAAGAACAGCGAGACGCCGCCCACGACCGTGAACATGCCGCACCACTGGAAGACGGTCTTCTTGCCGAGCTTCCTGATGATGGCGGGGATGAGCGGCGTGATCAGGAGCGCGATCCCGGAGTTCATGAGCGTCATGGTCGCGGTCTGGGAGATGTCGCCCATCACGTACTTGGCGTAGTAGGCCGTCGCACCGCTCACCGCGAACAGGCCGATGAGGTAGAAGAAGCTGGCGGAGCAGAGGAACGCGAGCGGCTTGTTGTGCTTCAGCGTGTCGATCGTCTCGCGGATGCTCACCTTGGGGGTGGCCCGGACAACGGTCTCGCGGCAGAACCAGAACGTGAGGAAGAAGGCGACGGAGCCGATGAGGACGAACAGGAGGGTCGTCGTCGTGAACACGCTCTGGACGTTCTGGCGGTAGGCGAGCGCTGCGGCGTCGTAGGCGGCCTTGGCGGTGGCGTCCGCATTCGCGGCGAGCTTCGGCGCGCTCTTCTGCAGGGCGGAGATCTTCGGTGCGACCAGGTAGGTGAGGCCGACGCCGCCGATGGCTGCACCGAAGGCGCGGGCGGCAACGAGCTTGGCGCGCTCAGAGACAGACTGCGACATCGCCGAGGCAAGGGAGCCGTACGGGATGTTGATGAGCGAGTAGCACAGGCCGAGCACCGCGTAGGCGAGGTACATGTACAGGACGCGGCCCTGGGCCGAGAGGCTCACGTCGAAGATCCCGAGCCACTTCACGCCCGGCGTCGGCACGTTGAAGTTGAGGACGCTGAGGAACAGGACCGGTACAGCGAACCACAGGATGAAGGGGCGGAACTTGCCGAAGCGCGTCATCGTGCGGTCGACCAAACGGCCGGCGAAGAGGTCGGTGAACGCGTCCCAGAGCCGTACGACGAGGAACATCGTGCCGACCGCGGCTGCGGTGACGCCGGCGACGTCTGTGAGGTAGTAGAGGAGGAACGACGTCCCCATGGAGAACGCGAGGTTGTTCGCGAAGTCACCCAGGCCGTAGCCGAGCACTGCCCGCGCGGGCTGCTTCGCCAGCGACCCCAGGTCACTGCTTGAGGGAGTTGCGACGGTCGTGGACATTTCGATCCTTCGAGTCTGTACGGCATCGGTGCCGTTGCCAGGAACGTAGGCCCTGTTGCCAGCCAGATGGAAACTCTTGCAACGCGTTGCCGTTTTCCAGTTCCGGATGTGCAATGGTGGTGACGCATCCGCGGGGGCAGATGTGGTGACACAGCGGTTCGCCGCGATGCCGCAGGACGAGAAGGAGAACGACGTGGCCAGGGACGTAGTGACGATGCGGGACGTCGCGAACCATGCGGGCGTCGCGGTGTCGACGGTCTCCCGGGCGTTGTCCTCGCCTGAGCGCATCAGCCCGGAGACCCGCGAGCTCATCCTCCGTGCCGCACGCGAGCTCGGCTACGCCGCACCCCCACCGAAGCCTGCTCCCCGTACGAGCCGTGGCTACGTGGCCCTGCTCGTACCGGACATCACGAACCCGTTCTACTTCGACATCATCCGGGGGTCGCAGGAACGGCTCCGCAACTCCGGGTACACGCAGGTCCTCATCGACACCGAGGAGTCCGGAAGCACGGAGAGAGCGTCGCTCGAGCAGCTCGCCCAGGCGTCCACCGGCGCCATCGTGGTCGCGAGCCGGCTGCCCGACGAGGACCTCCGCGAGTTCTCGACCCGGATCCCGCTGGTGACCATGAACCGTACGATCGAGGGCGTCCCGTCGATCAGCATGGACACTGCGGCGGTCGTCGGCCAAGCTGTCGAACACCTAGCCTCACTAGGGCATACGCGGATCTGCTACGTCTCGGGCTCGGAGCGGTCGGCGACGAACCGGCGCCGCTGGGAGGCCTGCCAGGACGCGGCCGAACGGCTGGACCTCGAGGTGACTCGCATCGGGCCGTTCAACCCGAAGCCCGACTCGGGGGCCGCCGCCGCCGACGTCCTGTGGCACAGCGGGGCCACGGCCGGCATCGCGTTCAACGACATGCTGGCGATCGGGATGCTCCAACGGTTCAGCGAGCGCGGCATCAAGGTCCCCGACGAGATCAGCATCATCGGCTGCGACGACATCTTCGGCTCCGACTTCTGCTCTCCGCCGCTCACGACGATCAGTGGGCCCACCCGCCGGGTCGGGCGCGAGCTCACCACCCTGCTGCTCGCTCAGCTCGACGGGCACGACCTCGACCGGGGTGCCGTCGTGGACCTTCCGGTGTACCTCAAGCTCCGCGGTTCCACGGGGCCCGTGCCGAAGCGCGACTGACGACGAGGACGCACGCCACCCTGCAATGCAACTGGCAACGTCTGGCAACGGTTTGCACGGATTGCCCCAACGGAGTGGAGTGGCCTCATCGCCAAAGGAGGCACCGTGACACACGTCGCCGAGCACGTCGCACCAGCTGATGAAGCTGTTGCCGGGCTGACCTCGTTCCAGCCCAGAGGACACCACTTCATCGGCATCGACTCGGACGGCTGCGTCTTCGATGCCATGGAGATCAAGCACAAGGAGTGCTTCATCCCGGCCACGATCAAGTGCTGGGGACTCCAGGCGGTGTCGTCGCTGGTCCGCGAGACCGCCGAGTTCGTCAACCTCTACTCGGACGGCCGCGGGCTCAACCGCTGGCTCGCGCTGCTGAGGGTCTTCGACCTCCTGGCCGCACGTCCCGAAGTGACCCAGCGCGGTGCCCACCTGCCAGCCGGGACCTCCCTCCGGCGGTTCGTCGCCTCAGGCTTTCCGCTGAGCGGTGCGGGCCTTCGCCAGTACGCAGCCCTGCACCCCGATCCTGAGCTCGACACAGCGCTGGTCTGGACCGACGAGGTCGACGAGCGGATCGCGGACATGGTGCACGACGTGCCNNCCCGCGAATGGGCCGAGCACGACCTGGTCCGTTACATGGATCTCGTCGCCGGTCAGGAGGCGGGAACCAAGGGGCGCCACCTCGAGCTCGCCGCCAAGGGCAAGTACGCGGACGACCACATCCTGCTCATCGGGGACGCACCCGCCGACCGAGACACTGCGGCTGACGCCGGCGTCCTCTTCTACCCCATCAACCCCGGCAGCGAGGCCGAGTCGTGGCGACGCTTCCGCGACGAGGCGCTGGACCGCTTCCTCACCGGCCGCTACGCCGGTACGTACCAGGACGCCCTCCTCGCCGACTTCACCGCGTTGCTTCCCACCACCCCGCCCTGGCGGATCTGAGACCAAGGAGTCCCCATGCCCCGCACCGTGGATCTGAGAGCCGTCCCGTACGAGCTCGACGGCGAGCGCCTCGACTGGGTCGAGACCACCCTCGCCTCGTTGACCCTCGAGCAGAAGGTCGGCCAGCTGTTCTTCAACCTGTTCCACTTCGGCGAGGACACGTTCAGCGGCAACGTCGGCACCAACGAGGAGATCCTCGCGCGGTACGGGATCGGCGGTGCCCGCTACCACGGCGGCTCGGCGGTACAGGTGCAGAGCCTGCTGAACTCGCTGCAGGCCGCGTCGAGCATCCCGCTCCTCGTCGCCGCGAACTGCGAGTCGGGCGGCAACGGCGCGTGCGGCGACGGCACGTACATCGCGACGGGTGCCCAGTGCGACGCCGCGAAGACCGACGACGTCCCGTACCGCACCGGTCTCGTCTCCGGCCGCGAGTCCGGGCCGCTGGGCGTGAACGTGATCTTCGCGCCGATCGTCGACATCCTCACGAACTGGCGGAACACCATCGTCAACACGCGTGCTCACGGAACGACGGCGACCGACGTCATCCGCTCGACGAGCGCCAAGGCGCGCGGCATCCGCGACGCGGGCGAGGACATCGCCGTCTGCATCAAGCACTTCCCGGGAGACGGTACGGAAGAGCGCGACCAGCACCTCGTGCTCGGCGTCAACGAGCTCGAGCCTGCCGAGTGGGACGCCTCGTTCGGACAGGTCTACGCCCACCACATCGACGCCGGCGTCGAGATGATCATGGCGGGCCACATCGCGCTGCCCGCGTACTCGAAGGCGCTCGACCCGTCACTCACCGACGCGGATGTCATGCCCGCGACGCTCGCTCCCGAGCTGCTGCAGGACCTTCTCAAGACGCGGCTCGGCTTCAACGGGGTCGTCATCACCGACGCCAGCCACATGCTCGGCATGACGAGCGCGATGAGGCGCCAGGACTACGTACCGCGCGCGATAGCCTCCGGCTGCGACATGTTCCTGTTCTTCAACGACATGGCCGAGGACTTCGGGTTCATGGTGGATGGGGTGAAGGCCGGCGTCATCACGGCCGAGCGTCTCGACGATGCCGTACGTCGCGTGCTGGGTCTCAAGGCGAAGCTCGGGCTGCCCGGCAAGCAGGCGTCCGGGACGCTGCTGCGCACTCCCGACGACCTCGCCGTCGTCGGCTGCGAGGAGCACCTGCGCTGGCAGGCCGAGGCCGCCGACGCGTCGATCACGCTCGTGAAGAACACGCTGGACCAGCTCCCGATCAGGCCGGAGACGCATCGGCGCGTACGGCTGTACTACCTGGACACCGAGGGCGGCGGCATCTACTCCTCCAGCCCCGAGGCGAGGGACACGTTCGTGGCCGAGCTGGAGAGGCGCGGCTTCGAGGTGACGCTCAACGACGGCGCGAACCGCGTGAAGGGTCCGACCCTCGCGTACCGCGACGAGGTCGACGCCGCCATCGTCGTCGCCAACATCGTCGGCTACGCCGCCGAGAACAACTACCGGATCCGCTGGAAGACGCCGATGAGCACGGACTGCCCCTGGTACGTCCACGAGGTCCCGACCGTCATGGTGAGCCTCAACTACACGACCCACCTCCACGACGCGACCATGGTCAAGGCGTACGTCAACGCCTACCACGACAACGCACAGACCATCAGGCTCGTGGTCGACAAGATCATGGGCGACAGCGAGTTCAAGGGCACGTACAACGACCTCGTCTGGACCGACAAGTGGCAGGCGAAGCTCTAGGGATCANNGAAGTGGGAACGTCGGCGAAGCCACCGTCGTCACGAAGCGGGCGGCCCTGCGGACGGGCGAAACAGCGGTGTCCATCAGCACGTACTCCCCCTACCCTGGGGACTGCGATGACGGAGCACACGAACGACACGTTCCAGGTCGACCTGCGAGGGCTGGTCGACCTGCTCAGTCACCACCTGTACAGCTCGCCGAAGGTGTTCCTGCGGGAGCTGCTCCAGAACGGCATCGACGCCGTCACCCAGCGCGGGGCCAAAGACGACCGGCCCGCGATCCTGCTCACCGGCGCCGACCAGGCCTCCGACGGTCGGATGCACTGCTTCGACTCGGGCGTCGGCCTCGACGACTCCGACGTCCGAACGTTCCTCGCGACCATCGGCCGATCCTCCAAGCGCGACGAGCTCGGCTTCGCGCGTACCGACATGCTGGGACAGTTCGGCATCGGACTGCTGTCCGCCTTCCTCGTCACCGACGAGATCGAGGTGCTGTCGCGCAAGGGCGA
>PMBM01000181.1:9871-14597 GCA_003153855.1 Propionibacteriaceae bacterium
GATCGCGTCATCGCGCTGGCTCAGGAGTACGGGCGGTTCCTGCCGTGCCGGGTCGAAGCCACACGTGCGACCAGGACCATCACGATCGCACCGGTCACACCTCCCTGGTTGATCGGCGATCCCGTACAGCGCCGGGCGGCCGTCCATGAGCTGGGGATCGCCGAGCTGGGCATCGCGCCCTTCGCCACGGTCCCGGTGCACTTCCCCGCGGCCGGCCTCAACGGTGTTGCCCTCATCCTCGGCAACCCGACGCACTCCGGACGCCGTCCCGGGAGCCGCGTCTATCTCAAGGGGATGCTGCTCGGTGACGAGATGGGCGGCCTCCTGCCCGAGTGGGCGTTCTTCGCGCGCCTCGTCGTGGACACCTCTGCGCTGCAGCCGACCGCGAGCCGCGAGGCGCTGTACTCCGACGACCTGCTCGCCGACACCCGTACAGCCCTGGGCGACCAGCTCCGCCACTGGCTGACGCGCCTCGCAGCCACGGAGCCCGACCGCATGGTCGAGTTCCTGCGCATCCACCACGTCGCGGCGAAGGGCATGGCGCTCGCCGACGACGAGATGCTCCGGGTGCTGCTGCCCTTGCTGCCCTTCGAGACCAACACCGGCGACGCGACGCTGCCCGACCTCCTGACGCGCACGAGCACCATCTACATCACCCGTACCGTCGACGACTTCCGCCAGGTCGCACAGGTCGGCGCGGGCCAGGGGATGGAGATCGTCAACGGCGGGTACGTCTACGAGTACGACCTGCTGCTCAAGGCGGCCACGGTCCTGCCGGGTGCCCACGTCATGCCGCTGTCGCCCGACGACCTCGACGCCCACATCCGTACCGTCGACACGTCGCGTGAGTCGGCCGTCGCCTGGCCGCTCGGCCAGATGCGAGCCGCGCTGGACCGGCTCGACGTGGACGTGGAGCTGCGCGGCTTCTCGCCGGCATCCGTACCCGCGCTCTACCTCGACTCCGAGACCGCCCAGGAGCGTCGCGAGCGCCGTACGGTCGCGGACACCGCCGACGACACGTGGGCCGCGATCCTCGGCGCGTTCGACGACGGCGCCAGCTCCCGCGCGCGGCTGCTGCTCAACGACGACAACCAGACCGTGCGGAGGCTGCTCGAGGTCCGCGACCCCGGCCTTGCGGCGATGGGGGTGGAATCCCTCTACACCCGAGCGCTGCTCATGGGCCATCACAAGCTGCGCGCCGCGGACCTGGCCGCGCTCGACCGGTCGTTCCTCGGCCTGCTCGACCGCGCGATGGGTTCCGACCGTGGCTGACGTCGAGGACTACTTCGCGCTCCTGGAGCAGGCGGAGTCCCTTCCGACCGGCCGACGGGTGCCGGTGCTCGAGCAGGCCGTACGGCTCGCCGACGATCTCGGCTACGAGGACCTCGGCGGCCAGTCTCGGCTCCGACTCGTCAGCGCGTACGAGCGCTCCACCTCCGGACCGAAGATCTTCACCCCGTTCACCTGGCTGCTCCAGCGCTACGAGGAGAAGCGGGCCTGGTTCGACGAGGACATGCGGTTGACGTTCCTGTGGCAGCTCAAGTGGATGACGGGCAACCTCTTCTCCTACCCCGAGGTCCCACTCGCGCGCATCGAGGAGAACCTCGCCACGATGTACCGGATCTACGCGGAGGCCGGCGAGGGGCTCAACCCCGTGCACGGGTCGGCGTTCCTGCTCGCCCGGCACGTACGGGGCGTGCGCGGCGCCGAGCGCGAGTTCGAGGACTGGCTCGCGTCCGATCGGACCCACCTCAGCGACTGCATCGCCTGCGAGCCGTCGACCCGCGCCCGGTACCGAGCCCAGCAGGGTCGGTGGCAGGAGGCGCTGGACTTCGCCGTGCCGGCGCTGGCGAGCGGCAAGACCTGCAGTGAGGAGCCGAGCACGCTGTACGCGATCGTCGTCGAGCCGCTCCTGGTCATCGGCCGTGGCGACGAGGCCCTCGTCGCGCACCGCCGCGGCTGGCGGCTCGCCGCGGACGACGACACACAGGTCGACCAGGCCGTCACGCATATCCTCACGCTGGCTCGTGCCGGCGCGATCGACCGTGGCGTCGACGTCCTCGCACGCCGCATCCACCTGCTCGACACCGGTATCACCCCGTACGAGCAGATGCTCCTCGCCGCCGCCGCGACACGGCTCCTCGACGCGGCGTCCGGGCTGTACGGGATGGGCTCGCGCACCATCTCGTACGAGCGGCGTGACGTGTCGTTCGACGAGCTGCGGCAGCGTCTGCGAGTGGTTGCGCTCGACCTGGCTTCGCGCTTCGACGCGCGCAACGGGACGCCGGAGGTGGGTCGTCTCGTGTGGGACTCCTACATCAACGCCCCGACCCTGCCCGCCCTGCCGCTCCCGGCGCCCGCGCCACCCGTGCCGCCGCCGACGCCGGAGGAGAAGCACCCGCTCGCACCTGACCTCCGCGACCTGCCCGCGCTGACCGTCGAGCGGCTGGCGGACCTCGTCGAGCTGGCGCTCCGCTACTCGCCCCTGGACGACGTACGTGTCCTCGCTGACGAATGGGACCGACGACGCGACCAGCTGGCCCAGCTCCGCGAGGGCGCAACCACCGAGAGGTTGCAGGCGCTGGCCTCGCTCGAGTACCTCCTCGTGTGGAGCGACTCCGAGATCACCGCGGAGCGCGCGACCCCGTGCATCAGGTCCGCCGCCGAGCTGTACCGGGCGGCCGGTGACGAGGCGGAGGCACTGATCGTCGAGCAGTGGCTTACCGCCCGTGCCGAGCAGTGGGACGAGGCCCTCGCGATGCTGCCCACCATCGACACGATCGGCTCGCTGGCGCAACGGGGACGAGCGCGCATACGGGTGCTGCACGGGGTCTCCGAGGAGCGCCGGTACGAGCTGCTCGCCGAGGTGAGGGCGTTCCCGTGCGCCGTCGACTCCGACCACCAGCTGCGCCGGATCTGGGCCACGGCGCACAGCGCCGGTACGGAGTCGCCCGAGGAGCTGTACACGTGGACCGGAGAGGGCCTGGCCATGCTGCTGCCCGGCGAGTACGCCGACTCGGCGGCCGGTCTTCACGTCCAGAGGGCGTTCGCGTGCACGCTGCTCGAGCGGCCCGACGAGGCGGACGCGGAGATGGCCGAGGCGCTGCGGGCGTCGCGCGCCAGCGGGGACGTCACCCAGTCGGCCGTCCTGCTCGCTCAGGCGCGGCTTGCGCTCGGCGACGAGGACACCGACCTGGCCGAGCAGCTGCTCCTCCAGGCGGCTGTGCTCGCCGACAGGGCCCACGCCATCGACTCCTTCGCCGACGCGAAAGGGATCCTCGCGGAGGCGTACCGGCACCAGGGCCGCCTCCTGGAGGCCGTCGAGGTGGCCGAGAGCGGCCTTGCGGCTGTGGAGCTCGCGCGGGCGGCCGAGACGTACCTGGAGCCGGCGATGGACCTCAAGCAGGCTCGCCTCACCGCTCTGTCGGCGGAGGTGTCGGCCGACCTCGAGGAGACGAGCAGGGCCACCAGCCTCTTCCAGAGGGCAGCCGAGCTGTACGAACGGAGCGGGGAACCGGCAGCGGCCGGGACGGCGTGGTGCTCGTACGCGCGGCTGGTCCAAGCGGGCGACAGCATCGCCGCCGTCCGTGCGTTCCGTCGCGCCGCCGACCTGGCGGGGTCCGAGGACGACCAGAGGGCCCTCATGGTGGTGCGCCGGCAGCTCCCGATGGCGGTCCAGAACGCCGACGGTCTCGACGCCGGGCTGCGTGACCTCGAAGCCGCTGCCGCGCTCAACGACGACAACGAGGCCCGGTGCCTGACCGACAGCGACTTCCGCGAGGAGCTCGGCGACTGGGACTTCGAGTTCGAGCGCATGGACCTCCGCGACACCAGGGCCCGCATGTACGGGACGGCCGAGCGGTACGACGAGGCGCTGGCCATCCTCGGGGACGTCCCGGAACGCATGTACGCCCATGGCGCCGAGAGCCAGGGCCTCAACTCACGCCTCCTGCGGGCGCGGCTGCTGTTCTCGGCGGAGCGCGTCGACGAGGGCATCGCCCAGCTCGAGCTGATCATCGGTGCAGTCCGTGGCTGGGACGACGGCGGGTCGACGATGACCGACATGGCGGGGATCGGTGCCCGCGCCCTGCTGTCCGCGGGACGTGACGCGGACGCCGACGCCTTCTGGGAGAAGTACGGACCCAGCCGAGCGTGATGGCCGCCCGTTGCTCAGGCCCAGCGTCGGGCGCTGACGTAGTCTCGAGAGGGCTGCGCGACTCCTTCGACCCCAGGAAGCGGGGCACCTCATGAACTCCGAACACCGTGACGCGACCAATGACGGGGCAGAGCTCTCTGCGCTGCTCACCGAGTCGGTGGACCCGAGGTACGCGGACCTGGACACGCTCCCCGTGTCGCGGTTGGCAGAGCTCATGAACGACGCCGACCGGACCGTCCCCGAGGCCGTACTCGCGGCACTGCCTCAGATCGTGCCGGCGATCGAGGCCATCTCGGCGCGGATGGCCTCCGGCGGACGACTGGTCTACGTGGGCGCCGGCACGGCCGGGCGGCTGGGGATCCTGGACGCGTCCGAGTGCCCGCCGACCTTCAACACGACGCCAGAACAGGTCTCCGCCATCATCGCGGGCGGTCCTGAGGCGCTCGTGAACGCGGTCGAGGGCGCCGAGGACGATCCCGTCGCAGGCGCCGCAGCGATCGACGCGCGATGGATCGGGCCGCTCGACGCGGTGGTCGGCATCGCGGCGAGCGGCCGTACGCCGTACGTCGT
>PMBM01000181.1:14604-24788 GCA_003153855.1 Propionibacteriaceae bacterium
GTACGGGCCACCAACCACAAGCTCCGTGAGCGCGCGCGGCGGATCGTCCAGCAGATCACCTCGGCAACACCCGACGAGGCCGCGTCAGCCCTGAACGAATCGGGCAACAACATCCGGGTGGCCTCCCTGATGCTCGCGCGGCACGAGCCCGCCGACAGAGCGGCTTCTCGGCTGCGCGATGCGGGCGGGAACCTCCGTACGGCGCTGGACTTGCCCTGATGGCCTTCGGTCCGACCTCAGGCACGACCGAGAGCCTGCTCGAGGCCGTCGAGCAGGCCGTTGGCGCCGTCCATGCGCTGGAGTCGGGCCCGCTCGGTGTCGTCGTGGGTGTCTCGACGGTTGCGGGGACGCGGATCGAGGCGACGGGCGCGGCGGACGCGGCGGGTCGCGAGCTCCACCGCCGCACGCGGTTCGACGTCGCGTCGGTGACCAAGGTCGTGGCGACCACGACCGCGATCCATCGCTTGGCGTCCCTCGGACTCCTCCGTCTCGACGAACCGGTCGAGCGGTTCGTACCGGGAACGGCCTGCGCGCCGGCGACCACCCTCTCGACCCTGATGCGGCATCGCGCCGGCCTCTGGGAGTGGCAGCCGCTGTACCTCGCCAGGACGCCCGAGGGGGAGCGGGCAGACCCGTTCGACGCCCTCGCCGCGCTGCCACTGCGCTACCCGCCCGACGACCGGCGCGCCTACTCGGACCTCGGCTTCATCCTCCTCGGCCGGGTGGTCGAACGCGTCACCGGAAGCCCGCTGGAGCGTGCCGTGTCCGAGCTCGTGACCGCACCGCTCGGGCTCGACGACACCGGCTACGGACCCGTGACGGGTAACGTCGCCGCGAGCGCCGACGGCGACGGCATCGAGCAGGAGATGATCCGTACCGGGAGCCCGTACCCCGTCCTGTACCCGCTCGAGGACATCGCGTGGCGGTCGTACGAGCTCGTCGGCGAGGTGAACGACGGCAACTGCCACCGCGCGCTGGGCGGGGTCAGCGGGCACGCCGGGATCTTCTCGACCGTCGCCGACCTTCTCAGGCTCGGCCGCTCGCTGGCGTCAGCGAGCGAGCACGAGGACCTGTGGCGGCCCGAGATCACCAGCCAGATCTTCGCCGAGGGTCCCGATGAGGGGCAGGCGCTCGGGTGGCGCACCATGCCCGTACAGCTCGGCGGCGAACGCCGCACGATGCTCTGGCACCCGGGCTTCACGGGCTGCGGAACCGGGCTCGTCCCCGGTACGGGCATAGCAGTCACACTGCTGTCGAACCGTCTGATGTCGGCCGAACCGCTCCCCACTGCACTGCTGTGGGCGACTGTCCTCGAGGCGCTCGGCCTCGCGGCAGGCTGAACGGGCTGTTCGAGCCTCCCCCAGGGCGGGTACACCCAGGGGCTGTTGGCCGCGATCCCCGGCAGAGGCGGCTCTCCAGGGACGGCGACCAGCTAGACGCCTGTCAGACTTCCTCGTCCTTCTTCTCGCCGGACCAGGTTGCGCCGAAGCCCTCGGCGCGCTCGGAAGAGTCGTCCGGAGCGCCGGACCAGCGGTCGCCGAACTCCTCGCCCTTCTCCGTCGACTCGTCGGGGTTGCCCGACCACTTGTCACCGAATCCTTCGGCCTTCGCGGCGGAGTCGTCCGGGCCGCCGGCCCAGCGATCCGGGAAGCCGGCGGGGGCATCCTCTGCTTGCGTGGCCTCACCCTCGGGAACTACGTCGGTCGTCTCGGGGACGATTTCGTTTCGCTCGTCGGAAGCCATGGTTTTCTCCTTCGTTGGATTGATTTCGAGCATATGCCGGAATATCAACCCCCGGACAGGTAAACCTTTCGACGGATCGGCCCTCCGAGTGCACATATGCGGTCCGGACCACCGAGCGGCTGAACGAAAGCGATATACCGGCTGTCCCCAGGCCCGGAGCAACAGCTCCGGTCTCAGCCTGGCTGTCGCCCGACCACGTGGCCCCGAACTCCTCGGCACGCTCGGGAGAGTCGTCCGGACCGTCGGCCCAGCGCTCGTCGAACTCCCGAAGCGGTCCTACTCCCGGCCAGGTCCGGAGCTACACGAGCATGTGGCGGAGCTGCCGCTCGTCGTGGTCGGACAGGCCGGCTCGGCGAGGCGAGACTCGGGCCTCCTCGTACGGGAGCACGCGCGCGAACGTCTCCTCGAGAGGCCTGGTCGTCAGCCCGTGCGCCCGGGCGGCACGCGTGTCGGCGGTCGCGCCGTAGCGGTCGGCAGGGTCGTCGATCCACAGCGGCAACGACCTCGGCCCCATCCACGACTCGACGCCGGCCGCGCGGAGGACCTCCACCGGNNCGGCCTGTCGCGTTGTATGTGCCGGCCAGGCCGCTCTCGGCAACGGTCACTGTCCAGGAGGCCAGGTCGTCCACGTCGATGAGCGCGCAGGGGAAGTCGGGATCGTCCGGTACGAGCACGTCGCCGCCGGTCGGATGCGCGAAGCGCCATGGGTAGTAGCCGCTGCGTGCGGATGTGTCGCCCGGCCCGCCGATGAGGCCCGGCCGGATGATCGTCGAGGTCACGGTCGCCGCCCGTACGGCCTCCTCGCACGCCACCTTCGCAGCTCCGTACATGCTCATGTCAGTCATGACGTCGCCGTCGAGCGCGGGCACGGTCGGGGAGCTCTCGTCCTGCTCGAGGCGGTCGCCGTACGCGTAGACGCTCGTCGTGGAGATGAAGACGACGTGGTCGGTCGACAGGTCCCGAAGGGCTCGGCGCACCTGGCCCGGCTGGCGCGAGACGTCGACGACCACGTCCCAGTGCTGCGCGGCGACCGGAGCGAGCCCGCCCCGTTCGTCGCGGTCGCCCGTCACGAACGTGACCCCGTCCGGCGGGGCAGTCGTGCCGCGGGCGAGGCATGTGACCTCCGCACCGCGCGCCACAGCCTCAGTTGCGATCGCCCGACCGAGGAACGCCGTACCGCCCAGCAGCAACATCTTCATGGGACAAGCCTGCACGTCGACACCAGCGGCTCGCGGTCGCGGCACCCAGCAGCACTGCGAGCGCCGTACAGTCGAGCCGGGAGGCGCCTGGCACGGCCGGACAGATCGATGCCAGCCGCTCGCAACCTCTCCCCGAAAGAGGAACTCATGGAAATCGCCGTCTTCAGCACCAAGTCCTACGACCGCCGGTTCATCGACGCAGCGGCCTCGAAGGGGCACTCGCTTCACTACATCGAGGCGTTGCTGACGGCCGACACGGCAGTTCTTGCGCGGGGCGCGGGCGCCGTCTGCGTGTTCGTCAACGACCAGGTCGACGACGCGGTGCTCGCGACGTTCACGTCGCTGGGCGTACGACTGGTGGTCCTTCGCTCGGCCGGCTTCAACAACGTCGACCTGGCCGCGGCCAGGCGGCACGGCATCGTCATCGCCCGCGTGCCGGCGTACTCGCCAGAGGCGGTCGCCGAACATACCGTGGCGCTGATGCTGTCGCTCGACCGCAACATCCACCGCGCCTACGCCCGTGTCCGCGAGGGCAACTTCGCGCTCGAGGGGCTGCTGGGCTTCAACCTCCACGGCCGAACCGTGGGCGTGGTCGGGACGGGGCGCGTCGGGACCAGCGTTGCGAGAATCATGACGGGGTTCGGGTGCAAGGTGCTGGCCTACGACATCATGCCCAACACCGCATGCCGCGAGATCGGCGTCGAGTACGTGCCGCTTGCCACGTTGCTGGAACAGTCCGACATCGTCACTCTGCACTGCCCTCTGACACCGGAGACCCGGCACCTGATCGACGCTGATGCGATCGCGAGGATGAAGCACGGCGTCATGGTGATCAACACCAGCCGGGGCGCAATCGTCGACACGAAGGCGGTGGTCGACGGCATCAAGAGCGGCACCATCGGTCACCTGGGGCTCGACGTGTACGAGGAAGAGGCCGCGCTGTTCTTCGACGACAAGTCGGACGAGGTCATCCGAGACGACGTGTTCGAGCGACTGCTCACCTTCCCCAATGTCCTGGTCACAGGGCATCAGGCGTTCTTCACGGCGGAGGCGCTGCAGGCCATCGCCGACACCACGATCGCCAACGTCGATGCCTTCGCGACGACCGGCAAGGCTCTGTACGAGGTCACCGAAGCCACATGACCCCGCCCGACCTCTAGGGTCGTGGCCCGGGAGGTGCCGGATGATCGTGGTGTGCGCGCCGGACTCGTACAAGGAGTCCATGACCGCTCCGGAAGCGGCGCGGGCGATGGCCGACGGGGTGCGTGACGCCGTGCCCGACGCGGAAGTCATCCTGCTGCCCATGTCCGACGGAGGCGAAGGCTTCGCCGCCGCGATCACCGCCGCGACGGGCGACACGTGGGTACATGTCCAGGTGCCAGACGCGCTGGGCAGGCCGATCGAGGCCGGGTACGCGTGGTCGCCGACCACCCGTCGCGCCGTGATCGAGATGGCGTCGGCTTCCGGTCTGGAAGCCATCGCCTCTGGTGAGCGCGATATCAGGCGCTCATCGACCGNNGCTGGGCGTGGTCCTCCGCGACCAGGACGGAGCGCAGCTGGCGCCCGTACCGGCCGAGCTCGAGCGCTGCGCCGCGATCGACGTGGGCCGCTTGGACACGCGGCTGTCCGACTGCCTCGTCGAGGCCGCCTGCGACGTGACCAACCCGCTGCTGGGACCGACCGGGGCGAGTGCTGTGTACGGGCCGCAGAAGGGCGCGACACCCGACGACATCGCATACCTCGACGGTGTCCTCACCCACCTCGTGTCGTTGTCGCCGCCAGCCGCGAAGCTCGCGGCCGTGCTGCCCGGCGCTGGCGCGGCCGGCGGTCTGGGCTGGGCGCTGCTCGGCTTCCTCGGAGCCCGCATGCGACCCGGCGTCGAGCTCGTCGCCGAGACGGTCGGGCTCGACGCGGCCGTCGCCGTCGCCGACCTCGTGCTCACCGGTGAAGGGAGCGTCGACGCCCAGACCCTGCGGGGCAAGACGCCGGCCGGAGTGGCAGCCGTAGCCGGGCGCCACGGCGTACACGTCATCGTCTTCGGCGGACGCGTCACCGAAGATGCCCGGTCCTTCGCATCGGACGCCGTCGCCCTCGTCACGATCACGCCGGAGGGCCAACCTCTCGACGCGGCGCTACGACGCGGCCCCGAGAACCTCCGCCGCGCGGTCGCGGCCAGGCTCCGGAACCACGTGGGCTAGTCGGGCTGCACGGGCAATGGCTCACTGACCGCGTACGCGTCGCACCAGGAACACGTCCTCGCGACTCGCAGAAGAGGCCCGGACTTCTCGGGCATATGGCTGGCCGACCAGTCCATCCGAACGGACATACCGAAGTTCTCGGGCATACGAAGCGTCGGGGCGTCCTCATATGCCCGCGATCTTCGTGGTGAGGCCTCGAACGGACTCATGTGCCGGTCGTATGCCCGATATCTCCGGAGCCATGTCCGTGGCGACCGATACGGTCCGAGCATGTCGTCACGTACGCGGTCCAGCCTCGGATCGCTCGGCGACCGTGTGCGGCGACCGACGACGGCCTTCTGCCTCGTCGACGGGACCTCCCCCGGGCTGGTCATGGAGTGGCTGCGCGTGGCGGACACCTGGTCGGCGCGCGTCGCGTATCTCGACGACGGCACTCTCATCGTGTCGATCCTTCCCGCGGACCGCTTGGAGAAGGCTTCCGTCTCTTGACGATACGGAAAGTCAGTACTACTCTTTCCGCTATGGAAACTGATCCCCTGGATGCGCAGTCCGCCCTGGACGCCGCTGAAGCAGCCGAGCGGCGCAGCGCGGAAATCGCCACGTCGACGCCGTGGTACGCGCCCTGGTACGGCATCACCTGTGCCGCGGTCCCTGTCGCATTCGCCCTGATCGCATGTGACCAAAAGGCCCTAACGATTGCCGTGGTCATGGTCCTTCTCGCGTCGTTGCTCACCCTGATGACCACGTATCAACACGTGACGGGGGTGTGGCCATCGGTCCGAATCGCGGGCTGGTTCGTCTTCATCGAGGCCACCGTCGTGATGGTCGGCGCCGCGGCTCTGTGCTACCTGGTCGCGAGCTCTTACGGCCTCGGCTGGTGGCTGGCCGCGGTGGCCGTAGCGACCGCGGTCCTCATGGCGCTGCTGAGCAGGAGCTACGATGCGGCGATCGTCCGGAAGCACGGGGCACGATGACGGCTCCGGCCTTCGACGAAATCATCCACAACCCCGTGCGACTGCGGGCCTGCGCGATGCTCGCTGTCTTGGACTTCGCCGCGTTCCCGGTACTGCGGGACGAGCTGGGCGTCTCCGACTCCGTGCTCAGTAAGCACCTCGCGACGCTGGAGTCCGCCGGGTACGTGAAGCTGGACAAGGCGACGTCGGCGGGCCGGCTGCGTACGTCGGTGGCGCTGACCTCCGCTGGACGAAAGGCCTACGCCGCGCACGTCGAGGCGCTTCGGCGGATCGTCGCCGGCGAGGCAACATCCAGCCAGGGGTGAGAATCCGTACGGGCTCGTCGGACGGCTGTGACATGCTCGCCCGGTGGACCCATCAGACGACCGTGCTCGTGACCGGAAGGCCACCGCTCAAGGTCTGATCACGTACATCCTGTGGGGCTTCACCGCTCTGTACTGGCCGCTGATCCGGCAGGCCGGCGCCCTCGAGCTGCTGGCCAACCGGGTGCTCTGGTCGCTGGTACTGGTGGTGGTCATGCTCCTGGTCCTGCGCCGGCCGTGGGCGTGGCTGAAGAGCCTGCGGTTCCTCTGGCCGAGGCTGCTCGCGGCGTCCGTGTTCATCGCGCTGAACTGGCTCACGTACATCTGGGCCGTCAACGCGGGCCACGTCGCGGAGGCGAGCCTCGGCTACTTCCTCAACCCGCTGCTCAACGTCGTGCTCGGCATGATCGTGTTCGGCGAGCGACCGGCCCGCCAGTCCCTGGTCGGCATCGGCTTCGCGGCGATCGGCGTGGCCGTGATCGCCGTGGTCATGACGAAGACGATCTGGGTCGCGCTGGTGCTCGCGTCATCGTTCGCCATCTACGGGGTGTTCAAGAAGCGGGCGGTGCTCGGCGCTCTCGAGGGGCTGGCCGTCGAGTCGGGCCTGCTNNCTGTGGATGTTCGCGATGGCCGCCCCGCGGATCCCCCTCGGCACGCTCGGCATGATGCAGTTCATCTCCCCGACCATCCAGCTCCTGACGGGCATCTTCGTCCTGCACCAGGCCGTACCGCCGCTCTACTTCGTCGGCCTCGCCCTCGTCTGGGTCGGCCTCGGCTTCTACCTCACCGGCTCCATCCGCAACACCCGCCGCCTGGCGCTCGTCGCCGGCGAGGACATCTGACGATGAGAGATTTGGCAGACGGCGTCATCTGACGCGGCCTCCAGGGCGCGGACGCCTACAGTCCGCTTCAGGACCCAGGTGCATGGGCCGATCTCGTCGTGAGAGGAAACTCGTGATGTCGTTCCCACGCGTGCGCGTACGTGTCCTTGCTGGGTTGGTGTCACTGGGCGCCCTCGTCGCCACGGGCCAGGTGTTCGCGCCGGCGGCCCACTCGGTCACCACGATCCTGACCGAGCTCCACAGCGGCAGCACCCCGTTCGGCACCACGGGGAGCTACAACGGCTGGTTGCTCGACTCCAACGCCACCGGCGAGGTCTGGAGCTCCCCCGCGGTCGGCGACGTCACGGGCGACGGCGTCCCCGAGGTCATCGTCGGCGGGCTCGACTCGACGGTGCGCATCTACAGCACGAACGGCACCGGCCCGGGCAGCCTCCTCACCACCATCGACACTGGCGGAGCCGACAAGGCCAGGCGCGTCGGAGCCGTTCAGGCGTCCCCTGCGCTCGGCGACGTCAACGGCGACGGCGTGCCCGACATCGTTCTGGCGAACACCGCAGGCCACCTCGCCGCGTACTCGTACAAGAACAAGGTCGTCACCCAGATCTACAACAGGTACATCGCCCCGGCCTTCGCCGGAGCCATGGACGGTGTCTTCTCCACCCCCGCCCTCGGGTACCTGGACGGAGACACGCAGCTCGACGCCGTGACCACCACCTGGGGTCAGCTGCTCGACGGCTGGTCGGGTGCGGCCAACACCCAGATCGGCGCCCTCCATCAATGGCTCAAGGACACCAGCTGGAGCTCCCCGGCGATCGGTGACCTCAACGGCGACGGCGGTACGGAGATCGTCGCGGGCTACGACTGCGAGGGGTCCGGCCAGCTGCAACCCTGCTACGGCACGGGCGGCGGCGGCTACATCACCGCGTTCAACATCGACGGGTCCGTCAAGTGGGCGCACTTCGTGTCCAAGGCGGTCATCTGGTCCTCCCCGGCGCTCGCCGACCTGAACGGTGACGGCGCCATGGACGTCGTCGTGGGCACCGGCCTGTACTGGACGGGGTCCGAGGCGTTCAAGGAGATCGCGATCAACGGCAAGACCGGCGCGGTGATGTGGGAGGCCCCCACCGCGGGGATCCCCGTCGGCTCGCCGGCGGTGGGCGAAGTCGACTCGTCGAGCCCTGGTCCGGAGATCGTCACGATGACCGAGGGCGGCTGGCTGTACTCCTGGGCGGCGAGCGGTGCGAAGCGCTATCAGACCTGCGTCAGCGACGGCGGCACCTGCAACACCAGCTCCGGCACGAACAACGGCGTCGCTCTGGCCGACATCAACGGCGACGGCGTGGTCGACGCCATCACGCAGCCCGAGCAGAAGCTGGTCGTCGCCAACGCGAAGACCGGCGCGATCGAGGAGCGTGACCGCTCGGCGTACGGGCACACGATCTTCGCCAGCTCCTCGACACCGACCGTGGCGAACATCGACGGCAAGGCCACGATCTTCGTGGCCTCGCGGGGTGACGCCGACGGGAACAACCAGCGCAACGACAACGACGAGCTGGTCGTACAGGCCTGGCAGAGTCAGTCGGCGCTCGGCGCCGCCCCGTGGCCGACCTTCAAGCAGAACATGTTGCGCAGTGGGAACGCCGTCGTGCAGACCCCCCCGAACCCTGTGCCGACGCAGAACTTCGTCACCCAGATCTACAAGGACTTCCTCAACCGTGCGCCCTCGGCGGACGACCTGAACGCCTGGACGAGCCTGCTCATGAACCACCGGATCACGCGGTACAACTTGGCGACCCAGGTGTCGACGTCGAACGAGTGGATCACGAGGGTGGTCACGAACTTCTACCACGACACCCTCAACCGTGAGCCTGACGCTGCCGGATTGAGCGCCTGGATCAGCGCCGCCCAACATGGCATGCCCGTGGCGCAGATGGCTGCGGGGTTCTACTCCTCGGCCGAGTACTTCGGGAGTGTCGGGAACAACGACTACCGCACCTGGGTCACCGACCTCTACCGCAAGCTCCTGCTGCGTGCACCTGATGCCGGGATCGATGGCTGGGTCACGTGGTTGAACAGCGGGATGCCTCGGGACGTCGCGGCCCTCGGCTTCTACCAGTCGCCCGAGAAGCTCGGCGTGCGCATCACGGCGCTCTACTCGACCCTTCTCGGACGTTCGCCCGAGAGCGGCGCGATCCCGAACTGGTCACCCTTCGTCGCCAGCAAGGGCGATCTGGTGCTGGCCGCTGCGATCGCCGCCTCGGACGAGTACTTCCTCCGCGCACAGAGCCCGCACTGACGTCGTCGGCTCGCGCGGCCGCGAGTGTCTCGACGACCTCGGGTGACGGCCGAACCAGCGAGCCGCCGTGCGCTCGGGGAGGTCTCGCTGCCCCAGCGATCTCGGGACGAGGCGCGCTCGGCGGGAAGGCGGATTACCCTGGGACCCGTCATCCAGGAGGATCAATGCCCGCTCTTCGTTCCCGTACGACGACCCACGGTCGCAACATGGCCGGAGCCCGNNGGCATGACGAACGACGACTTCGGCAAGCCGATCGTCGCCGTCGCGAACTCGTTCACGCAGTTCGTACCGGGCCACGTACATCTCAAGGACATGGGCCAGCTGGTCTGCGGCGCCATCGCCGAGGCCGGCGGCGTCGGACGCGAGTTCAACACGATCGCCGTGGACGACGGCATCGCNNGACAAGATCACGCCCGGCATGCTCATCGCGGCCATGCGGCTCAACATCCCGACCGTCTTCGTGTCCGGCGGTCCGATGGAGGCCGGGCGCGCCACGATCGGCAACGAGACAGGGGTCGGCCTCGACCTCGTCGACGCGATGGTCCAGGCGGCCGACCCGAACGTGTCCGACGCGCAGATGCAGATCGTCGAGGAGAGCGCCTGTCCGACGTGCGGCTCGTGCTCCGGCAT
>PMBM01000038.1 GCA_003153855.1 Propionibacteriaceae bacterium
AACGACGCCCAGAAGACAATGGGCATCATCACCCTGGCCCTGATCGCATCGGGCCAGTGGCACGACCTCCACGCCGTACCGCTGTGGGTCAAGGGGGCCTGTGCCACCGCGATCGCGCTCGGTACGTTCATCGGCGGCTGGCGCATCATCCGTACGCTCGGCAAGGGACTCGTCGAGATCGACTCGCCGCAGGGCCTCGCCGCCGACTCGGCGTCGGCCGCCACGATCATCGTGTCCAGCCACCTCGGCTTCGCCCTGTCGACCACCCACGTGGCCACGGGCTCGATCATCGGCACGGGGCTTGGTCGCAAGGGCGCCCAGGTCAGGTGGGCCGTCGCCCTCCGCATGCTGGTCGCCTGGCTGATCACGCTGCCCTCCGCCGGCCTGGTCGCAGCCATGACCTGGGCCATCGGGCACTTCATCGGCGGGCTCGCTGGGGCAGTCGTCATCTTCGTGATCCTCATCGGAGGTGCGGGATACATGTTCGTCCACTCGCGCAAGAACCCGGTCGGGCATCACAATGTGACCGACGAGTGGGACGGAGGAGCTGGCGAGGCGCTCCCCGCGGCCCCGGCGAAGACGGCGAAGGAGGTCGCGCGATGAGTCAGGTCTGGCTCGCGCTGCAAGCAGGCGTCCAGGTGCTCTTCGCCGCCCTCCTCCTCGGAGCCGGCCTGCCGGCGATCTTCGCGCTCGGCATGAGGTCCCTCGCGTACGGAGCCGGTGGTACCGCCGAGGTCGCGATGGACTCGAAGCCTCGCCCGATCGGCAAGGTCCTCGCGGCCGTGTGCTTCGGCGTAGTGGTCGCCGCGATCCTGCTCGGGATCACGTGGATCGTGGCGACCGGTATGGGGTACAGCCTCGTCTTCGACCATCTGCTCCCAAGCTTCCGGAAGAAGTAGCTCCGTGCCGCGGGCTGGCCGTTCTCGCAACGTGGTGACACGTGTGGTGGGCTGGTTGCGCGCTGGATACCCCGACGGCGTTCCCCAGCAGGACTACATCGCCCTGCTCGGCATCCTCCACCGGCAGCTGAGCGACGACGAGATCGTGGCGATCGCCCAGACGCTCGCGGCCGGAAGCGAGGACGACGTCGAGGCTCGCATCCGTCTCGCGATCAAGCGGAGGACCCTTCAGCCTGCGACCGACGACGAGGTGGCTCGAGTCTCAGCGCGGTTAGCCACGGCCGGCTGGCCGCTCGCGGTCGTCGAGCCCGAAATCCCGGACGACACCGAGCATGTCGACGAGCCCGACGTGCCGGTCCCCGCCCCCGAGCCGGTCGTCGAGGTGACCGAGACGCGGACTGTCACGGAGGTGCGATCGTCGGAGTCCGAAGCCCGCCGCAACATCATGAGGCGGCTCATCACCTGGGTCCGCCAGGGCTATCCCACAGGTGTCCCTGCGGCCGACTACGTACCGCTCATCGCTCTCCTCAGCCGCCGCCTCACGAAGGACGAGGTCATCGACATCGTCATCGAGCTGCGTGGCGCCGCGGTCCTGCCGAGCGAGACCGGCCGGATCGGCGCCGCCATCATGGGGACGACCAACGAGGTGCCGAGCATCGAGGAGATAGAGCGCGTCCGGCACCACCTCGCGAAGATGACCGGTACGGACTTCAGCGAGGATTGAGCGGACCCACTCGAAGGGAGAGCCCGTGTCGCTGAGCGCTGCCGCCGACGAGCTGTACGGAGCGGACCCGGCTACGTTCGTCGCGCGCCGTACAGAGCTGGTCAAGCAGGCGCGTACGGCCGGTGACAAGGCACTCGCGACCCAGATCGGCGCCCTCCGGCGGCCGACCGTCGCCGCCTGGTACCTGAACCTGCTCGCCCGCTCGGGAGCGACCGAGCTCGACGATCTCATCGACCTCGGCGCGACGATGCGCGAGGCGCAGGCGGAGCTCGACATGGCGCGGGTCGCGGCGCTGGCACCGAAGCGCCGCGAGCTGGAGCGCACGGTGCTGCGCCGCCTCGACATGCTCCTCGCCACGCAGGGGATCACCGCCAGCCCGGCGGCGTGGGCCGAGGTGGGCCACACGCTGACCGCCGTCGCTGCCGATGGGTCCGCGGCGTCGGCTGTGCGGTCAGGGTGCCTCGCGAGAAGCCTCGTGTACGCGGGGTTCGGCGAGGTCGACCTCTCGGACGCGCTGGGCGCCGAGCTCGAGGCGTGGGTCGACCGCCGGGCCGCGGACCGCATCGGCAAGGCGTCGCAACCGACCTCCGCAGAGCCCGTACCCGCCCGGGCAGAGGCTTCAGCTGTACGGGTGGTGGCGGAGCCGGACTCGGTGTCGAAGGCCCACGCCGAGCTGGCCCGCGCCCGCGAGAGGCTCGCCGCGGCCGCGGACGAACGTCGGGAGGCGCAGCGGGTGGTCGACGAGACCGGGCTTGCGTACGCCGCGGCCCAGGAGCGGTTGCGGACAGCCGACGCAGCGGAGGCCCAGGCACGGGAGGCGGTCGAGTCAGCCGAACGTGCCGCGAACGGCGACGCTGGCTGACCCCGGCTCAGGCCTGAGCGCGCAGCTCGGCGATCTTCGTGTCGCGGTCGGCGACGAGGGTCCGCAGGTGGTCGACGGTGGCGGCGTCGACGTCGGAGTGCTCCTCGGCCTGGCGGATCTTGCGTCGCAACGCGTCGTTCTCTGCGAGGAGGGCGTCGATCTGCCGCTCCAGCTGCGGCACCGTGCGATCCCAGGCCGAGAGGGCACCGGCCTCGATCCGGCCGATCTCCAGGTCGCGGTTGCGCAGCTCCTGACGCAGCTGCTGCACGTCCTCGGCCGTGGAGAGCTGNNGGCGGACCGCCGGGCGCGGACGTGATCACGGAGCCGGGCGGGATGTACGGAGTGGTCTTCGGGCCCGATGCCGGACGGATGACCGTCGAATCGGGATCGGAGATCTCGTGCAGGGGAACGTGCTCGATGAGCATGGCCCCGTACGGCCGACGCTGCGCGAGAGGCTCNNGCTGCGGCGTCGTCAGCAACCGCATCGGGATCGGGGACGTTCTCGGCGGCCGGGTCATCGGAGGCGGTGGCTGCGTCCGGCACCGACGTGGGCGCGAACGCCGAGGCCTCGAGCTCGGGTCGGCCGATAGCTGCGATCGCCCGCTCGAAGGACTT
>PMBM01000054.1 GCA_003153855.1 Propionibacteriaceae bacterium
CCAGCTCACCGACAACGAGGCCATGGGACCGCTTGCCGAGCAGATCGGCGGAAAGCTCCGGGCCGCACTCGCGGACCTCGGCGACTGATCCGGCCGCTTAGGGGTGGAGACGCCTGATGGGTCGGACTCGGGCCCGCGACACCACCGATCATGACTTGTCTCCGGGCGTCGTCAATATACCCCTAAGGGGTAGATGATTCGATCATGCTCGGCGTCGCCATCCGGGTCCCTTCGTGATACCCCCCAGGGTATCACGACTCATGTCGCGTGGGCGGGGGTCTGCATCCGCGAGAGCAGCCAGAACGCGCCTACGCCGACGACCGCCAGGACCCCGCCCGCCATGCTGAGGCCTGAATAGCCCGCGGCCGCGAGCAGCAGTCCCGCAACTGCGCCTCCGCCGGCACCCGCCAGGGACATCAGAGAGTCCGAGAGCCCCTGCACCGCGACGCGCTCGACGCCGGTGACCGTGGCAGCCACGATGCTGGAACCGGCGACCGTGCTCGCCGACCACCCCAGTCCCAACAGGATCAGGCCAGCCGTCACGATCATCGTGGAGCCGCCGCTCATGCTCGTCAGGACCGTCGACAGGACGATCACGCCGAGTCCGCCGACGAGTACGACGGGAGCGCCGAGCCTGTCGGCGAGGATGCCCATGACCGGCGACAGGGCGTACATGCCGGCGATGTGCAGACTGACGGTCAGGCCCACGATGCTGATCGAGGTGCCGTGGCCGGCCATGTGCACCGGGGTCATCGACATGATGGCGACCATCACCGCGTGAGCCACCAGGATCCCGCTGAGCGCAGCGAGCGCGGTCGGGTGACGTCGCAGTGTGGTGAACGCGACCGAGATCGGTACGTGCTTGCGGGCTTGGCCCAGCTCGTTGCCGATGATCGATCTGCCCACGAACAGCGGATCGGGCCGAAGGCCGAACCACATGACCAGCATCGCAGCGAACATCCCCGCCACGGGGAACACGAAGACGGCACCAAGCTCCGGCAAGCCGGTGAGCCGTGACATGGGCGCGCCCAACCTGATGAGGTTCGGGCCGGTGACCGCTCCCGCGGTGCTCATCCAGACGACCAGCGCCAGGTCACGGGCTCGGGTGTGTGGGGTCGACAGATCGGTCGCAGCGAAGCGGGCCTGGAGGTTGGCGGCGCTGCCGACCCCCATGAGTGCGCCTCCGACGAGCAGCAGCAGGAAGTTCGAGACCACCGCCGAGATGATGATGGAGGTGGCACCGATGGAAGCGAGGGCGAGCCCGGTCACCAGGGAGATGCGACGGCCCCTCGAGGCAGCCAGCCGCGCGAGCGCGAGGGACGAGAGGGCCGCTCCCAATGTGGACGCCGTGGTCACGGATCCGGCCCAGGCGTCCGACCCCGCGAGCTTCACCGCCATCAGCGATCCTACGGAGACCACCGATCCGGCCGCCAGCCCGCTCAGGATCTGCGCCGTGGACAGCAGGATGATCGAACGTCGCCGAAGCGCCGCCACCTCGGGCGTGTCAAACGCGGCTGGTACGGGCGGATCGATCACAGGGGACATGGTACGACCGTACCTCATGTACCCCCCAGGGGTATAGGCGCGGTGCCATGGTGTGGGACTCCTTCTGGACGCCGATGCCGCAGCGCCCAGGCGTCCGTAGTGCCCTCGTCGATGGTGACAGGCCGTGTCGAACAAATACGCAACACGCACAGATCGTAAACAATTCAAGGATGCCCCGGGGGGTATCCGAACCTCATGTCACTTAAGTGCCACCCCCCTGCGAACGTATGCCCCCGGGGGTGTACTGTCGTTCGTGCTGGACAGGGTTGCCCAGCCGACAAGGGGAGAGTGCTCAAAGCGATGTCTGCAACTGTGGAAGAACTCAAGTCCATCGCGTCTCCGGTGGTGGTCGATGCGCGTGGGGTCTCCTGCCCCGGCCCGATCCTCGCCGCGAAGAAGCAGATCGGTGGCGTAGGGGTAGGAAACGTCATGGAGGTCCTCGCGACGGATTCTGGAACGCTCAAGGACATCCCGGCCTGGTGCAAGAAGATGGGCCATGACTTCCTTGGCTCTTTCGACGAGGCCGGGTCCATCCACCTGTTCCTCCGCAAGGCCAAGTAGCCTTTCATGTCGGGCGATTCGGGTGGTCTGGAGAACATGCCCAGGATTCTGGTGTTCTCCACGATCAACATCTCCGACCCAGGCATTGACCTCGCAGGCAGCCGTCATCTGGAATACCCCGCCAGCGTTCAGACGATGCCCGTCCCTTGCAGCAGCGGGCTCAAGCCGAGCTGGCTGATCCACGCGCTCGAGAGCGGGTTCGACGGGGTTTTCGTCGCGTCTGACGGCGAGGAGTGCGCGTACCTGCCGGACTGTGCGGAGCGTACTTCCGGGATCATTGCGACGGCTCAAGCGATGATGACGGAGCGTGGGATCCCGGCGTCTCGACTGAAGATGGCTGCGGTGTGCTCGGTGTGCGCCGAGCCGTTTGCTAAGTACATGCGTGAATTCGCGGCGTCGCTGGAGCTCTTGCGCGCCGATTCCTCCGCCGCCTGAGAAACAGCGCGGCCAACGAAAGCTGGGATTGCTATGTCCAAAAAGACGCTTATAGTCTTCAGCGGCGAGTACGACCGTGTGATGGCTGCCTTCATCATCGCCAACGGCGCTGCCGCCATGGATGACGAAGTCGTGATGTTCTTCACCTTCTGGGGATTGTCCGCCCTGCGCAAGGAGAACGTCACCGAACCGCCGAGCAAGAAGAAGAGCTTCCTGCAGAAGGCCTTCGGGTCAATGCTGCCCAAGGGTCCGGAGAAGCTTGGGATCTCGAAGTTCAACTTCGGTGGTGCCGGTCAGTCCATGATGAAGAAGGTCATGAAGGCCGAGAATGTCATGACCGTTTCCGAGCTGATCGATACGGCAAAGGAGCAGGGGATCAAGATGATCGCCTGCACGATGTCGATGGACGTGCTGGGCATCAGCAAGGAAGAGCTGATCGACGGCATCGAGTACGCGGGTGTCGCGACGTACCTCGGCGAGGCCGAGGACGCCAACGTCAACCTCTTCGTCTGACCAACCGTTCGCAGCGTCGCTGACAACAAAGGGAGTGACCCCATGGACTACGACGTCCTGGTCGTGGGCAGTGGCATCGGTGGCATGGAGTCGTCGATCAAGCTCGCCGATATGGGCTACAAGGTCCTGCTCGTCGAGAAGGAGGCGAGCGTCGGTGGCCGGATGATCCTNNCTGAGCAAGGTCTTCCCGACCCTGGACTGCGCTTCCTGCATCTCAGGCCCGAAGATGAGCTCGACGATCAACCACCCGAACATCACCACCCTCGCGTACAGCGAGGTCCAGTCGATCCTTCGCNNGTGCCGGACCAGTTCAACGCGAACCTGGCCGCCCGCCGCGCCGCGTACATCGCCTTTCCACAGGCCGTGCCGAAGAAGGCCGTTCTGCAGCGCGAGGGCACCTCCCCCTGCATCGGTGCGTGCCCTGCCGGCATCAAGGCCCACGGGTACGTGTCGCTGGTACGGGCCGGCAAGTACGAGGAGGCTTTCCAGCTGGTCCTCGATGCGACGCCGCTCGTCGGGACGCTCGGTCGCGCCTGCTACGCACCCTGCGAGGGCGAGTGCACCCGCGCCAAGCTCGAGGCGCCCGTCCCGATCCGGCTCATCAAGCGCTTCGCCGCGGACAAGCACTACGCGAAGAACGACGGCCCGGGCATCGAGGTCGAGTCGCCCAACGGCTACTCCGTCGCGGTCGTCGGCTCGGGCCCGGCCGGCCTCACAGCCGCCTGGCAGCTGGCGCGCAAGGGCTACACCGTCAAGATCTTCGAGAAGCGCTCCCAGCCGGGCGGATTCCTCCGTCACGCCATCCCGACCTACCGCCTCCCGCACGAGGTCGTCGATGCCGACATCGCGAACCTCACAGCGCTGGGTGTCGAGATCGAGTGCGACTCTCGTGTCAGCGACCTGGCCGACCTCAAGGCCCAGGGGTACGAGGCCGTCGTGATCGCCACCGGCACCCAGCTGGCCACCTCGATGGAGGTCCCGGGTGAGGACGCCGAGGGCGTCGTCACCGGGCTCGACTTCCTCAACGACGTCAACAACAACGCCGCGCCCGACCTCACCGGCAAGCGCGTCGTCATTGTCGGCGGCGGGAACGTCGCGATGGATGCTGCACGTGTCGCCAGGCGACTCGGCGCCACCGANNAACCCGACGGCCATCGTGTCCGAGGGCGGCAAGGTCACCGGCATCACGCTGCAGAAGATGCGTCTCGGCGAGCCGGACGCCTCCGGGCGTCGCCGTCCCGAGCCGGTCCCGAACAGCGAGTACACCGTGTCGACCGACATGGTCATCACGACCATCGGCATGGGCCCTGACGCCGACCCGTACACCTCGCTCGTCGGCACGACGGCGGGCAACCGGATCAAGGTGGACGCCAGGACTCTCCAGACCGAGCAGCCGTGGCTCTTCGCCGCGGGCGACGTGTCGACCGGCGCGTCCGACATCACCCGCGCGATCGGCGCGGGCCGTCGGGCAGCTCACATGGTCGACCGCTGGATCAACCACGAGCCGCTCGACGGCTTCACGGCTCTCGACGACCGGCTCCCGGTCATCGACCACGAGACCGTGCTGGCTCGACAGGCCCGGTACGGCCACCGCGACCCAGTGACGGGCGAGGTTGTCCTGCTGCCGAACCCGACCGACTTCAGCGAGATCGAGAAGCCGCTGACCGAGGAGCAGGCTCGCGCCGGCGCGGGCTCCTGCATGGACTGCGGCGTCTGCTCCGAGTGCCA
>PMBM01000107.1 GCA_003153855.1 Propionibacteriaceae bacterium
GAGCCCGACATGTACGCGGCGCCCGGGCCGTCCACGTTCACGGCGCCTGAGCCCGAGCCGTTCGTCATCCCCGCGCCGGAGCCGACGTCGGAGCCGTCACAGTCCGCCGCGCCGACCGGCGACACCACACCCATCCCGGAGCCAGGATTCGCGGCGCCCGAGCCCTCTGCCGAGGTCACGGAACCTCCCGAGTCCACCGACACCGTGCTGGCTCCCATTGCCGTGGCACCCGAGTTCGCCGCGCACGAGCAGATCCACGCATCGGCGAGCGAGAACCCCGCGTACGACCTCGACGTCGACGTGTCGAGCATCGTCGGTGTCGCCATGAGGTTCCTTCCGGCCGAGTCTGCCGGCGTCGCGCCCCAGACTGACGACTCCGAGCGACAGATCGTCGTCAACGACGAGGCCGCCGCGGCCATGTTCGCCCGCAGCGCACCGACCGCTGAGGAGCCCGCCGCCCCCGCGGAGCCCGAGTGGACCCCTCCCGCAGACCCGGAGCCGGCGCAGCCCGCAGACCCCGAGCCCTGGTCGCAGCCGGCAGAGCCCGAGCCGTGGTCGCAGCCCGGAGTCCCCGAGCCGGAGCCATGGTCTCCGCCCGTACAGCCCGAGCCGCCCGCACCGCCGGCCGAGCCCGAGCCGTGGACCCCGCCCGCTGAGCCCGAGCCCTGGACNNCGCTGAGCCCAGCGCGTCTCTGGCAGCCCCGGAGGCGGAGGCGCCGGCGGATCCGTTCGCCGCGTACGAGCCGCCGCCGATCCCGGAGTCGATCTTCGCGCCGCTCGAGGATGAGGGGTCGATCCCGGCATGGACGCTCCCCGCGCCCAGCGCTGCCGAGCACGCTCCGGGGGCCGACGCTCCGGGGGCCGACGCTCCGCCCGCCCCCGTTGCTGACGTCGCGTCGGCGTCTGAGGAGCCGGTGGTCGACAGCCAGCCCGAGCATGGACAGTCCGAGCACGAGGCCGAGCACTCGAAGTGGTTCGACCGCGCCAAGATGTGGGCAGCGAACAACCTGTACGACCCGGACGAGGACGACTCCGTCATCAAGCCCGAGGGGGACAGCGGGCAGGGCGAGCAGGAGCGTTGATCCCGGTCTCGTCGGCTAGCGTGCCGGTGTGACAGGTGATGCTCGCCGCGTGGCGTACGGGGTGCTGCTCGCGCAGTTCCCGGGCGTCACGATCCCGGACTGGTTGAGGCCGGCGTTGGCCGGTGGCCTCGCCGGGATCATCCTGTTCGGCGAGAACACGCCCGACATCGAGACGACCCGTCGGGTCGTCGCCGAGTTCCAGGACGCCGCCCGCGATGCGGGAGAGCCGACGCTGATCGTGGCCAGCGACGAAGAGGGCGGGGACGTCACCCGGATCCAGCACGTCGGCGGCTCGTCCCTTCCCGGCAACGCGGCGCTGGGCGACGTCGACGACCCCGAGCTGACACGCCGTTGCGCGGAGGCGTACGGAAAGCTGCTCGCCTACGCGGGCCTGACGCTCACCATCGCGCCCTGCCTGGACGTGGCGAGCGAGCCGTTGAACCCGGTGATCGGCGTACGGTCGTTCGGGGCCGATCCCGACCTCGTCGCGAGGCACGGGGGCGCCTTCGCTGCGGGCCTGCGCGCCTGCGGCGTACGGTCCTGCGGCAAGCATTTCCCGGGTCACGGCGCGACCCGTACGGACAGCCACCTCGCGTTGCCTGTCCTCGACGTGCCGCTCGGCCTCCTCGCGTCTCGCGACGAGGCGCCGTTCGCGTGCGGCGTCGACTCGGTCATGACCGCGCACGTCGTCGTACCCTCCCTCGGGCCGGACCCCGCGACCCTGTCCGCCTGGTCCACGGAGCACATCCGGGCGCTCGGCATCGAGGGCCCGATCGTCACCGACGCGCTGGGGATGCGGGCCGTCGCGGACCTGTACGAGATGGGCGAGGCGGCTGTACGGGCGTTGGAAGCCGGTGCCGACCTGCTCTGCCTCGACTCCCCCACCGGCCGCGATCCGCGGGCCGACTTCGAGGCCGCGGTCGCCGGCATCGAGGCAGCCGTCGACAGCGGCCGCCTGTCGGCTGACGCGTTGCGCGCCTCCCACGCACGGAACCTGGCGCTCACCGGCACCACGCCTCCAGCCGAACCGCTGCACGAGATCCTCGAGGCCCTGGACGCCGTCGGCCGCGAGGCAGCGACGCGTGCCGTCCGTACGAGCGGCTTCGTCCGCTGCGATCCCCCTGTCGTGGTGGCCGACCTGCGGCACCGCGTGTCGGTCGCAGCGGGCGCGGCGCCACTGGCCCTGGCAGAGGTTCTCGAGCGGCGAGGCGCCCTGGCGCGGCTCGTCAGGGGCCCCCTCGAGGCCATCGACGCGCCTGAACGGGTGGTCGCCGTCGTCCGGGAGCCGCGGGCGGACGACTCCGAGGCAGAGGCGCTCGCCCTTCTCCTCGCAGCACGCCCTGACACCGTCGTGGTGCACACCGGGCTCGCAGCCGCGGCCCCGGACGCCGCGAGGATCGTGTACGCACACGGCGCCGGTCGAGCCAACGCCGAGGCCGTCGCAGACCTGCTGCTCCAGGTCGAGCCGGCTCGGCGTGCGGCCGTCAGAACTGCCAGTGCCAGCTCTGCGCGAGCACCGTCTCCGTCGTGACGACCTGATCGATGGTGCCGCCGGCGGCGATGCCGACCATGACGTACGTGAAGCCGGCCGCGAACACGCAACGGGCCTGACCCTCGAACGAGCGGTACGTGATGTCGGACGCCTTCGCCACCTTCCCGCCCCACGTCGAGTCGGGGAGCGGCTTCACGGTCGAGTCCCTCGCGAGATCCGTGGTGCATGCCACCGCGGCACTGGAGTTGGTGGCCTTCACGACGATCGTGTCGGAGAGGTCGTCGACGAGGTAGATCTCGACACCCGCTTCGTACTGGCAGGACCACCCTGCGGGGACCGTCGCCCGCCACGCTGTCGTTCCCGCGATCGAGCCGGAGCAGTTGACGAGCTGCGTCGGCGACTTCTGTGGGGTCGGTGTCGCGTTCGTCGTCTGCGTCGAGGAGGGAGCCGCGGTCCAGATGGCGGCGGCCGTCGTCTTCGGGGTGAGGGTCATCGACCAGACAAGGACCCCGATGCCGATCACCGCGATCAGCCCCACGGCGACCATGGCCAGGATCCCGAACTTCGCAGGCACGAGATCCGGCTGCGGGCTGCTCGGCGCAGGCCNNGGCTGCGCCATGTACGGCTGGCCCATGTACGTCTGTCCCGGTGGCGCGAAGAAGGACGGTGGCTCGACGGGGTACGTGGGGCGCTGGGGCGGGCCGCCGTACTGCGGCTGATCGTACGAGGGCACCTGGGGGTCAAGCGGCCACGAGCCCTCGGGCCCAGGTGAAGTGGTCACGATCCCCCTTGGACGCTATTGGTCGCGGCCGATGATCCTCCGGCCGAAAGTCCCAGCGCTGGAAAGCGTAGATGCGTGCGCGGGGCGGGTGGGCGACGAATGACACCGTCCTCATCCGCGAACGGTCGGGCTGGGCGCGCCAGGGAGCTTGTCGAGCTCTGAGTCCCCTACTTCCAGACCCAGGAGTGGGCGAGGAGGTTCTCGGCGGTGATCACATTGTCGAGCCTGCCGCTGTACGCGACCCCGAGCATCACGTAGGTGATGGTGTTCGAGGAGGTGCAGCGAGCCTGACCGTTCCACACCTGGTCCTTGAAGTTGGCGGTCGAGGCCGTCTTCTGCCCCCAGGTGGAGTCGGGAAGAGCCATCACGGACACGGTTCCCTGGAGGAGGTTCGTGCTGCAGGCAGCACCGGGACTGACCTTCGAGGCGCTGACCTCGATGGTGTCGCCCTGAGGTCCCTGGATGTAGATCTCCCTGCCGTTCACCCACTGGCAGGACCAACCCGTCGGTACGGTCGCGCTCCAGCCGAGCGCCCGCGCATCCGTGCCGACGCAGTTGCCCACCGTCGATGGCGTGGGCGACGCGGACGCGGAGCGCGCCGGGCTCGGTGTCGCCACCGTCGTGGATGCGACCGGGTCATCAGAGGCCCAGTCGGTCACTGGCTGCGCCTCCGGCGGCGACGCGATCGACCAGATCGCCAAGCCGGCGCCGATCGCCGCGACCACCATGGCGATGATCGCTACGACCCCGAACTTCACGGGGACCCGGCCGGGCTGCGCATCGCGCGTCGGCGGGTAGATCGGCCAGGAGCTCGGAGGCTTGGCCGCGGACTGCTGCTGCCCGTACGACGACTGGCCGGGACGCTGGCCCTGCTGAAACTGCGCGTCCGACGGCGACGGCCCCTCGGCCCGAGGTGGAACGGTCACTCGTCCTCCAGCGTCTCCCCCACCTGCCCGTACGAGGGCAGACCAAGGGTCCCAGCGGTGGAAGGCTAGTTGTGCCAGCGAGGGCGCACGGGGTCGGATGACACCCTCCTCATCCGGCGACGCGCTGGTGACGGCCGGACGACCATGGGGAGGCCACCCAGTGACCCAAGGGTGGTCAGGCGCTTGAGGGCTGGGTGTAGCGTCGCCGCGGGGTGAGGAGAACTGTGGCACGCGTGGCGGGAACGATGTTCGCCTCTCTTCGGGTACCCAACTACCGCCGTTACTTCGCCGGTGCCCTGGTGTCGAACATCGGTACATGGGTCTCGCGCGTAGCCCAGGACTGGCTCGTACTGGTCATCCTCACCCACAACTCCGCGTTCGCCCTCGGGTTCATCACGACCGTCCAGTTCATCTGGATGCCTCTGCTCTCTCCGTGGACCGGAATGGTCGCCGACCGCTTCCCCAAGCGACGCACCCTGATGGTGACGCAGTCGATGATGCTGCTGACCTCGTTGTCGCTGGCCCTCCTCACGATCAGCGGACGCATCACCTTGTGGGAGGTGTACGCGCTCGCAGGAGTCCAGGGGATGGCCGCTGCCTTCGACGGGCCGGCGCGCATGACGCTGGCCTCGGAGATGGTGCCGACGCCCCTCATCATGAACGCCGTCAGCCTCAACTCGGCGTCGTTCAACATCGGCCGGCTCGTCGGACCGGCCCTGGGCGGCATCATCATCGCCCGTTGGAGCGTCGGGGTCGGCATGCTCGTCAACTCCGCGTCGTTCCTCGCCGTGCTCATCGCGCTGATCTCGCTCAACCCTGCCCAGATGCACCCGTCTCCACCGCGGCGCGGCAAGGGAGCGCTCAAGGAGGCGATCGTCTACCTCAAGAGTCGGCCCGATCTTCAGCTGATCATGGCGACGATCTTCTGCCTGACGATGTTCGCGATGAACTTCCAGGTGACCAACGCGCTCATGGCGACGACCGTGTTCCACAAGGGGGCGACCGCGTACGGGCTGCTGGGTTCGATGCTCGCCGTCGGCTCTCTGACCGGAGCGCTGCTGAACGCACGGCGGACGACACCCAAGCTCCGCACGCTGCTCATCGCGATGACGAGCGTTGCCGTCTGTACGTTGCTGATGGCTCTCGCACCCTCGTACCTGCTCTTCGCCCTCGTCCTCATCCCGTCGGGTCTGGCGAGCATGACGGCCCTGACCACGTCGAACTCCACCGTTCAGGTCACCAGCGACCCGGCGATGCGCGGCCGCGTCATGGCGCTGTACATGGCGATCAACCAGGGCGGCGCTCCCATCGGCGCCATGATCATCGGCGTCATGGCGGATCACTTCGGCGTCCGCTGGGCCCTTGCCCTCGCGAGCGTCGTGGTCCTCGTGGCCGCGCTCATCTCCACGCTGGTCGTCCGGCGGCGCCGCATCGAGCAGTCCGAGGAGAACCTCGTCGAGGAAGCCTTCGAACCGGCCTCCGTCGACGAGGACTGAGCTCCGCAGCCCTTACGGGTTCGTGTTGATCACGGGCGTAGCGCGAGAGTCGCCGCACAGCACGAGCAGCAGGTTGGCGACCATCTGGGCCTTGCGCTCCTCGCTCATCTGGACGACCGAGTCGGTCTCGAGTCGCCGCAGCGCCTGCTCGACCATGCCGACGGCACCCTCCACGATCATCGACCGTGCGGCGATCACTGCCGCGGCCTGCTGGCGCTGAAGCATCGCGTGGGCGATCTCCTGTGCGTACGCGAGGGACGAGATCCTTGCCTCCACGATCTCGATGCCGGCGATCGCGACGCGTGCCGCAACCTCCTGCGCGAGCTCCATCGCAACCAGCTCGGTGGAGCCGCGGAGGCTCTCCTCGCCCGGAGCGGCGTTGTCGTACGGATGGGTGCTGGCTACGTGCCGCAGCGCGGCCTCTGCCTGTACCTCGACGAAGTGCTGCGAGTTCTCCACGGCGAACGTGGCCTTCGCGGTGTCGGCGACCTGCCACACGATGATCGCGGCGATGTTCACGGGGTTGCCGTCGGAGTCGTTGACCTTGAGCTCGTGGGTCTCGAAGTTGTTGACCTTGACCGACACCCGGCGCTTCGACGTGAACGGCGTCGTGAGCTGGAGACCGGGTCTGCGAACCGTACCCACGTAGCGCCCCAGGAACTGGAGCACCTTGGTCTCGCCCGGCTGGATGACGGTGAGCGAAGTGAAGCCGAAGTACATCGCGATGAAGAGGACCACTCCNNTTCGGGGACCTCGAGGTCCTGTCCGGCGTACGGGAGGGGGTCGGTCATCGGCTGCTGGTAGCCCGGCTCCATCACCGGCGGCGGTGAAGTGGGCTTGGTGTGTCGAGGGGATTGAGGCTGGTTCGTCATCTGAGACTCCGATCGTCGTCATCTCGAGTCTAGGAACCCTGCCTAACCCACGGTGGGCGGGTGCCACATCCGACGGCGACCATCTTCGCCACAGCGGAGCGGGACAAAGGCGAAGGGCCCGGCGAGCGAGTATGAGTCGTTCGACGGGCCCTTCTATTCGGTCAGCGTGGTGGCCGCCAGGCCGACAACTCGCTCTCCCGACTGACCCCGCACCCAACCGTGCAAGTCCTCGGACCGAAGTCCTCGGTGTCAATCATTCCTTCGTGTTGCCCCGCTTTTCCTTGCGGAATCGCGTAAGAGATTTATAGCGCCGCCGAGGGTTGCCCCGCAAGCGAATTGACTGAATTACATCGTTGGAATTATGCACGGGTTTTGTGCACCGTACGCGGAGGGTTGTACACCCATTCTCCACCGTCGATGCACAGGGTTATGCACAGCCTCCGCTGACGCGCCGAGCTGCCGTTCGGTCGGAGGTAGAAGGAGGGCGTCGGGAGGGGACGGCCGCCGGGGAACGACGCAGTCGGCCGGCTCCGACAGGGGCATGCGAAAGGGCCCGCGAGCGAGTATGAGTCGTTCGACGGGCCCTTCCAGTGACCGGACGATGGCTTCCCGATCGGAGTACAGACTCCTTGCCCCCACGGCCCGCCATCGGGCGGCGCGACGGGCGAACCCGCCGTTCAGAGCACTTCGTCTTGTCCTCCATCACATTCCCTTGCGGGCTTGCGATGGGTAATTTCTACAGCCTTGTTCGGGGCTCGTCAAGCGGTTCTTGTAAAGATTCTTGGACGAACTTCTTATCCACCGATCGTACGCGTGAGCAGCATTTCAACACACACGTTACGCACAGGAGATGCACCGATTCATCCACAACCTGTTGGTCACCTAGAGGTCTCGAGACGTCGGTCGTCGTGCAGGCCCGCGGCCGCGCGCGATGTCGAGGAGGTCCGACCACGACGCGATCTTCGTACGGGCCCTGCCGTACCGCCCACCGAGCGCGGCCTCGGCGGCGTCGATGCGCATCCAGTCCTCGTACCAGGTCGGCCGGAGCCCCTTGCGGCGCAGCATCTTCTCGACGGGTTCGAGCACGTGTGGGGGCTGGTCGGCGAGGTCGGCGACCAGCGCCGCGACGGTCTCGGCGGCGTCCGACTTGTTCGTGCCGATCACGCCTGTCGGCCCCCTCTTGATCCAGCCCACGGCGTACTCGCGCCGCTGGACCCGGCCGCGCGCGTCCGTCACACGGCCGACCGTGTTCGGGATGATCCCGCGCACCTCGTCGAAGGGGACGCCGTCGAGGGCACGGCCGCGGTAGCCGATCGCGCGCAGCACCAGCTCGCACTGGATGGTGCGTTCCTCGCCCGTACCGATGAGATGCCCCTCGTCGTCCAGCGCCGTCCGCTCGAGCGTGATGCCTGCGACGCGGTGCCGCCCTTCGACCTCGATCGGTCGGTGCCAGAAGAGAAGGTGAAGCCGGAGGGACGCGTCGGGTACGGATCGTTCCGCGGCGATCTTCATGGCCTCGACGTTCGCCCGAGGCCGCCTCTCGAGCGTCGTGAGGTCGATCTCGTCGAGCGCGTCGTGCACGACCGGCTGTACGTGCGGCAAGGTGAGGAGCTCACGCAGCTCGGGCGTCGTGAACGAGGCGTGCTGAGGTCCCCGACGCCCGACGATCCAGACGTCCCTGGCGACATGGCCGCGCAGCTCGTTGAGCACAGGGTCCGGCATGTCGGTCGGGGTGAGCTCTGAGGCCGTCTTGCACAGGATCCTGGAGACGTCGACCGCGACGTTGCCGACCCCGACCGTGACGACCGAGCGGACACCGGTGAGCCGGAAGGGGGTGGCGTCCGGGTGGCCCGAGTACCACGCGACGAACGACCTGGCCGAGTCGCTGCCCGGAAGGTTCTCACCCGGGACGGCCATCTCCGCGTCCTCCGCGGCACCAGCGGCGTAGATGACTGCGTCGTACGCGCCGAGGAGCTCCTTGCGCGTGACGTCCTTGCCGAACTCGACCAGCCCCAGGAACCGGACGTCCGGCGACTCGAACACGCGGGCCAGAGCCTCACCGACGCCCTTGATCGAGGTGTGGTCAGGCGCGACGCCGTATCGCAGCAGTCCGTACGGGGTGGGCAGCCGGTCGTACAGGTCGACGGCGATTCCAGGGTGGCCCAGCAGCGACTGAGCGGCGAAGATGCCCGACGGGCCGGCCCCGACGATCGCGACCCGCCTCGGCTCACCCATCCCGGCATCGTACGGTCGTGTGGCCCCCGCACCTTGGACGTCCACGCCACAGCCCCCCGCTAGTGTCGTGGCCGTGACCGATCCCGTCCTCGCGTTCATCGACGCCGCGGCAGCCGACCCGAACACGAACATCCACACACTGGTCGTCCGTGACCCGAGCGGGATCCAGGTGGAGGCGTACTGGGACCCGTACCGCCGAGACGACAGGCAGCTGGTCCACTCGGTGAGCAAGACGTTCACCGCNNCGGCCGTCGCCTCGAGGTGACGCTGCACCACCTCCTGTCGATGTCGACGGGCCACACCGCCGACACGATCGACTTCGTGCCCGGCCCGCAGGTCGACGTCGCCCCGCAGTTCTGGCGCACCGACCCGCAGACGCCGGTCGGGTCGCGCCACATCTACAACAACGGCGCCAGCTGGGCCGTCGGAGAGATCGTCCGCAAGGTGACGGGCCAGACACTCACCGACTACCTGCGTCCCCGCGTCCTGGACCCGATCGGCATCGACATCGCCTGGGAGCGCGACGTCCTCGGCGGCGAGATGGGCTGGTCCGGCGTGCACATCACGACACCGGACCTCGCCGCGTTCGCTCAGCTGTACGCGTCGGGCGGGCGCTGGCAGGGTCGGCAGGTGCTGCCGGAGGGGTGGGTCGAGCTCGCGAGCACGCGGCACATCGGTACCGAGGATCGCGAGGACGCGAACCCGGAGTGGCTGCTCGGGTACGGCTACCAGCTGTGGATGAGCCGCCAGGGGTTCCGCATGGACGGCGCCCACGGCCAGTACGCGCTCATCCTTCCCGAGCTCGAGACCGTGATCGCGATCACCTCGGCCGAGCCCGTCACGTCGCAGCCGCTACTCGACCTCGTCTGGGAGCACCTCATCCCGGGCCTCGGGGCGCCGGCCTCGCCCGAACGTGCCGAGCGCCTCGCCGGGCTCTCGCTGGCCGTCCCACGCGACTCCGGCTCGTACGGCTCCTGGCGTCACGACGGTCCCGTACCGGTCCGTCCCTCACTCGCTCTCGGGGCCGACCAGACGCTCGTCCCCGACCTCGCGGACGTCTCCGTGACCCGCGACACATCCGGGTTCACCGTGGACCTGCTCGTCGATGGGGATCCGGTCACGCTGACGTCGGCCGGCCCGTGGCGGCGCCAGCCCCTCCGTACAGGCGGTGTCGACGTACCGGTCGCACTCGCGGCAGTCGTCAGCAGTCGCGGAGCTGTGCGGCTTCGGCTGTGCGCCACGGACACGTGCCACGTCCTGCTCGTGGACCTCGACTCGCACGGCGCGGGGCTCGCTTGGCAGACGGCACCGCTGCACATGGGGCGCTTCGCCGATCTCGCGGCGCCGTAGGCGCGCCTGGCGGGAAGGGACTACTCCTCGGTCGGCGCCGGATTCTTCAGCGTGTGCTTGACGGGGATCTTGATGTGCCCGGACTTGAGGTCGACGCGCCCAAGCCCGTCGGCTCCCTCAGGCGTGTCGACGACGAACACCTTCTCGAGCTCGCGCTGCTCTCGCACGTACCGAAGACCTGGCTGGATGACTTCGAGCGGGTTCGTCATGGAAACCTCCTTGGCACCACTCAGTCTGCCGTACGCCGTCAAGCCCGCAGGGACGTCGGGACGACCGTTTCCTGAGGACGCTCTCAGGCGTGTTCATGTGGACCTTGTCATCTTTCCTACTACGACTCGTAGTCCTGCCTACTGTCTGGGTTGTGGCCGTCGGGGGAGGGTCACTGGGGGAAGGACATGACGTGGGAATCTTCAGCTGGCTGCGAGGCGGGACCGCGACGCTCGACGACGCGGACTACGGCCGCTTCGGCGTTGGCCGCGACCTGCGCGCCCTGCCCCGCACGATCGTCAAGGACCTCGACTTCTTCGGCCGCTTCTGGATCCGTCGCGCGGAGGCCGTACCGGCCGCCGAGCAGCGCGCTCTCGACCTCTGCGCCGACCTCGAGATCTTCGCCAAGTCCGACCCCATCCGCTTCTGCCGCGAGCTCCGCATGGTCTCCGAGCCGGTCGGTGGCTGGGTCGAGTACGGCGCGATCCGCCTGATCGGTGAGCTTCTGAGCGGCATCGACACCCCTGACACCGACTACCTCATGGAGTCGTCGCTCGCATTCCTGCGCAGCCGGACGATCCCGTGGAACAACCTCTCCGCCGATGCCCACACGTGGTGGATGGCGAACCTGCCTGGCGTCGAGTGGCTGCCGCCGAAGCAGGTCCCGCTCCGCGGCGCGTCACCGCTCACCGATGTCCGCTTCGGCGAGGAGCGCGTGCTCGCGACCATCGAGTTCAACAGCAGCACCTTCATCCTCCGCCGCGAAGGCGCCGAGTACGTCTGCTACCAGCGCTACCCGGGTCCGGACGAGTACAGCGAGCCGATCGAGTTCGTCGACGTGCGCTCGATGGACATGTACGAGGTGTACTGCCGGGTCGGCCGCGGCTTCAGCGGCGTGCCGGACTGGGTCGATCCCCAGCTCGCCCCGTTCATCACCGTTCACCCGGGCGACTTCCGCTGAGCCTGGCCTGAACCGGCCGCAGTTTGCGGCTCCTGGGGCACGCTGAGTCCGTACCTTCTTCGCCATGGATTCTTCAGCGTCGAATGGTCCGGACAGCCGTTCGTCCTGCTCTCTGCCTGGCCGCTGGTGGCACTCACCGCCATCGTCGCGTTCAACGTCTTCCTGAGCCGCTTCCGCCACTCGTCCGACGCCGTCAAGCGCACCCGGTCGAGGTAGCTGTACGAGATCGCGTACTTCCTCGGCGGCCCGGCGCCGCCCTCATGGNNCGACGCGCTCCGGCATGGGCCCTAGTCCCTGCCGTGGCTGTTCGTCGTGGGCGTGGTGATGTTCGGTCTCATGTACGCGCCGTGGGAGGTGGCGGATCGCCTTCGCGCGCACAAGAATCGGCACAGTGACGCCGCGGCGGGCGGCGCGCGACGGGCGGAGCGGGCCAGGGCTCGCTCCGGGGGCTAACGTGGCCTCATCGGCATCGAGGAGTGAGATGGACGCGGCAACTGTGACCTGCGCCACCTGCAGGACGAAGAACCAGGTCCCCTTTGTGGCGACCGAAGCTCCTCGCTGCACGCAGTGCCAGGGCTTCCTGCCCTGGATCACGCAGGCGGTCGATGCCGACTATCCGGCGATCGCCGACTCCAGCACGGTCGTCGTGTGCGTCGAGCTGTGGGCGGCATGGGCCCAGCCCAGCCGTCTCGTCGGCCCCCTGCTCGAGCGCGTGGTCGCCGAGCGCGCGGGCCGGATGAAGCTGGTCAAGGTGAACGTCGAGGATGCACGCCGCACGCAGTCGAAGCATGAAGCGCGGCTCATCCCCACGCTGCTCCTGCTCTGGCAGGGCGAGGAGATCGGTCGTCACACCGGCGCCCTCCAGCTGCCCCAGCTGCGTCGCTGGGTCGACCAGGGCATCGCCACGGCCTTCCGGCCGGCCAAAACCTCGTCGTAACGGTCACCCGTCGGCGGCTACCCCACGTACTGGTGGCCGACGTCACCCTCCGCGGTCCCTGTTGTGGTGCTGCAGACCGCCCCCGCCCGCACCCGCCGGGACCCTGGGCGCCCCGGCAAGAAGCCTGCTGACCCCGGAGCTCGTCGCGGCTCCTCGCGATCGCCGCGCTCGTGGCCGGATGAGCCCTGAACCGACCCCACAAGTTCCTGCCGCGCTGTTGAGCGCGGCGTAGATTGGCGAACATGACCGTACGGTCGCCCGCAGTCGCGGGGCAGTTCTACCCCGCTCAACCCGCGCGCCTCACCCGGATGATCGCGGACCTTCTCGCCGCGGTCAGCCCCGAGCCCGTTCCGGCCGCCGGCTACGTCGTCCCGCACGCCGGCTACATCTACTCTGGCTCGACGGCCGCCCACGCGTACGCCGCGCTGGCCCTCGACCTGCCCGCCCGGATCCTGCTCCTCGGACCGACGCACCGCGTGTACCTGGACGGACTGGCCCTGTCCGGCGCCGACGGCTTCGGGACGCCGCTGGGCGTGGTCGGTACGGATCCCGAGCTCGTGGCGGCGCTGCAGGAGTCGCGGTCGGTCACCGTACGTCCCGACGTCCATGCCGACGAGCACTCCCTCGAGGTGCAGCTGCCATTCCTCCAGGTCGTCGCACCCGGCGTACCGGTGGTACCCGTCGCCGTCGGCGCCACGGATGCGACCGCCGTCGCCGACGTCATCGAGATCGCCCTGGGACTCCCGAGCACGCTGTTGCTCGTCTCGACCGACCTGAGCCACTACCACCCGTACGACGACGCGGCAGCCCTCGACGCCGACACCATCGAACGGGTCATGGCGCTCGACAGAGGGATCCCCCCGGATCGCGCGTGCGGCGCGTACCCGCTCAACGGCGCCCTCGTCGCTGCCCAGCGGCACAGCTGGATGCCGGAGCTGCTCTCGGCGTGCAGCTCCGGTGACACGGCCGGAACGCGCGACGGCGTCGTCGGCTACGCGGCCTTCCGCCTGAGGACAGGACATGCCTGAGCTTCCGCAAGTCGCTGGTCCGCTGCTGTTGGCGATCGCTCGGGAGGCGATCGCGGCCCGCGTGGGCGTGCCGGATCCTCGTTTCCGTACCCCAGACGCCTCACCAGGTGCGCGTCCGGGGTCGACGGCGCATCTGGAGGACGAAAACGCGCATCCGTGGCTCGACACCCCCGGCGCCGCGTTCGTCACGCTCACCCAGCAGGGCGCCCTGCGCGGCTGCATCGGGAGCCTCACCGCGTACAGACCGCTGCGCGAGGACGTCGCCGACAACGCGGTGAACGCAGCCCTGCGCGACCCGCGCTTCCCGCCCCTGAGCGCTCGGGAGCTCGCCGAGACCCGGATCGAGGTCTCGGTCCTGTCCGAGCCCGAGCCGTACCCGTTCACCCACCGCGCCGACGCCGTGTCCGGTCTGCGCCCAGGCGTCGACGGGCTGATCCTCGAGTACGGCAGCCACCGCGGCACGTTCCTCCCCCAGGTCTGGGACTCGCTGACCGAGCCCGACGACTTCCTGGCCCACCTCGTCCGCAAGGCCGGTCTGCCGGCCGGCTGGTGGGACGACGATGCCCGCCTGTCTCGCTACACCGTGAAGGCGTTCGAGGAGACATGAGCGCGCGCTGGTGGCACCCGCTCGACGACGGTCGCATCCAGTGCGACGTCTGCCCCCGCGAGTGCCGGCTCCGCGACGGGCAGCGCGGCTTCTGCTTCGTACGTGCCCGCGAGGGCGACGAGATGGTGCTGACCACGTACGGGAGGTCGTCCGGCTTCTGCGTCGACCCCATCGAGAAGAAGCCNNGCCGGCTGCAACCTCGGCTGCAAGTTCTGCCAGAACTGGGACATGTCGAAGGCCCGCGAGATGGACACGCTCATGGACCAGGCGTCGCCGGAGCTCATCGCCAAGACGGCCGTCGACCTCGGCTGCCAGAGCGTCGCCTTCACGTACAACGACCCGGTGATCTTCGCCGAGTACGCGATCGACACGGCCCTCGCCTGCCACGACCGCGGGGTCTCGTCGGTGGCTGTCACGGCCGGCTACGTGAACCCCGAGACGCGACGCGACTTCTTCTCCGTGATGGACGCCGCGAACGTCGACCTGAAGGGGTTCACGGACGACTTCTACGAGAAGATCACCGGTGCGAAGCTGCGGCCGGTGCTCGACACGCTGAGCTACCTCGTCCACGAGACCGACGTCTGGGTCGAGATCACCACACTGCTCATCCCCGGCTACAACGACTCCGACGCCGAGCTGCATGCGATGGGCCGCTGGGTCATGTCCGAGCTCGGCCCCGATGTCCCTCACCACGTCACGGCGTTCCACCCCGACTGGCGGATGCGGGACGTACCGCCGACACCGGGCTCGACGCTGATCCGCGCCCGCGAGGTGCTCCTCGGCGAGGGCCTGCACCACGTGTACACGGGGAACATCTCCTATTCGCCAGGCGAGGTCACGTACTGCTCGGCGTGCCACCTGGCGCTGATCGAGCGCGACCGGTACGAGCTGCTCGGCTACCGGGTCGCGCCCGACGGGTGCTGCCCCAGCTGCGGAACCAGGCTCCCCGGTCGGTACGACGCCGTGCCGGGCCACTTCGGACCACGCCGTATCCCCGTTCGGCTCGGCGGGTTGCCGGTTTCCCAAGGGCTGTAGTCAAACCTGCACTCCCCACACCGAATTTGGTGTGGGGAGTGCAGGTTTTGGCACATCCCTTGGGAAACCGACAGGCCCTCGGAAGGCTCGACGGACGAGGATGGATCGTGTAGGACGAGCACATGGTGTCCATCGACTCTGCCGAGGACTTCCTGTGGCTCCACGCGCGGCTGCTCGAGCGGCTGCGGTTCGACCACCTCTTTCGAGGCGGTGACCCGCGGCGCGTGGTGGAGGCGCTGCGCCCGTACCAGAACCCCGACGGCGGCTTCGGACACGGCCTCGAGCCTGACCTCCGCGGACCCGACAGCCAGCCGATCCCCGCGGACGTGGCCCTGTTCGTGCTCCACGAGGCGGGTGCGCGCGACTCCGACATGCTGCCGGCGATCCTCGACTTTCTGACAGCGATCACGGGTCCCGACGGCGGGGTCCCGTTCGTGCTGCCGTCGGTCCTCCGCTACCCGCGCGGGCCGTGGTGGCAGCCGACCCCGGGCAACCCGAGCGCACTGAACCCGACCGGCGCCCTGGTGGCCAGCCTGTACCGGCTGGGTGTCCACCACCCGTGGATGGGCGCCGCGACCCAGTTCTGCTGGGACCGGATCGAGGCGCTCACCGAGACATCCCCGTACGAGATGCGGGCGATGCTGGCATTCCTCGAGGAGGTCCCGGATCGTGCCAGGGCCGACGCGGCCTGGGATCGCATCGGCCCGATGATGCTGCCCCACATCTCCCTGGAGCCTGGCGCCCAGGGCGACGTGCACCCGCCACTGGCGTTCGCGCCGCGGCCCCACAGCCTGGCTCGTCGGCTCTTCAGCGCCGACCTCATCGCGGCGCACCTCGACGCGCTCGAAGCGGCTCAGCAGCCCGACGGCGGTTGGGGCTTCGGGTTCGAGTCCTGGACCCCGATCACCACCCCCGAGTGGCGGGGCTGGGTGACGATCGAGTCGCTGATCACTCTGCGCGACAACGGTCGCCTCTAGCGGTCGCGTGACGGCGGAGGCGCTGCCCGACTCTGTCGGTTTCCCAAGGGATGTCGGCAACTTGTCACGTCCCATGGCAGATCTGCCATGGGAGGTGACGAACTCCCTACATCCCTTGGGAAACCGACAGCTCGTGAGGGAGGGAGACCGACGCCGTAGGGTTTGGCGCATGGTGACCATCGACCGTGTGGAGACGTTCCTCGTCGCGCCGCGGTGGCTGCTGGTGAGGATCGAGACCTCCGACGGTGTCGTGGGGTGGGGCGAGGCGACGTGCGAGGGGCGCTCCGAGACCGTGGCTGCGGCTGTGGGCCAGCTCGAAGAGCTGCTGGTCGGCACCGATCCGTCGCGCATTGAGGACCACCACCGCACGTTGTCCAACGGCTCGTTCTACCGTGGCGGTCCCATCCTGAGCTCGGCGGTGGCCGGCATCGACCAGGCGCTGTGGGACATCAAGGGCAAGACGCTCGGCGCCCCTGTCCACGAGCTCCTGGGCGGACCGGTCCGCGACCGCGTTCGCGTGTACGCGTGGGTCGGCGGCGACGAGCCGAACGAGATCCGCGACCAGATCGCCGAGCGGGTCGCCTCCGGCCTCACGGCCGTGAAGATGAATGCCTCCGGACGCATGAACCCCCTCGCCACGTCCCGGGAGATCGACGGCGTCCTGGCCCGGGTCGCTGCCGCCCGCGAGGAGCTCGGACCCGATCGCGACGTGGCCGTCGACTTCCACGGACGCGTCTCGTTGCCGTCCGCCGTACGGCTCGCTGCCGAGCTCGTACCGCTCCGGCCGATGTTCATCGAGGAGCCCGTCGTCCCCGAGAACAGCCATCGCATCGGGCAGGTGGTAGCCGCGACGAGCATCCCGGTCGCGACCGGTGAGCGCCTGTACACGCGGCAGGAGTTCGTCGGAGTCCTGGACGCCGGCGTCAGCATCGTGCAGCCCGACCTCTCGCACGCCGGTGGCATCACCGAGGTGCGCAAGATCGCCGCTCTGGCCGAGACGTACGGCGCCCTGCTCGCGCCGCACTGCCCGCTCGGCCCGATCGGCCTGGCGGCATCGCTGCAGATCGGCTTCTGCACCGCCAGCCACGTCATCCAGGAGCAGAGCATCGGCATCCACTACAACGTGGGCGCCGAGGTGCTCGACTACCTCGTCGACACGAGCGTCTTCGACTACGCGGACGGCTCGGTCGCGCGTCTGACCGGCGCCGGGCTCGGGATCGAGATCGACGAGTCGGCTGTACGGAAGGCTGCGGCCGCATGGACCGGCTGGTCGAACCCGACCTGGCGGTACGACGACGGCAGCTTCGCCGAATGGTGATCGTGCTCGCACTTCGGGTGGCGTCGTGACGCTGGTTGCTGTCCTGCTCGCCGTGGTCGTGGGCGCCATCATCCCCATCCAGACCGGCGTCAACACCAGGCTCGCCCGCCACATCGGGGTCACCCTGCTCGCGTCGCTGGTGTCGTTCGGCGTCGGCACGGTCGGGCTCGGGATCGTCCTGCTGGCCACGCGAACCCCACTGCCACTACGGGCGACGGCCGAGTCACAGCCGTGGTGGATCTGGGTCGGCGGCCTGTGCGGGCTGATCTTCCTGACGATGAACATGGTGCTGCTGCCACGGATCGGCGCCTCGGCGACCGTGATCCTGCCCCTGTTCGGACAGGTCGTCGGCGGGCTGGTCATCGACCTGCTCGGAGCATTCGGCACGACGCCGAGGCCGCTCACCGTCGGACGTGTC
>PMBM01000108.1:0-1562 GCA_003153855.1 Propionibacteriaceae bacterium
GTCCTCACGCGGTTGCCCACCTTGAACGCCGCCCAGCCGTTGACGCCCGGGGCCTCCATCCACGCGGCCTGGCTCGGCACGTCGTAGGCCAGCTCGTTCTGGAAGAACACGACCTTGCCGCCGTTGCCGTTCCAGATCACGTTGTNNGTCGCGGTGACGTTGTCGCCGTTGACGATCACGCCGTTGCGAGCGGTGTTTGTGGTCCAGCCGACGGACCCGTCGACGCCGTGGTCGGCGCGCCAGGACCAGATGTCGTCGAGGATCACGTTGTCGGCGTTGACCTCCAAGCTGACCGTCGCCTTGCCGACGTGCGGTCCGCCGATCCGGAAGAACACATCCTGGAGAGCGGTCGGGTTCCGGGGGTCGCTGTGGCGCCCGTGCTCGTCACCGATCCGTACGAGCACGGGCGAGTTCTTGACCCCGGCGTCGACGGTGATGCCGGCCAGGTCGACGCCCTGCGCGTTGGAGACGTCGATGACGACCGCACCGTTCACGGCCGTCAGCGTGGCCATCCCCAAGCCGAGCACGACCGTGTCCGACCGGTGGATCGAGATGGTCTGCGCCACGTCGTATACGCCCGGAGTCAGGAGCAGGTTCATGCCGCGGTCGAGCTGCTGGTTGATCTCACGGACCGAGTCCCCATGCTTGACCACGAAGAACTTCGACAGCGGGATCGAGCGCCCAGGCGTGGCACCGTTCGCCCACGAGGCGCCGGACGAGTTGGTCGTGGCCGACGGGACGAAGACGTTGTAGGAGCCGTGCGAATCCACGTACAGATAGGGCTTCTCACGGCTCGCCGGGGTTGTGGCGAGCGTCGTGTACGGGTTGCCACCGCATGTCGCCGCCGCCGGGAAGCACTCGGCCGGGGCGCCAACCACGCCGGAGAAGACCTGGTTCCAGACGCCGTTCGACCACTTTCCGATGGTGCTGTTGCGCACGTAGAACTGCTGCTGCGAGCCATTGGTGATGGTCCCGGTCTTCGAGTCGGCGATGAAGCCACCGCTCGCGTACTGCGGGCCGCCCGTGCAGTAGTCCATCAGTGTCAAGTTGCCGACGACGTTGACGCGCCGCATCGGAGCTGCCTGCGAGACGGCCCAGAAGTCGCCTGAGGAGCGGCAGTCGGAAAGGCCCGCAACGTTGATCGTGAGGTTCGACACCGAGCGCCAGAAGTTGTCGAGCGCGATGCAGTTGTCCGGTGTCAGGCACCGGTTGTACACGTCGACGTGACCGTTGATCGTGACGTCGGTCGGGTTGAGGCCCAGTCCGGCGACCTCGGTGTAGTACCCCACCTGGATGATCAACGGCTTGTCTACCGTGCCGTACGTCCCGGGCTTGAACAACAGCGCGTACCGGTCCGTGCCCATCTCGTTGTCGAGCTGCTTGTCCTTGATCGCGTCCACGGCAGCCTGGATGTCGGCGAGCGGCATGCTCGGGTCGAAGACCTTGACGTTCGGGCCGAAGTCCGGCTGGCCGTCGTGACCGTGCGGCGGCGAGGCCACAGCCGTACCGCTCCACGACAGCGCCGCGACAAGCGAGCTGAGGAAGACGATCGCCACGAGGAC
>PMBM01000108.1:1567-5471 GCA_003153855.1 Propionibacteriaceae bacterium
CCTTCGATGGCCTCCTGGATCGCTCGTACGGTCTCGTCGTCGAGGTCGATCCCCAGTACGCGGGCGTGGCGGGTGAGCTGGAGCACGATGCGCTCGACGTCGGGGCGGTTGCCGGCGCGATGCTCGGTGCGAAGCCTCAGCCGCATGAGGATCTCGTCGCCCGGCGCGACCACCAGTGCCCTCCCGGCGGCCCAGCGCGCGAGGTCGATGTCTCCGTCAGCGAGGGCCGCGTCTCCCACCCGCGCGCCGATGTCGCGGATCGTGCTGACCATGTCGGCCCGGAGCTCCTCGGCCCAGTGCCACTGTCCGGGGGCGGCATCAGCGAGGGGCGCGCCCCGTACGAGCTTGAGCGCCGAGACCAGTGTCGGAACCGGTACGCGGTTGATGCCGGGGCTGATGAGCGCCCGGAGCCGCTGCCAGTCGGAGCTGACGAGCGGCTCCAGGTACAGCCGGCCGGTGTACGCCTCCGGCAGGTAAGGGGTGCCGTCCTCGGCGGTGCCGAGCCAGCCTCGCAGCCGGCTGACGTTCGACCGCCGCGTGCCTTCAGCGACCAGAAGCGCCGCCGACATCTGGCTGGCCGTCGCACCGGGATGCTCGACCATCCACGCGCAGTACTCGATGCACGAGCGTTCGGCTCGCGCGGGTGGCGGTCCGGCTGCACCGAGCAGCTGGATCGGTCCGAGGAGCATGAGTGTCGGGTGGGAGAAGTCAGTGACTCCCGGACTGTCGTCGCCCACGTCGACGACCTCCTTCATGGATCCAGCGAGGCGAGGCAGAAGCGAGAGGACGTTGTCGGGCTCGTTGTCGGGCTCGTCCTCGAGGTCGTACCAGGGGGCCGGGACGGTGTCGTCGCTCCCGGACGTACGCAGGAGCTCGACCACGCCCACGGTGCCGACCGCTGAGAGGGACACCGGGCGTACGGTCACGTCGTCGGGCTCCAGCAGCGCGCGGTCGGCGGTCCCGGTGAAGCGTGCTCCGAAGCTGGTCAGGGCACCGCCGTCGGACTCGCCATGCACGAGGATGGCCGAGACCGCTGTCTGGGTCGCACCGCCCAACGCCCACTCGAGACGGCGCATCGACTCGACGTCGACCGCTCCGAACACGTACACGCGCGGCCACCACGCACTCGCTGCGTCGAGATCGAGCCGGGCATCGCGAAGGCTCCACCCGGACGCTTCCAGCTCAGCGCGCTGCCGGGCGACCGTCGCGACGAGGTCGTCGATCCCGGATCGGGCCGTGGGGATCCAGACGATGGAGTCCAGCGACGCAGCCGCCAACGCGTCCCCGATGGGCCCGACGGCGACGATCGTGGCCTGGCTAGGGGATTCACTGGTGGCGTCGGGACCGCAGGCGAGCTCCAGCGCCCACGCACAAGCCGTACCCCACGTCGTCTCGTCGTCGCCGAGATCGAGCGTGACCAAGCGGTGCGCCTCGAGGTCCAGCGGGACAGGCCCCTCCGAGGCGAACCCCGACGTCACCGTGGCCCACGCGGTGTCGGGAACCGCCCGCCGTGGGTGGTGAGCGCTCTGTACGGAGGTGCCTGTGTCCGCACGCTGTGGCAGATGCCGTCCCACGCCGGCCAGATGCGCTCCCGATCGGGATAGGTCCTCTCCCCAGGCGGACAGGTNNCTCTCCCGAAGCTGGGGTGGTCGGTGAGGCCGGGGCGGCGCTCAGGCCCACGACCGCGAGGGCCGACTCGACGAGCATCGTGGGGGCCGGAGGGAAGAGGATCCGGCGTCCGGGCGGGCGCAGCGCCAGCTGTACATCGCGTCGGCGACGGATCGTACGCAGCACGGCGGCGGCCAGACCCGCCCCGACCGTGCCGATCACCCCGAGCGCCAGCGCTTGGGACGCGGACAGGCTGCGCTCGGGCGACTCGTCGACGGCGTCCGGTGTGGTCTCGGCCTCTGCGCTCGGCGCNNAGCTGGGGTGGATGAGGTTCGGGTTCTCGACGGCGTCCCGGTTGAGCGCGAAGATCTCGGGCCAGCGGTTCCCGTCTCCGAGGTAACGGGCGGCGAGCTTCGACAGGGTGTCGCCGCGGGCCACGATGACCGCGCTCGTGCCGTCGGACGACGCGACGCCGGGGATGAGCAGCCGCCAGCCGACGCCCAGGTGGTCGCCGTCCCGGATCAGGTCGGGGTTCGCAGCCACGATTCGCTGCGACTGGCCGGGATCGCCGTAGTAGCGGCTCGCAAGAGTCCGTACGTTCTCGTGCGGCGCTACGACGTGCAGCGTCGCCACCGGCATCGGAGCCACNNACCGTCTGCGCCACCGCGGGTGGAGCGATCCGGGGAAGCCCCAGCCCCAGAACGGCCGTCACGGCGCTGACGACCAGTCCGCGCACGACGAGCCGGGGAAGGTCGAGCCCCGGCAGGGACACGGGCCGGTGCGGCCGCTGCGTACGTTCCGCACGCACCCGGTCGATCACCTCGACGAGCTCGACCACGATGGAGACGGCGAGCACCAGCCAGGCGACCCAGCCCACGACCGACAGGAGCCCGAGCATGAGGCGGCCGTCGTCGGGCACCGAGAAGGCGTGCGCCCAGTCGATGCCGGCCAGCAGGCCGACCTTGCCCCACGCGTACAGGGCCAAGGGCGCACCGACGAGCAGCGCCAGGAGGCCGGTGGCGGCGCCGACGCCGGACAGGGCGCGCCTCATCGTGGACATGGCGCCCGTCCGGGGACGCTCCGCAGGGGTGTCGTGAGCTGCGACATGGTGACCTCGTGGGGTGGCGAGTGGTGAATGTCTCCACCATTCCTAAACCGCCGCGATGGCCGTACGCAAGCGACCCTGTGCATAACTCCAGCCGACGCCAGTCCAGCAGTGGCGATGAACCCTCGCATGGGACACAGTTGGGTCGGACAAGGAGGCGCGATGCTCTGGCTGGTGCTCCTCGCCGTGGTGGCAGGCGACGTCGTCGCCGTGCTCATTTTCCGGCGGGTCATGCGCCTGCGGCACCGGCGCCCCGACGAGGCCCCCAGATCCCATCCACCCTTGTGGTGGCTGGCATTCCTTGGCCTGGCGTGGGGCTGGCTCACCTGGTCTCTCGGGAACGGCCCGTGGCCGATCCTGGCCCTCTGGCTACCGCTCTCGGCCGCCTTCGCGTGGCTCGCCGCGGTGGACGTGGACGTGTCCCGGCTGCCCGATCGCATCCTGCTCCCGACAGCGATCTGGACGGTCCTGTGCATCGCCCTCACCATGTGGATAAGTGACCCGTCCGCGGGGCCCAACGCCTTCCTCGCCGCCCTCGTCAGCGCCGGCGGCTTCGGAGTCATCCACTTCGTCGGACGCGGCGAGCTCGGCTTCGGCGACGTCAAGCTGGCAGCGATCATCGGAGCCGCCACGGTGCTGGTGTCGTGGGCCGCCGTGGCCTACGCGTTGCTCGCCGGCTGCATCCTGGCGATCGCGTGGGCGCTGGCGCGTCGCGATCGCGTGCTGGCGTTCGCGCCTTGGCTCGCTCTCGGGGCGGTGATGGCGGTCGGGCTTGCCGGATGACGGAGCCGCTCACCGTTCGACTCCGCCCACGACCCGTACGACCCGTGTCTCCGCCGTGCCCGTCACGCGCATCGATTGCAGACCGATGATCGAGAGGAACTTCGTCTCGTACGTGTCCGCAACCGTCACGGTGATCGTCGCGCCACCGCCGGTGACCGTCGCCTCACCCGACAGTCCAGCAGCAACGATGTACGCCTTCGCGGCCGCGATCGCCTGCGTCGTGTTGGTCTGCGCAGCGATCCCTCGGACTCCCTGAGCCGCGTCGATCTGCTGTCCGGCTGTACGTGCAGCTTGCGCGGCGATGTCCCGGGCATGCTGCTGCGCGTACACCTGCCCGGACAGGTCCACCGCGACGCCAACCAGCACGATCATCACGAACGACGACAGCGCGAGCCAGATGGTCACCGA
>PMBM01000102.1 GCA_003153855.1 Propionibacteriaceae bacterium
CAGCACCCGTCGACGCACGGCGTCCTGCGTCTCATCCTCGAGATGGACGGCGAGACCGTCACCTCGCTGCGCCCCGGCATCGGCTTCCTGCACACCGGCATCGAGAAGAACATGGAGTACCGCACCTTCGCGCAGGGCTCCACGTTCGTCACGCGCATGGACTATGTCGCCCCGATCTTCAACGAGGTCGCGTACTGCCTGGCCGTCGAGAAGCTGCTGGACATGAAGGTCCCGGAGCGGGCCGACGTGCTGCGGGTGCTCTTCATGGAGCTCAACCGGATCGCCAGCCACCTGGTGGCGGTCGGTACGGGCGGCATGGAGATCGGCGCGCTGACGATGATGACCATCGGCTTCCGTGAGCGCGAGATGATCCTCGACTTCTTCGAGGCCGTCTGCGGCACCCGCATGAACCACGCGTACATCCGGCCCGGTGGCGTGGCCATCGACCTTCCGGACGACGGTCTGCCGCGCCTCAAGGGCGTCATCGACTGGCTGCACAAGCACCTGTGGGAGTACGGCGCGTTCTGCAACGAGAACCCGATCTTCAAGGGCCGCATGCAGGGTGTCGCCACCCTCGACCTGACCCAGTGCATGGTCTTCGGCGCGTCCGGGCCTGTGCTCCGCGCCGCGGGCTACCCGTGGGACCTGCGCAAGTCGCAGCCGTACTGCGGCTANNGGCTCGCGGAGATGAGCGAGTCGCTGAAGATCGTCGAGCAGTGCTACGACCGGCTCGAGGAGACCACCGGCGCGCCGGTCATGGTCGAGGACCCGAAGTACGCCTGGCCCGCACAGCTCACGGTCGGCGCCGACGGCCAGGGCAACTCGAACGAGCACATCAAGCACATCATGGGCGAGTCGATGGAGGCTCTGATCCATCACTTCAAGACGGTCACCGAAGGCTTCCGGGTGCCGGCAGGCCAGGCGTACGCCGCGATCGAGTCGCCGAAGGGCGAGCTCGGCTGCCACGTCGTCTCCGACGGCGGTACGCGACCGTACCGGGTCCACATGCGAGACCCAGGGTTCAACCATCTGCAGGCAGCGCCGGCGATGTGCGAGGGAGCGATGATCTCCGACGTCGTGGTGGCGGTCGCCAGCCTCGACCCGGTGCTGGGAGGGGTCGACCGATGAGCGGTCACGAGTTCGAGAGCTACTTCCCCGAGTCGGGGTCGGTCGACCTGGCGGACCAGTCGACGAGCATCGACGAGACGACGTACGCGGAGCTGCGCGACCTCGCGAGCCGCTACCCGCAGCCGCGGTCAGCGCTGCTGCCGATGCTCCACCTGGTGCAGTCCGTCGACGGCCGGATCTCACCGAAAGGCATCGAGGCGTGCGCGGAGGTGCTCGGCATCACGACCGCGCAGGTCTCGGGTGTCGCGACGTTCTACACCATGTACAAGCGGCGTCCTGCCGGTCAGCACCACGTCGGGGTCTGTACGACCGCGCTGTGCGCCGTGATGGGCGGCGACGTGCTGCTGGAGACGGTGTCGAAGCACCTCGGCGTCGGGGTCGACGAGACGACGCCGGACGGCAAGATCTCGCTCGAGCGCATCGAGTGCAACGCGGCCTGCGACTTCGCCCCCGTGATGATGGTCAACTGGGAGTTCATGGACGACATGACGCCCGAGAAGGCGATCGTCCTGCTCGACGACCTCAAGGCCGGCCAGGAGGTCCGCTCCACCCGTGGGGCGACCCTGACGAGCTGGCGAGAGGCCGAGCGCGTCATCGCCGGTTTCCCCGACGGTCGCGCGAACGAGGGCCCCAGCGCCGGAGCACCGTCCCTGCTCGGCCTGCGCATCGCCGAGGAGAGGGGCTGGTCGGCTCCGAGCGACGCCAACCAGTCACCGAAGGCGGGGTCGTCCACGCCTACGCAGGCTCCCACCGAGCCCGCGGCCCAGGCGCAGGAAGCTGCCGCCGGGGCCGTCGAGACTCCTGAGGCCAAGGTTCCCCCGAAGCAGCGCCGCAAGGCCACCAAGCCAGGAGAGGGGACCGCGAAGTGACCGACGTCCTCACACCCGTCCTCAGCAAGAACTGGGCCGACGAGAAGTCCTGGACGCTTGACGCGTACTCGAAGACCGGGGGCTACGACGCGCTCCGCAAGGCGTTCACGATGACCCCCGACGAGGTCACGACGGAGGTCAAGGACTCCGGGCTCCGCGGCCGAGGCGGCGCAGGCTTCCCGACCGGCATGAAGTGGAGCTTCGTCCCCAAGGACAACCCGAACCCGAAGTACCTCGTCGTCAACGGCGACGAGTCGGAGCCGGGAACCTGCAAGGACATCCCGCTCATGATGGCCACGCCGCACACGCTGGTCGAGGGCGTCATCATCTCCTCGTACGCGATCGGCGTGCACACGGCGTTCATCTACATCCGCGGCGAGGTGCTGCACGTGATCCGTCGCGTCCAGCAGGCCGTGCAGGAGGCGCGCGACGCCGGCTACCTCGGGACGAACATCCTGGGCAGCGGCTTCGACCTCGAGATCGTCGTCCACGCCGGCGCCGGTGCGTACATCTGTGGCGAGGAGACCGCGCTGCTCGACTCGCTCGAGGGCCGCCGCGGACAGCCGAGGCTGCGTCCCCCGTTCCCGGCCGTCGCCGGCCTGTACGCGTCGCCGACCGTCATCAACAACGTCGAGTCGATCGCCTCTGTCCCCAGCATCATCGGACGAGGCAAGGACTGGTTCGGCTCGATGGGGACCGAGAAGTCGAAGGGCTTCACGATCTACTCCCTGTCCGGCCACGTCGCCAACCCCGGCCAGTTCGAGGCACCGCTCGGCATCACGCTGCGCGAGCTGCTCGAGCTCGCCGGAGGCATCCGCGACGGTCACGAGCTGAAGTTCTTCACGCCTGGGGGATCGTCCACCCCGATCCTCACGGCCGAGCACCTCGACCTGCCGCTCGACTACGAGGGCATGGCGGGTGCGGGCTCGATGCTCGGTACGAAGGCGCTGCAGATCTTCGACGAGACGACCTCGGTCGTACGGACCACGCTCCGCTGGGTCGAGTTCTACAAGCACGAGTCCTGCGGCAAGTGCACCCCGTGCCGCGAGGGCAACTGGTGGCTCGTACAGATCCTCAGCAAGTTCGAGGCCGGCAAGGCGCGCGAGGGCGACATCGAGAAGATGCTCGACCTGTGCGACAACATGGGCGGCAAGTCGTTCTGCGCCCTGGCCGACGGCGCCGTCGCGTGCGTCACCAGCGCGGTGAAGCACTTCCGCAGCGAGTTCGAGGCCGGCTACAAGACGCCCGCCTGGGACCTGCTGCCGTACGAGCTGAGCGCACGCTTCTCCGTTCCTGCGACCACGGGAGCTCACGCATGACCGTCACCACGAAGGACACCAGCGTCGAGCAGGCGGTCGAGGCGATCACCCTGACGATCGACGGCATCGAGGTCAGCGTCCCCAAGGGCACGCTGGTGATCCGCGCCGCNNGACCACCCGCTGCTCGACCCGGTCGGCGCCTGTCGCCAGTGCATGGTCGAGGTGCCCGACATGGGCAACGGGCGAGGCATGCCCAAGCCGCAGGCATCCTGCACGCTCGAGGCCATGCCCGGGATGAAGATCAACACCCAGCTGTCCAGCCCGGTCGCCGCCAAGGCGCAGGGCGGGATGCTGGAGCTGCTGCTCATCAACCACCCGCTCGA
>PMBM01000026.1 GCA_003153855.1 Propionibacteriaceae bacterium
GAACCCCCAACCTGCGGTTTTGGAGACCGCTGCTCTGCCAATTGAGCTATTGCCCTTCGATGGCTTCGTCCGACGGAGGGCGTGCGCCAACCGTGGAGTTGTCCACCAAGAGTGTGAGTGTACGGGGTTTGCCGCGCCGAGTCGAACCCGGCGAGGTCCGTCCTACAGGTCGCAGCCGACCAGTACGGGCTCAGGATCGAGCGTCACACCGGAGTGTTCACGCACACCTTTCCTGATGTCACGGGCCAGACGCAGTACGTCCTCCGCGGTCGCCTCGCCGCGGTTCGTGAGCGCCAGCGCATGCTTGCCGGACAGCTTCGCGGGGCCCGATCCGTACCCCCTGCCGAAGCCTGCGTGCTCGATGAGCCAGGCCGCCGACGTCTTCACCGTACCGTCGGGCTGGGTGTAGCGCGGTGCTCCATCGGGCAGCCGCGCGGCGGCCTCGGCGGGCAGCAGCGGGTTCGTGAAGAACGACCCGGCCGACCAGGTGTCGTGGTCCTGGGCGTCGAGCACCATGCCCTTGGAGCGGCGCAGCGCGAGAACCGCGTCTCGAACGCGTCCCAAGGGGGCGCGCTGGCCGACCTCGATGCCGAGGGCCGAGGCCAGCTCGGCGTAGCGGATGGGCGCCGACAGGGGCCCCAGCTCGAGCTGGAAGCTCACGTCGACGACGACGTAGCGACCCGGCTCCTCCTTGAACCTGCTCGACCGGTAGCCGAAGCCGCAGTCCGACGCGGCGAACGTGACGTGCTTCCCGACGGTGCGGTCCCACGTGCGGACACGGGCGATCGTCTGCGAGACGTCCGCGCCGTACGCACCGACGTTCTGGATCGGGGTCGCGCCTGTCGAGCCCGGGATCCCGGACAGCGTCTCGAAGCCGATCCACTCCTGTGCCAGCGCGTGGACGACCACGCGGTCCCAGGGCTCGCCCGCAGCGACCGTGATGAAGGCCCCCGCGCAGTCGGACACCTCGCCGGTCAGACCACGTGTCCCCACGACCACCACGACGCCGTCGAAGCCGTCGTCGGACACGACCACGTTGGATCCGGCACCCAGCAGGAGGACAGGCTCCCCCCGCGCGTCGGCGTCCCGTACGCTCGACACGAGCTCGTCGCTCGTACGCGCCATCACGATCCGTCGAGCCGGACCCCCGACGCGCAGCGTGGTGAGGTCGGCCAGGCGAGTCGACGTGGGCTCCGGAGCCGGCGCCGACTCGTACACGGCGCTGACCACGTCGCACATCTCCCCGCCGGCGGGGCCGCTGATGAGGTTGATGTTCGTCACGGCATCGCTCCCCTCGACACCTCGGCCGTCACCGCGCCCAGCACCTTCTCGCCGGCGCACGTGACCTCGATCGTCACGGTCACGGAGTCCTCGTTGACGGCGCTGACCGTGCCGACACAGCGCACCTCGACGCCGTCGTCGTCGTCCGGCACCACGACGGGCCGGGTGAACCTGCAGGAGTAGCGGCGGACGGCTCCCGGGTCGCCGACCCAGTCGGTGACGACGCGCAAGGCCGTACCCATGGTGAGCATCCCGTGCGCGATGACCCCGTCCAGCCCCAGCGCGGTGGCCGCACGGTCGCTCCAGTGGATCGGGTTGAAGTCCGTGGAGGCGCCCGCATAACGTACGAGCTGCGCTCGCGTCAGCGAGACGGTCAGCTCGCCGATCCTCGTACCCACCTCGACGCTCGCGACGCTCATGACGCCGCCCTCGTGTGCACGAAGGTGGACGAGGAGTCGACGACGGGCTCGCCGTCGAGGGTCGCCAAGCGCACGGTCACGCCCACGATCTCCATGGCGCCGCGACACCGCACCTTGTCGATGCCGAGCACCCCGGTGACCGTGTCGCCCGTACGGAGCGCACGGTGCCACACGAACGTCTGGTCGGCATGGACGACCCGCTGCAGCGAAAGGTCGAGCTCCGGGTCGGCGAAGAGCGCGTCCCAGGCGGCCGCGCCCAGGACCGCGGCGAACGTGGGCGGCGCGTCGGGGGTCTCGCCTGCGTACGCGGGGTTCTCGTCGCCGAGGGCGGCGGCGAACTCGGCGATCTTCGCGGCGCTCACCCGGTAGGGCTCCGTCGGTGGGTACGTCCGACCCACATGGTTCTCGGTGATGGGCACGAGCCCATTCAACGGGGGTGAGCCAAGTCAGCACAAGCCGCCGTGGCGCCCGAGACCGGCAGCGCGGACAGTACGGGCCAGCCTGATCGGCCCGTGACGCCTCCGACGGTACCCTCGTGGCATGTCGATGGAGGACCCCGGCGAGGCCGGCACGCGTCCCGCGACCCCTGCGTGGCCGTCGGCCGGCGCCGACAGCGCGGCCGCCTCGATCCCCACGCCCGTACGCGTGGTCAGCTCTGAGCTGTACGAGAGGGGCGACCAGGGCGAGGAGGAGTTCGAGCAGTTCGACTGGGACTCCTGGCAGCCCGGTGCCGTCGGCGACGACGACGGGCCGGTGGCTGACGAGGTCGACTGGGACGCCGTCCCCCTGGCTGCCGATCCGCCCGAACCCACGTCGTGGCGCGAGAAGGTCATCGGCGAGAGCGAGTGGCCACGAGGTATCACGCTCAGCGAGCGCGAGCCTGCGCTCGAGCCGGGCGCGTCACTGCCCGCCGGCGGAACGCCGGAGCCCTCCCTCGACGACGAGGACGAGCTCGAACCCGTACCGACGTCCTTGGCCGAGCCGCTCCTCGCGAGCGGTGGCGCCTGGCCGCCGGCCAGCGCTGTCAGCCACGACGTCGTCCACGTCCGCGTGGCCCCGTGGGCACCCTTCACGACCGGGCTGGCGCTCGCTGTCGCCATGGTCCTCGTGTCCGCCGCGATCCTCAGCCAGACGGGTCGACTGGGCCTGACGCTCGCGGTGCTCACAGGTCAGGTGCCGACCTCGGCGGACGCTGTCGTCGACGCCTATCTCGGGGCGATCGCGCGCGGGGATGCGGAGAAGGCCGCTTCGTACCTGTCGCCTCAGCCGACGACCACAGTCCTGCTCACCGACGCGGTCCTGAAGAAGAGCAACGAGCTGAGCCCGTTCACCATCGTGAGCGTGAAGGCCGGGCTGAGCGACCTGAACGGCACCCAGCGGGTCACGGCCACGTACAAGATCGGCGACGTCGCGGTCTCCACCGCGTTCACCACGGCCTTCTCCGAGGGCCAGTGGGTGATCCGCGACGACCCGGGACGCATCGGCGTCGGGTCGCTGCGCGCGTCGGGGATCCCGTTGTTCATCAACGGCCAGGAGGTGCCCGAAAACATCGACAGCCTGCCGGCCTTCCCCGGGACGTACGAGCTGTCGACCCAGAGCCCCTACATCAGCTTCACCTCTCCCAGCACGCTGATCGTGAGGAGCTCGGACGAGGCGCCCATCATCGGCGCAGTGAAGCTGGAGCTGACGCCGGCCGGCCGTCAAGCGGCCTTGGACGCGGTGAGGACCGCGGTCAACGCCTGCTTGGGGAAGAAGGAGCTGCAGCCCGACGGCTGCCCTCAGAACATCGAGCCCAGCCCCAAGGAGCCCGTCATCCCCGACACCATCGTCTACACCGCGAAGTTCGAGTCCTCGACCATCACCACAGAGGACCTGCGGCTCTCGGTGGTCATGGTGACGTACAAGGCCTCGTGGCTGCTGAACGTCAAGGTCGACGTCAGCGGCACTCCCAGGGACGTACCGTTCCCCTTCGACGTCATCGTCCTCTGGCAGGTGGCCATGGACACCAGCCCGCCGGTCGCCGTCATGAAGTCGTAGCCCGAGGACACAGCACGACGGCCGGACCCGCAAGGGATCCGGCCGTCGTGAAGCTGGGTGAGCTCAGCGCGTCTCGCGGTGAGCTTGGTGCACGCCGCAGCGCGGGCAGAACTTCTTGATCTCCAGACGATCCGGGTCGTTGCGCCGGTTCTTCTTGGTGATGTAGTTCCGTTCCTTGCAGACGGAGCACGCGAGCGTGATCTTGGGCCGGATCTCGGAGCCCTTCTTGGCCATTTCTCATCCCTCGGTGTCTGTTGCAGTACCAATGTGTAGCGGGAACGGGACTTGAACCCGTGACCTAACGATTATGAGCCGTTTGCTCTACCGTCTGAGCTATCCCGCCGTGGAGCCCCCATGCGGAATCGAACCGCAGACCTTCTCCTTACCATGGAGACGCTCTGCCGACTGAGCTATAGGGGCCAGCCGCCGGACCAACATACACGACCCCCGTCCTCGCCCGCGAATCGGTGCGAGCACCCCTTCGTACGCGGCATCGTCAGGCGTGCGACGAGGCCCTGGAACGACGACGGCCCGGGACCGTTTCAGGTCTCGGGCCGAGGTGGTGGCAGGTGTAGGGTTCGAACCTACGTAGGCTGAGCCGACGGTTTTACANNAAGCTGGCGAACCAGCGGCCGAAAGACTAGCAGCCACCTCTTGCGGCTGCCGAATCGATACCCCCCTCGCATCCGCGCCATGTCACACGACCACTCCAGACTTCTCTAGGCTGTGCCCGAGGTTCCCTAGGAAGGACGCACCACCATGGCTACGCCCCACATCAGCGCCGAGCCCGGACAGATCGCGCCGCTCGTTCTCATGCCCGGAGACCCCCGGCGCGCCGAGAAGATCGCGAACGACTTCCTCGAGGCGGCCGTGCTCGTCTCCGACGTGCGAGGCATCCAGTGCTTCACCGGTACGTACGACGGCACGCCGATGAGCGTCATGGCGTCCGGCATGGGTCTGCCGTCGCTGTCCATCTACGCCACCGAGCTGTACAGGTTCTACGGCGTCGAGCGCATCGTGCGGGTCGGCACGGCCGGCGGCATCAGCACGGCGGTCGAGGTGCGCGACGTCGTCATCGCGTCGGCAGCGCACACGAACTCGTCGGTACCGTCGCTCACGGTGCCGGGCGTGACGCTCGCACTCGCGCCCGACCCGTACCTCCTCCGGGCAGCCATGAACGCCGCCGAGGCGCTCGACGGAGTGCGCTACCACGTGGGTCCTGTCTTCGCGAGCGACCACTTCTACGGCGGCCACCCAGACAGCATGGGCAAGCTCATCGGCCTGCAGACGCTGGCTGTCGAGATGGAGGCTGCCGGGCTGTACGCGGTCGCGCTGGCGGAGGGCAAGCAGGCGCTCACCGTGCTCACCGTCTCCGACCACCTGGTCACGCCGGGCGCCGATCTCACCAGCGAGGAGCGCGAGAACTGCTACCGCTCGATGGTCACGATCGCGGCCGCGGCACTGCGTTCCTGAGGTCGGTCGGCGGGCCGGATTCCCCGCGGTGGCGAGGCGAAGGTCACAGTCTCATTGCGGCACGCCGGGCCCGCTTGACTGCCCCCTCGCCCCCCGATTGACTCGGGCACCGAGGGGCGCTGAGATCTTGCTCGTAGGCGCACGGGGAGGAACGTATGGTCGCCGGCGGGCGCGTGGCCGTAGTGGGTAGCGCCAACCTCGATCTCGTGACCGTCACCGAGACCCTCCCCCGACCTGGAGAGACCCTCCTCGCGACCTCGTACTCCGAAGGCCCCGGCGGCAAGGGCAGCAACCAGGCGCACGCGGCCGCCCGCATGGGCGCCGCCGTCTCGTTCGTGGGCCTGCGCGGCGACGACGCGGCGGGACAGATCCTCGCCGACGCGCTGAGCGCCGAAGGCGTCGACGTGTCCACCTTCGCCCTCACGGACGGACCCTCCGGACGTGCGCTGGTGATGGTCGACGCGGCCGGCCAGAACTCGATCATCGTCGTCGCGGGATCGAACGCGAAGCTGTCGTCGTCCGACATCCAGCGCGCCGGCGAGGCCGTACATGCCGCTGACGTCGTGGTCTGCCAGCTCGAGATCCCGCTCAGCGCCGTACAGGCAGCACGCGTCGCCTGTACGGGGACGTTCGTGCTCAACCCCGCGCCCGCACAGGTGCTCCCGGTCGACCTCCTCGCCGGTACGGACGTGCTGGTCGTCAACGAGACCGAGTACGAGACGGTGCTCGGCATCGCCCTTCCGGAGCGGCTGGACGACATCGCCGACGTTGCGGCCAGGGCCGGAGCACCCGAGGTGATCGTGGCGACGCTCGGCCCGCGGGGGGCGGCCGTCTGTACGGACGGGACGGTCACGCTCATCACTCCCCCCGCCGTCACCGTCGTCGACTCGACCGGTGCGGGCGACACCTTCGTGGGCGCCCTCGCCGCGGAGCTTGCACGCGGTTCCGACGTGCTGACCGCCGCACGTATGGCGGTCGTCGCCGCCTCCCTGTCCACGCAGAGCCTCGGAGCCACCGCGGGTATGCCCCATCGCGACGAGGTGGTTCACCACCTCGAGCTGTCCAAGAGCCCGGGTCCCGCCTAGAGGCTGGTCCCGTATTCACCACCCGGCCGGTTCACCGGCCACAGTCCACAAGGAGAAATGCCACACATGAAGCGCCAACTGAAGCTGGGCCTGGCGGCCGCCTCCGCCCTTGCCCTCGCACTCACGGGCTGCTCGTCATCGAGCAGCACGGGCAGCCCCTCCGGTAGCGCGAGCGCCACCGCGAAGCTCTCCTCCGTCGTCAGCGTCATCAACGGAACCCTCGGCGACGCGAGCTTCTTCGACAGTGCCGAGACCGGCATGACGAAGCTCAAGGCGGAGGGCCACAAGACCCAGACGATCCAGTCGGACGCCAACAACCCGACGCAGTGGAAGCAGAACACGGAGTCGGTCTCGGGCAAGTGGGACATCGTCGTCGTCGGTACGTCGCAGATGACCGACATCCTCAAGGAGATCGCGCCGAAGTACCCGAACCAGAAGTACATCATCTATGACGATGTCGTGACCGCTCCGAACGTGGCGTCGATCACGTTCAAGCAGAACGAGGGTTCGTACCTCGCCGGCGTGCTGGCCGCCCTCGCCACCACGAACAAGGACAAGTTCCCGAACGCCACCGGCTCCAAGGTCGTCGGCCTCGTCGGCGGCATGGACATCCCCGTCATCAACGACTTCGTTGGCGGCTTCAAGAAGGGCGTCGAGACCGTCGACCCGACCATCCAGGTCAAGGTCGGCTACGTGGGTAACTTCACCGACTCCGACAAGGGCTACTCGATCGCCAAGTCCATGTACGAACAGGACAAGGCTGACGTCGTGTACCAGGTCGCCGGTGGCGCAGGTGCAGGCGTCCTGAAGGCCGCCTCCGACACGAAGCGTTACGCGATCGGCGTCGACTCGAACCAGAACAAGCTCTACCAGGGCTTCATCCTGGCTTCGATGCTGAAGAACGTGGGCGACGGCATCCACACCGCCGTCACCGCCGCTGACGCGGGCACCCTCGCGTACGGCTCCACCACGTCCTACGGTCTGAAGAACGGTGGGGTTGGCCTCACCTTCGCCGACAACGGCAACATCGTCCCGACGGACATCCAGGCCAAGATCACCGACTACGCCCAGCAGGTCTCTGACGGCAAGATCGTCGTTCCGACCACGATCAGCTGACCATCCGTGCATGATGTGGGGGCCGGGCTTCGGCCCGGCCCCTGGCATCTGTCCTGAGCCCACTGAGGGAGCTTCATGACTGCTCCGCTTCTCCAGCTTCGCCACGTCACCAAGACGTTCGGCACGCTGGTCGCCAACGACAATGTCGACCTGGACGTCCTGCCCGGACGCGTCCATGCGCTGGTCGGCGAGAACGGCGCCGGAAAGACGACGCTCATGTCGATGCTGAACGGCACCGGTTTCCCGGACTCCGGCACGATCATCTACGACGGCAATGAGGTGTCGATCACCACGCCGCAGCAGGCTGCCGCGCTCGGTATCGGCATGGTGTTCCAGCACTTCAAGCTCGTCGGCTCCCTCACCGTCGCGGCCAACGTCTTCCTCGGTCGCGAGATCACCAAGACCGGCCAGCTCGACACCGCGGCCATGGAGGCCGAGGTCAAGCGGCTCTCCGAGCAGTTCGGCCTCGAGGTGGATCCCACCGAGGTCACCTCCGAGCTCAGCGTCGGCGAGCTCCAGCGCGTCGAGGTCCTGAAGGCCTTGTCCCACCAGACGCGACTCCTGATCCTCGACGAACCGACGGCTGTCCTGACGCCGTCGGAGACCGACGACATGTTCGTCGTCATCCGCGAGCTGGCGAAGTCCGGCGTCGGGGTCATCTTCATCTCTCACAAGCTCGACGAGGTGCTCGCCATCGCCGACGTCGTGACCGTCATCCGCGACGGCCGCGTCATCGACACGGTTCCGGCGGCCGGCCTGACCAAGGAGCGGATCGCCACGATGATGGTGGGCCGCGAGGTCCTGCTGCGCATCGATCACACACCGTCCCACCCGGGCGACACCGTGCTCGAGGTCGCCGACCTCACCGTCGTGGACGACCGCGGCGTCACCGCGCTCGACCATGTCAGCCTCTCTGTACGTGCGGGCGAGATCGTCGGCATCGCCGGCGTCGACGGCAACGGACAGTCGGAGCTGCTCGAGTCGATCGCGGGTCTCGACAAGCCCTCCTTCGGCTCGGTCAAGCTCAAAGGCGAGGACATCACGAAGGCGTCCATCGCCGCCCGGCGTCACGCAGGCCTCGCGTACATCCCTGACGACCGCCACCACGTCGGTACAGCGCCGCGCATGTCGGTCGCCGACAACGTCGGCGCCACGCACCTCTACCCGCCGGTCGCACGGGCCGGCTGGCTCAGCCTGAGCGGGCTCAGCCAGTTCGCCGCCGGTCTGATCAAGAAGTTCGACATCCGCGGCGCCAGCCCCACGACACCGGTGGCGTCGCTGTCGGGCGGCAACATGCAGAAGGTCGTCATCGCCCGCGAGTTCGAGTCGGACCCGCCGCTGCTCGTCGTGTCGCAGCCCACACGCGGCGTCGACGTCGGCGCTATGGAGTTCGTCCATCGCGCCCTCGTCAGCGCGAGGGACCGGGGCGCGGCCGTACTGCTGGTCTCTGCGGACCTCAACGAGGTCATGAGCCTCTCGGACCGCCTGCTGGTCATCCACCGCGGCCACATCGTCGACGAGTTCACCCACGACTCGATGTCCGAGATCGCCGTCGGCCTCGCGATGGGCGGACAGGCGGTCGACGAGGAAGCCATCGCTGCGGCGAACGCGCTCCATGCCGAGAAGGCTGAGCTGGTCTCCACCGACCTCGACGGTGACGGCATCCCGGACGAGCTCCAGAAGCCAGCGCCGGTCGTGCCCGTGGCCGAGGCGCCGACGCACGAGGAGGCCTTCCCGACCCGGTCGACCGGCAGCACGGTCATCAAGACGATCTTCACCAACGCCGCACAGCCCATCCTGGCCGTCGTCGCGGCGCTCGTCATCGGCGCGATCATCATCGCGCTGCTCGGCAAGAACCCCGCCACCGCGTACTCCGAGCTGTTCCTCTCGTCGCTCACGACGCCGTACGGGATCGGGGCGCTCCTCGCTCACACCGTGCAGCTGATGATCCTGTCGGCGGCCGTCATCGTGAGCTTCCGGGCTGGCTTCTTCAACGTCGGCGGAGAGGGCCAGCTGTACGTGGGTGCGCTCGCAGGCGCGCTCACCGGTATCGCGCTCAAGAACTCGTCCCTGCCCAGCATCGTCGTCATCCTGCTGGTGCTCCTCGTCGCGTTCGTGATCGGCGGCATCTGGGGCTGGATCCCGGGCGCTCTCCTGGCCTTCTGGAACGTCAACATCATCGTGACGACGCTCATGATGAGCTCGATCGCGACGCTGCTGACCCAGTACCTGGTGACAGGCCCGTTCGTCGACAAGTCGTACGGGTCGGTGGGATCCAAGAAGCTCGGCTCCAACGCGATGCTGCCCGTGTGGAACGCGGAGTACAGCCTCACCCCTGACATCATCTTCGCGATCGTCATCGTCGTGATCCTCGGCCTCGTCCTCACCCGGTCCGTGTGGGGCCTCAAGGTGCGAGAGCTCGGGGAGATGAACCGCTTCGCCGAGTACACGGGCGTCAACCCGCGGACGATGAGCATGCAGGTCATGACGCTCTCGGGTGCGGTCGCCGGACTGTCGGGTGCCCTGTACGTGATCGGCCCCAACTCCACGGCACGGTTCCTGCAGACCTTCTCGCCGTCGTACGGGTTCACGGCGCTGACCGTCGCCCTCCTCGCCCGGCTCAACCCGTGGGTCGCGATCGTGGCGGCGCTCTTCTACGCGGACATGCTGGCCGGGTCGAGCTCGATGCAGTCCAACGCGGACGTACCGAAGCCTCTCGTCGACGTGATCCTCGGCCTCATCGTGCTGATGATCACGGCGACGTTCGCCTGGAACTGGGCGCGTCGCAGGAAGGTCGCCACGACGGCCGCGCCTGTTCCGGACACCAGCGTCACCACCGTCGAAGGGAGCGTGAAGTGAACGACGTCCTTCACACGGTCTTCAGCGTCGCGCTCATCGCGGCCACGCTGACCTATCTGACACCGATCCTGTTCGCCTCGATCGGCGGCGCCATCACTCAGCAGGGCGACATCCTCAACATCGGCCTCGAAGGCATGATGCTGATCGGCGCCTTCTCGGCGATCGCCGTCGGCGCCGCGGCCCACAACGCTCTCGTGGGCGTCATCGCCGCGGTGGCGTCGTCGTTGCTGCTCAGCGCCATCTACGCCGTGTTCGCGCTGTGGTTGAAAGCCGACTACATCGTCGTCGGCATCGGCGTGAACATGCTGGCGGCCGGCGCGTCGGTGTTCGCCCTGCAGCTGCTGTACGGCAACCCCGGCGGCACGCCGCAGAGCGTCCGGTCCTCGTTGCCGAAGTTCACGCTCCCGATCCTGGGTCAGCAGACGCTTCTGGTGTACCTCGCACTGATCTGCGTACCGCTGTACGCGTTCCTGCTGTACCGCACGCGGTACGGCGTCCACCTCCGCGCGGTCGGTCAGGACCTGCCGGCGGCGGTTGCCGCGGGCATCAACGCGACGCGGGTCAAGCTGATCTCGATCCTGCTGTGCGGTGTGCTGACCGGTCTCGCCGGTGCTCAGCTCTCCATGGCCAACCTGGGGTCGTTCAACCAGGGCATGTCGAGCGGCCGCGGCTTCATCGCGGTGGCCGCGCTGACGTTCGGACGGGCCAAGCCTGTACCGACGCTGGTCGCCGCGGTGATCTTCGGGCTCGCCGACGCGATGGCTGACCGCCTCGGTGTCGCGGGCTTCCCGTCAGAGCTTGCCAAGATGGCCCCGTACATCATCACGATCGTCGCGCTGACGTTGGCGTCGATGGATCTCTTCGCGAGGCGGCGCAAGGCCGCGGCGCTCAAGACTGCCTGAGGAGCACGCGTGGCCATCCCGGTCATCATCGACACGGACCCGGGCATCGACGACGCCATCGCCATCGCGCTGGCGTGCGCCAGCCCAGAGATCGACCTGCTCGGCATCACGACCGTCGGCGGTAACACCGGCATCGAGAACACGACCGGCAACGCGTTGAAGCTGCTGCACCTGTTCGGCCGTGACGACGTACCGGTCGGCGCCGGCGCTGCTCGAGCCCTGGCCTTCGAGGCCGACCTCGGCGACCCGACGATCCACGGCCAGGGCGGGCTCGGCGGCGTGGAGCTGGCGGTACCGGAGCGAGGCTCGGACCCGCGGGGCGCGCTGGGGCTGCTGGTCGACCTCGTCGAGAGCCACCCCGAGCCGATCACGCTGATCGCGATCGGGCCGCTCACGAACGTGGCGCTCTTCGCCGCGACCCGGCCCGACCTGTACGCGAAGCTCGACCGACTCGTCATCATGGGCGGCGGAGTCCACATCACCGGCAACCACACCCCGACCGGCGAGTTCAACATCTGGTTCGACCCCGAGGCCGCGGCACGCGTCTTCTCGGCCGGTGTCGACGTCACGATGGTCGGCCTCGACGTGACCCACAAGGCGATGTTCGCCGGTACGGACTGGGCGCCGCTCCGAGGCGCGGACGCCGGCGCCGTCGGCACGGCGATCGCGGGGATGGTCGACTTCTACGGCTCGTTCTACATGAGCCAGAACGGGTCGGACGCCACGGCCCAGCACGACTCGCTTGCCGTCGCAGCGGTCGTGAAGCCCGAGCTCGTGACCACGCAGCACTGCTGGGTCGGCGTGGAGACCGCCGGCACGTTGACCCGCGGCATGACCGTCGCCGACCTCAAGGACGTCTGGAAGCAGACCCCCAACACCCACGTCGCCCTCGACGTCGACGTACCCGCCTTCATCGAGCTCCTCGTCGGCCGCATCGCCGACCTGGACGCGCGCCTGCGCTGACCCTAGGACCCGGGAGGTTCCGGGACCCGGAGATCTCGGGCTTATGACGGCCTCGGGGATCCGTATTCGAGGCAGCCCGGAGATCTCGGGCATACGAGGCTCGTCCGGGCACCCATATGCCCGAGAACTTCGGGATCTCGTGCACGAGCCGAGCTCTGAAGGCTCATATGCCCGAGAAGTCCGTGGGTCGGCCTCAGGCAGCCAGCTCGATGATGTCGACGGCGGTGGGAACGTACTTCACGAGGGCACAGTTCTCGCGGACGAGCTCGTCGCCGACCTGGTTGCCTGTTGCCTTGTCGATGACTCGGCGACGGAGCTGGTTCGCGCGGAAGTGGTCGTCGCCGACGNNTGGAAGGTCGACTCGGTGTCGTTGCGGAGCACGAGGTCGACGTAGTTGTAGACGATGCTGACCCCGGTCCCCCAGGGCAGTACCCGGCCGTTGTCGGGGAACGGGTCGAACGAGTGCTCCGAGCGCTCGACGACCGTGAGGTCGCTGTGCAGCGCGAGCCAGTGGATGAGGTTGCCGAGCTGGCAGATGCCTCCGCCGACGCCGCTGATCGCGCGGCCGTTGCGCAGCCGCATGCCTGCGACGTAACCCTTGCGAGGCGTGCAGTTCCCGACCACCCGGTTGAACGAGAACGTCTCACCGGGCCGTATCAGGATCCCGTCCACCTGCGCGGACGCCAGGCGCAGGTTGACGACCTTGTTCTCCTGGAGGTCGATCTCGTCGGAGCCCAGCCTCCTGCGCAGGAGGGACGAGTGCTCGCGGATCCTTACGGGGAGGGTCTCCGCGCACCGTTCCCTCGTCCAGCGCGCGGGATGCAGCCACCACTGCACGCGACGTCGCGCGCGGTGGAGCCACACCGAGACCGGGTACAGCGCCGACCAGCGCTCGGACGGCAGTGGCCTCCGCGCGCGCAGCTCGGCCGCCCGGCGCGCCTCGAAATCCCTGACCTCGTCGACCATCTCGCTGCGCATGACCACTCCTGTCCGCGACTGTTCCGTCGTGTCACAGGGGGTACGAACGCGGTAGCGGCGAGGTTGCAGACGCCAGGCGAAGAAGAGGCTGTGGTTCTCTCAGGGGAGGTTCAGCGTGTGGTACGAGCAGCGGCGACGCGCGTGAGCACGGCGAGCAGCGCTTCCGCCGACGCCTCCCACGAGTAGTGCGCGGCCCGTTCGCGAGAGGCAGCCGACCGTACAGCCCACTCCCCCGGCGCCTCCAGCTCCCGGACTGCTGCGGCGAAGCCCGACGGGTCGTCGGCCGTGAAGTACAGCGCGGCGTCGGCCCCGACCTCCCGGAAGACCGGGATGTCGCTGACCACGATGGGCGTCCCGCGCGACATCGACTCGACGAGCGGGATACCGAAGCCCTCGTTCATCGACGCGTGGACGAGGGCCGTCGCGCCGTCAAGCGCTGCGGCGTACTCCTCGTCGCTCACCGGCCCGTCGAACACGAGCGAGCCCTCGGGCGCGAGGGGCGCCAGCCGGGCTCGTACCTCCTGCGACGTCTTCCCGAGCAGGTGCAGCGTGTAGCCGGGCAGCTGGTGCATCCCCGCGACGAGGGTCTCGACGTTCTTGTACGGCATGTACGAGCCCATGTAGACGAGGATCCGGGTGGCAGGCGCGGTCCGTGACTGGACGCCGACGGGCGGGTCGGACGCGTTGCTCACCACGGACACCGGACGGCGGGTGAGGTGGTGCCGGGCGATGAGGGCCTTCGTCGTGTACGAGACGGTGACGACCTCGTCGGCTGCGTTGAGCAGGAGCCGCTGGGGCCACCACGCGAGGTGGTACAGCCGCCAGACCACGCGGATGACCCATGGCAGGTCGCGCGGCGGGGTGCGGTTCACGTAGTAGATGAGGTCGTGGACGGTGTTGACGAAGCCGTACCGTCGCCCGAACGCGCCCATCGTCTGCATCGGGGTCCACACGACATCGGGGTGGAGCTTGTTCACCTGACGCGCGACGAGCGGCTCGAGGAGTGACGTCGGCGCCTCGATCTTCTCCCACGGAAGGTCGGGCAACATCGCGAGCTGGCGCTCGTCGTGGATGAGCATGGTCACGGGGTGGAGCGCCGCGAGCGCCTCCGTGATCCGCGCGCTGTACCGGCTGATGCCGTCGTGACGGTCGACCCGTACGTAGCGGCAGTCGACCAGGATCCTCACGCGTGGGCTCCGAGGAACGCGACGATGGCTGCTGCCGCCTCTGCCGGCGCCTCGTAGTGGACGAGGTGACCGACCCCCTCGATGACGACCAGCTTGCCGTCGGGCAGGAGCTTCACCAGCTCGCGTTGATGGACGAGGGGCGCGATGTTGTCGAGCGCACCGGCCACGATCAAGGTGGGCATGGTGAGGTTCGCCGCGACGGCCATGACGTCCGTCGAGACGGAGGCCTCGTACCCCTCGGACAGCGTCTTCGGGTCGCTGTAGCCCGAGTAGTACCGGAGGTGCTCCTCATGGATCCAGCGTCGCAGCGTCTTGTCCTTGGTCTTCGCGAGCTTCCAGCTCATGATCCTCGTCGCGAGCGGGATGGCGAGCCAGAAGTCGGCGGCGCGATGGGGCAGGGCGCGGCCGATCCGGAAGTACAGCTTGACGATCGGCATCATGATCCGGTCCGGACCGGAGGTGGCGTTGGCAGCGATGGGGTTGACCAGGACCACGGCGCGCGGCACGAGGCCCGCAGCGATGGCGTGGGAGACGACGATGGAGCCGAACGAGTGGCCCAGCACCGGGGTGCCGACGAGGCCGAGAGCCTCGACGAACGCGCGCAGCCATTGCTCGTACGCCGCGATCGTGTGCTTCCTCGGCATCGCCGTGGACACGCCGTAGCCGGGCAGGTCCGGCGACACGATCCGGAGCCCCGGCAGGTTCGAGACGATCGGCTCCAGCCCGTGATGGTCTCCGCGGAAGCCGTGGACGAGCAGGAGGTCGACGGGCCGGTCCGTCGGGCCGTACTCCCAGTAGCGGACCGTCGAGCCGAGCACCTCGACCACCGCCTCCCGTACCGGGATGGCGGCGAGCGCAGCAGCGTACGGCGAGGGAACAGGCATCGGGCAAAGTCTAGGGATATCCGGTTCCGCGGATGGCGCCGAGGCCCCTGTCGGTTTCTCAAGGGATGTGGGCAAGTTGTCACGTCCCGCGGCAAATCTGGCGAGGGAGGTGACGAAACGCCTACATCCCTTGAGAAACCGGCACCCGTGGAAGGATGCTCCAGGAAGGACGTGGAGCATGGATTCGTACGTGTCTGAAGAGGTTGCTGCGGCTCTTGCTGCGGGACGGCCCGTCGTGGCTCTGGAGTCGACGATCATCACGCACGGGTTGCCGCGGCCGCGCAACCTCGACGTGGCGGTGGCGGCCGAGGAAGTCCTCCGCCACCAGGGCGTGACGCCGGCGACGGTCGGCGTGCTTCGCGGCAAGGTCACGGTCGGCCTCAGCATCGACGAGCTGCGCACCCTCAGCCTCGACGACGCCGCGATCAAGTGTTCGATCCGGGACCTCCCTGTGGCGATGGCGCGGGGGGCGAGCGGCGGTACGACGGTGGCGGCGACGGCATTCCTCGCCCATCGGGCCGGCATCAAGGTCTTCCCGACAGGCGGCCTCGGAGGCGTACATCGCGGCGCGTCCCAGACGTACGACGAGTCCGCCGACCTCGTCGCACTCTCACAGATCCCCGTCGTCATGGTGTCGGCGGGCGTGAAGTCGATCCTCGACGTCGGTGCCACGCTCGAGCGCCTCGAGACGCTCAACGTGGCCGTGCTCGGCTACGGCACCGACGCGTTCCCCGGCTTCTACATCGCCGACTCGGGCTTCCCGGCGCCGTTCCGGGTGGACACGCCCGCGGAGGTGACGGCCATCGCCCATGCCCGCGACGCGTTGGGGATCGAGGCGGCCGTGCTGGTCGCCCGTCCCGTACCGGTCGAGCACCAGCTGGACGCCGACCTGCACGCACAGGTGCTCGCCGACGCGCTGGCCGCCGCCGACGCGCAGGGCATCCACGGCCACGACGTGACGCCGTTCCTGCTCGACTTCTTCCACACCGCCACGCACGGCGCGTCCGAGGCGACCAACGTCGAGATCTACCTCGGCAACGTCGCGCTCGGCGGCCAGATCGCCGCCGCCTGGTGACCGGCGTCCTGGGGTCGCTGGGCGACCTCGTCGAGGACATCGTCGTCACGCTCGCCGAGCCGCTGGCGATCGGTACGGATGCGGCGGGCGACATCGTCCGTACCCGCGGCGGGAGTGCATCGAACGTCGCCTCCGCGACGGCCCAGCTCGGACGCGTCCCGGCTCGCTACCTCGGCTGCATCGGGCCTGACGCGACCGGTGACGGTCTCGTCGCAGGACTGGAGCGCGTCGGGGTGGACGTACGCGTCCAGCGCCGTGGCTGTACGGGCGCGATCGTCATCCTCGTCGAGCCGGGCGGTGAGCGGACGATGGTGCCGAACAGAGGGTCGTCGATCCTGCTCGAGACGGTTCCCGACGGCTGGCTCGACGGACTCGCCGTCCTGCACGTCCCTGCGTACGGGTTCTGCGCCGAGCCGATCGCGACCAGCGCGGTCGATGCGTTGCAGCGCGCTCGCGCGCGAGGTGTCGCCACGAGCATCGACGCCTCGAGCGTCGGTGCGCTTCGCACGTACGGGCGGGACCGGATCCGAGCCCTTCTCAGCGACGTCGCGCCCGACCACCTCATCGCCAACGCGGACGAAGCCGGGTTCCTGGGTCTCGAGGAGCCCGACTTCCTCCCGTACACGACACTCGTCGTCAAGCACGGCTCCGCGCCGACGACCATCCGGCCGCCGGACGGCCACTGGCTGGAGGTGCCCGTCGTCCCGGTCGGCGAGGTCCGTGACACGACCGGAGCCGGTGACGCCTTCGCCGCGGGATACTTGTCCGCAGTGATTCTGGGCGACGACATCGCGACCGCCGGCGCCGCGGGCAACGCCTCCGCAGCGCATGCCTTGGGACGCGCAGGGGCACTGTAGGGTCGCAAGACCCAGGAAGGGAGAAGTCATGGCCAGCGACAGCTCGTTCGACATCGTCAGCAAGGTCGACCGTCAGGAGGTCGACAACGCCATCAACCAGGCCGCCAAGGAAGTGCACCAGCGGTTCGACTTCAAGGGCACCGACTCGACGATCGTCTGGGCCGGTGAGGACGTGGATCTGGAGAGCACGACCGAGGAGCGCCTCAAGGCCGTCCTCGACG
>PMBM01000010.1 GCA_003153855.1 Propionibacteriaceae bacterium
ACCCAAATTGTTGGTACCACCGCCGGCGGGATGATGAGACCGGCAAGCACCATGAAGTTGATCACCGAGTTCCACCGCGACTTCTTGCGCTGCAGCACGTACCCGACCATCGCGGAAAGCACAACCATCAGGGCCACGCTGACCACAGTCAGGATGACACTGTTGAGGAAAGCGCGGGGGACGACTCCGTTGCGGGTGTCGAGGACGGTGACAAGATTGTCCCAGAACGCCCACTTCGTAGGGAGCGTGAACTGCAGCTTGTTGGCTTCCTGAATCGTCTTGGACGCAGTCAGGAAGATGAAGATGAACGGAACGATGAACACAACGATTGACACCACGATCGCGAGGGTGCCAACCAGGCGACTGCGTGCGGCTTCAGCTCTCATTCTGCTGCTCCCTTCCGATTCAGGAAGATGTTGAGGGGCACCACGATGGCTGCGACGACGAGGAAGAGCACGACGTTGCCGGCGGTGGACAGGCCGTAGAAGCCGGCCTGGTACTGCTTGTAGATCACGGATGCGATCACGTCGCTCGAGAAGCCTGGGCCACCACCGGTGGTTGCCCAGATCAGGTCGAACGACCGTAAACCGCCGATCAGGGAAAGGATCACGACCGTGACAGTCGCCGGACGCGCCAGCGGCAGGGTGATGTTTCGGAACAGTTCCCAGGAGCTGGCGCCGTCCACCTTCGCGGCCTCGTAGTACTCCTGAGGAATGGCGACGATCCCGGCAATGTAGATCAGGGTGGCGATGCCCAGACCCTTCCAGATGTCGATGGCGGCCACGGTGAGCAAGGCCATCTTGGGATCGGTGAGCCACCCTGGCCCTTGGATGCCAATCGTGGCCAAGACTTGATTCACCACTCCGTTGAATGGGTCAAGCAGGACCGAGAACGTCAGGCCCACACCGATCGTGGAGACCAGTACCGGGAAGAAGATCACGGATCTCAGGTACCCGCGCCCGATGATCGGTCCGGTCAAGAGCATCCCCAGCGCAAAGCCGAGGACCACCTTGGAGCCCGACGTGACGACCGCGTAGATGAACGTGTCGATGAAGCCCTGGACCAGCTGGCGTTCTTGGAAGAACTGCACAAAGTTGTCTAGGCCGATGAAGTGCACATCGAAAAGCGTCCAGCGGGTCAAGCTGAAGTAGAACGATGCGAACGTCGGGATCGCGAACAGGACGATGTACAGGATCGCCGCAGGAATGTGGAACCACGTGGGATAGGGGGTCTTCATGGGCCGCCGCTGCTGCGGCGATGACCGCTTTGCGGTCGTCTCATTCGTCGTGAGTACAGACATAGTTGTGTTCTCCTAACGAAGCAGGGACGACGGAGGGGGATCCGTCGCCCCTGCTTGCATGGACTGACTCCTAGAGCTCTAGCTCAACGGCTGGATCACCAGCCGGGCAGGCCAAGCTGCTGCGCCTGCTTCTTCACGTCCTGGTCGTAGGCTGCCGCGGCAGTCTTCGCCGGCGTGATTCCGCTTCCCACCTCGACCAAGATGCTGGCGAGGTTCGGGCCCTTGACCGGCGACAGGAACTCCAGGGCCGGGCCGGCCTTGCTCTTGGTAACCCAGGTCTGAACGTCGGTCACCATCGGCGCCACGGTCGACGGCAGCTTGCAGCTGCTGATCGCGTAGGGGCCACCCGGTTCGGTCTCGTTCTGCAGCGCGCAGCCCTTGTCGGAGTTGAAGAAGGCGACGAACTTCTTCGCCGCATCGAGCTTCGCTCCCGTGGTGGACTTCGGGATGTACAACGCGTTCGGCTCCCACAACGTGAGCGCCTCATTCGCGGCATCAGTGGGAGGAACCGGGAAGATGCCGAAGTCGTTGAGGGCGGCAGGGAAGTTCTGCTTCAGGTTGGGGAGTGCCACCTGCGTCAGCATGGGGTACTGGGCAGCAGTTCCGTCGGCCAGAGCCTTGATCGCATTGTCGTTCTTTGCGGAGGCGAAGTCCTTGTTGAAGTAACCCGCGTCGTGCAGATCCTGCAGGTGCTGGAAGCTGTCGAACGCCGGCGAAGTCGAGAATGTCCGCTTGTTCGCCGTGTACGAGCTGGCCCACGCAGGATCCGACGATGCCACGTTGGCATAGTCGGCAAGGACGATGAGCTGCGAGGTCCAGGAATCCCCATACGCCTGGAAGACCGGTGTGATGCCGGCAGCCTTGATCGCCTTGTTGTTGTCCATGAACTCAGCCCAGGTAGTGGGAACCTTCAGGCCGAGCTTGTCGTAGATCTTCTTGCTGTAGATGATCCCGCCGGCCTGTACCGTTCCGGTCGGAGCGCCGTACATCCCCTTCCCGGAGGTCACGGAAGCCTTGAAGTTGTCGTCGACGTTCGCAGCCCAAGACTCGCCGGAGAGGTCCAGGAGAGTGGACGTCGGGTTGAGTGCCTGGAGCAGGGAGCCCGAGTTGTACTGGAAGACATCCGACATCTCACCAGTCGCCAGACGGGTCTTCACCAGGTTGTCGCCGTCCGCACCGCCGGGGTTGGCGTCCACCGTGACCTTGATGTTGGGATTCTCGGCCTGGAACGCCGCGATCAACTTGGTGGCCTGGGCGGTCGCGGTCGCGTCGCTCCACGTCATGTAGGTGATCTCCACCGGCGCGGCGCTTGCGTTGGGCGAATTGCTCGCAGGACCTGCACAGCCGGTGAGGGCGAGTGCGGACCCCGCGAGGATCGCGACGACCGCTGTTCTCATTGGGTGTGGGTGTGTCATTGCTTACCTCCCTGTAAGGTTGCTTAGAGCGTCAACCGGTTTACACATCCTCACCGGTGCTCCTCGTCAGGCAAAAGGCTAAGCCTGCTCCACGACTGTGTCAACCGGTTTACGAAAGTTTGTTGATCGGTTCACACTCGGGCCCGGTGAGGCACCGCCGGGCTCGCCGCGGCGCCTACCGCCCTGGTTCGCAAACTTGTTGATGACCGCCTCCCTTGAGCCTGCTTGCCGGCGAATGCGTCGGCTACTACGGCATCGAGCTGACCCGCCACCCTGGTCTCCCCGACTACCGGCGACCAGGATGGAACCGACGCGGGACGGACCGCGATCCGACTCCTCCTCGGTCGCATCGCGGGGTGCACCCACGCCAGGCACGAGTGCTCCCGACCTGGACTCCGTGTCCGCGGGAGCAGTGGACAAGATGCAGTGACCCCCATGAGAACTCAGCATCTTGTGAACTGGTTGACGAAATGGGTGATGATGCGATCTCATGGCTGTCGGAGTTGATGCTGACCGCCTCATCTCTTCAGGAGAGCGAGAAGAAGGAGCGCGTGCGATGACGGACGAGACCGTGGAAGCGCCGCCCTATCGTCGTCCGGCGCTCCGCGACGTGGCCGAAGCCGCCGGCGTGTCCCGCGGCGCAGTCTCGAAGGTCATTCGCAACGCCTACGGGATCAGCCCAGCGATGCGCAAGCGCGTCGAGGACGCGATCGAGGAACTCGGATACCGGCCGCGCACCGCCGCGCGGGTCATGCGCGGACAGAGCTTCACCATCGGCTTCGAGACGCCACAAGTGGGCAACGGCATCAACACCCAGGTCATCGACGGCGCCGCCGAGCAGCTAGCTGGGTCGGCCTACCAGCTCGTCATCGTCCCGGGACTGGGGCGCATATCCGCGCAGGAGATCATCGAATCGCTGGTCGACCGGCAGGTCGACGGCATCATCGCCATCGCTTCGGAAGTGCCGAGCGACTGGATCGAGCGTATTGCCCGGAACACTCCTGTCGTCGTGCTTGGCCGGCACGACAAGTCGAGCGCCTACGACACGATACGGAACGACGACGAGGCCGGTACCGACCTCGTGATGGATCACCTTCTGGGCTTGGGGCACACACGGATCGCTCACCTCACGATCGAGCCCCCCACCGATCAGGCACCGCATGTGTTCAGGCGCGACCAGTACCTCAAGCGCATGGCTGAGGCGGGCCTCGAGCCCATGCTTCACTACACCTCGGTCACGGAGCGGGCAGCGCAAGAGTCAACGGACGCTCTCCTGGCCTCCAAGAACCCACCGACCGCGATCTTCGCCGGACACGACACCCTGGCGATCGGCGTGCTCCGAGCGGTTGCGGCCGCCGGGCTCGACCCCTCGGAACTGTCCGTCGTCGGCTACGACGACATCGAGCTCGCCAGTCACCCTTTGGTGTCGCTCACCACCGTTGACCAGCACGGTACCGATGCCGGTCGGAACGCGATCCGCCTTCTCCTGGAACGCATCGGAGGCCGCACCCAGCCCAAGCACGAATGCTTCACACCTCAGCTACGGATCCGCTCCAGCAGCGCGCAGATCCGCGGTTGACGTCACCGCAGGTCGGCCACGGCGGCACCTGATCGCCGAGGGACGTTCCATCGCTGGCCAACAATTCGCGGCTCGCGCGTGTGTCAGTCTCCTTCAGATCGGATGCAGGTCGACCGCGGCGGAGGCCCTGCCGAAGAGCGGTGAGGTGACAGTGAGGGTGACCGGCCCAGCCTCTCGAGATGCCCGGATGACCGCCAGCGCCCTCCCCTGCCACGTATGGTCATCGGCGTCTGTGTACGGCCCAGGGGGCGCTGGGTGGGCGCTGCCCAAGCCCGCGAGCGTGCCGGGTCCTGTCAGGGTTGCGGTGATCGGCTCGTTGCTGACCATGTCGACGGTGCCGGCGGCATCGACGACCTCGATCAGGACGTGGGCAAGATCCTGCCCGTTCGCCGTCAGGTCGGAGCGGTCCGAGGTGACGCGGAGCGAAAGGGGACCCGCGGCGGCCGCGAGGGTGCGGCGTCCGATCTCGCGACCGCCTGTGTACGCCACCGCCGTCAGCTCTCCCGGTTCCCACGGAACGGTGAAACGCGCCGTGAAGCCGTGGCGACGTCCGGCCGGTCGGCGTCCGAGCGAGCGTCCGTTGAGGAGGAGCTCGATGGTGTCGGCTCCGGAGTAGACCTCAATCCGGGCGGGCTTTCCTTCGCAGCCGGACCATGACCAGCTTGGTACGGCGTCGCTGGCTCGCCAGACCGCCTTGTGCACCGGCTCCGCGGCTCGGTCGACCGGACGGACCGCGATGGCTGGGTCGTCGTCCAGTCCCCAGACGGCGCGTGCCAACAGCATGGGCGCACCAGGCTGACCCAGGAGGTCCAACGCCCCGGGCCCGGCGACCGACCAGGGGTACGGCTTGCGCATCCCGGCAGGTTCGTCGCCGTAGCTCCACGAGCCGATGCCGGACTCCCCCAGATAGTCCCAACCGGTCCACATGAAGTCACCGACGAGGTACGGCAGCCGCTCCACCAGGGCCCAGTTCTTGGCGATGTGGTACGGCATCGTCTCCGAGCCGACGATGACCCGGCCCGGGTGCGCCTTCGCGTCCGCCGAGTAGCGGCCGGTCCCGTAGTTGTAGCCGACGACGTCGAGGGTCGAGGCCACACCCTGCATGGCCCGGTCCGCCGCAGGCAGACGAGCCAGCAGGGTCATCCCCGTGCCGAGCTTGCCCATGAGGAGGTTGAAGCCCTCCGACTGGAGCCGGTTGGCCTTCTTGGTCGGGTCGGGCGCCTTCTGGTTCTGCTCGAGGGCGGGGTTCTTGCCCCTCAGGCTGCTCATGTTCAGCAGCGGGTTGACCCCGCTCGTGATCAGGCGAGTGGGATCGAGCGTACGGAGACGGGCGGCGACGTCCTGGGCCACCTGGATGCCCTGGGGCGTTGCGCTCTCGCCGATCTCGTTGCCCGTCGAGTACATGACCACGCAGGCGTGGTTGCGGTCCTTGCCGACGGTGGCATCGACGTCGCTCTCCCAGAACTCGGCGAAGCGGTCAGCAAGGTCGTGGGCGGTCTTCTGCGCGAGCCACGAGTCCCACAGTTCGTCGATCACATAGAGCCCCACCTCGTCGCACGCGTCGAGGGCATCACGAGACATCGGCTGGTGGGAGCTGCGGATCGCGTTGAACCCTTGCGCCTTCAGCAGTCGCGCCCGACGGAACTCGGCGTCGCGGAACGTCGCGGCGCCCAGGACACCGTGGTCGTGGTGGACACAGGCCCCGCGCAGCTTGACCGATCGACCGTTGACGACGAACCCGTGCGTCGCATCGGCGGCGATCGTACGGAGGCCGATCCGGAAGCGGCTGACGTCCACTACATCGCCACTGACTGTGACCGTCACGAGGCAGTCGTACAGATGAGGCTCGTCCGCCGACCAGGGCTGTGGCGATGCGACGGCGAGCATCCCGCCCGCATGCAGAGCGTCCCCCGTGAGATCGGCTCGGGCGACGACGACGGAGGACGCGCTCAGCTCCACGCTCACGCAGGCTGCGACGCCCTCCGGATTGTCGAGCTGGACCTCGACGTCGACAACAGCGGGATCGGCAACGGATCGCGTGACGACCCTTACGCCGTCCTGCGCGATCCGTACAGCCCCCGTCTCCACGAGCCAGACCTGGCGGTAGATGCCCGACCCCGAGTACCACCGGCTGTTCGGCTGCTCGGAGTTGTCCACGTGGACCTCGATGAGGTTGTCCTCGCCCCACCGCAGGAGGTGCTCGATCGGGACCTCGAACTCGGTGTAGCCGCTCAGGCAGCCGCCGGCGTCCGTGCCGTTGACCACGACGCGCGCCAGCCGGTACACGCCCTCGAACAGGAGCGCCACATGCTGCCCGGACGCCGGAGCTATCCACGTGGTGCGGTACGTGTACGCACCGCCGGGGTACCAGCCGGTGTTGTGCCCGGAGGGCAGTCCGGGGTCGCGCTGCTCGTGGATCATCGCGTCGTGGGGCAACGACACGGGCGTCCAGTCCTCGACGCCTGCTCGGGCGTATTCCCAACCCTGGTCGAACAACGTACGCATGGCGTCAGCCTTGGCTTTCATCAGGAACGGGGGTCGGTCGCGAGGGTGTCGGCGAAGTCTTCGACTCGCCACTCGTCGAGCCAGTCGATCCGCGGGACGTCGCCGTCGAACCGGATGGGGAGCCACACGTAGTCCGAGATGGCCGTGTTCTCGCCCAGTCCGGCGGCCATGGCAGACCTGTCGCTGGAGCCTGTGCTTGGCGGGGCTTCCCCGCGCGACATGGCGGCCATCACTTCGTATACGTCGGGCATGTCCTCGGGAAGCTGCGGCAGCCAGCGGTCAGCGAGGGCGATGTACAGGTCGCTCACGACCGGGTGCTTGAAGACGCAGCTGATCTGCGAACGGTACGAGGTCCGCGTCGGATCGTCCGGGTGGGGATCCCCGAGCACGGTCCAGGGGCCGTGGTAGTCGGGGGCGCTGGCGACCTCGGAGAAGTTCGGGAAGTAGCCGGTCGAGCCCGAGGTCACCAGGTAGTGGGTCCCGTTCCGCTCGAAGTGCGCGGGAGCCTCTCGGGTGAACGGCGGGCTGGGGTGAGGGAAGTGGAGGGAGTGCTCACCGCTGACATCGGTGTAGTCGTCGGTCAGCTCGGCGCAGACGAGGTCTGTGTGGACCTTCTCGAAGTAGTAGAAGGCCTTCTGCGTCTCCGGGTCGACCACGAGGTCGAAGTCGCCGGCGCTCATTCCGAGCGGCGTCAGACCGCTCCGGACGATCTCGTACGGTCCGAGGAAGCCGTCAGAGACGAGCACCGTCGAGGCCTGCGTGTCGTGGGAGCCCTCCCCCATCACCTTGAGCCAGCACACGTACTTCCGGGTGCGCTCGTTGTAGATGATGTGGGGGCGGTCCATCTTCTGGGCAGGGTGCAAGGGCGACGCGGGATCATCCGGCACGGGCGGGATGATCAGGCCGAGGTCGTCCCAGTTGTACAGGTCGGTCGACGAGTACGCACGCACTCCCCAGTGCCAGTTGCCGCTGCCGGGAGTCGTCTTCTCCTTGTTCTCGCCGTACCAGTAGAAGGTGCCGTTCTCGAAGAACAGCGACCCACCATGGGCCTGGATGCGCTCGCCGTTGGTGTCGAGCCAGGTCTGGCCGGGGTGGATGGAGGCGTACGTCATGCGATCTCCGCGCCGTTGTTGGACGCGACGCGGCCGAGCCAGTAGGCACTCGGCTTGGGCGTGCGTTCGAAGGTCGTACGGTCGACGGCGACGAGCCCGAACGTGATGGCGTAGCCGTGGACCCACTCGAAGTTGTCGATGAACGTCCAATGGAGGTAGCCGCGCACGTCGAGGCCGTCGG
>PMBM01000182.1:0-7189 GCA_003153855.1 Propionibacteriaceae bacterium
GCTGCGATCGCCCGCTCGAAGGACTTCTCGGTCCGCCGCCGGCTGCCGCGGCCGATCAGCCAGCCGAGGAGGCCCGCCAGCAGAGCGGTGATGGCGACGACCACACCGATCTGGGCGAGGACGTACTGGAAGCCGTCAAGCATCAGCTCTCCTGGGTCATCGTGACGGTCACGCGTCGGTTGAGCGCACGGCCCTGGGAGGTGGCACTGGTGGCAACGGGGTCGTTGCCACCACGGGATGCGACAGTGATGTGCGCCGCGCTCACGCCGCCGGCGACGAGCACGGCCTCGACCGCATTGGCTCGGGCAAGGCCGAGAGCCTGTCGCCCGGCAGAGGTGCCGCTGGTGTCGGTGTACCCGGTCAGGTGGGCCGTCATTGTCGGATGGGCGACCATGAACCCGGCGATCTGCGCGAGCTGGGTCCTGCTCGCCTTGGTGACCGTCGAGGAGTCGCCGTCGAAGAGGATCGCCGGCCAGGCCGGGACCGTCACGGGCGGCGTGGTCGTCGACGCGGACGCGCTTGCCGTCGCGACAGCCGTAGCCGGTCCGGACGTACTCGCGATGGTGGCGGTTGGTGACGGCGGGGTCGATGCTGTGGATGCCCCGTCGGTAGGTGCTGGCGTGGAGCTCGGGGGCGCGCTGGATGGCGGAGGGCTCGTCCGGGTGGCGGTGACCGACGGCCCGACGGAGGTGGCGGTCAGCGACGGGCTCGGTGACGGTGCCACCGGTCCGGTGCCCGTTCCGACGAGCACGATCCGTACGCCGGGAATCGTCCTCAGCACTGCGATCGCGTCGGCGCGGGCCGTGGGAGAGTCGGCCCACACGTACGCGTCGCGGCCGGCGAACGTGACGGTGGCGTTGAGGTGCTGCGCCGCCAGCGTCGTACGTGCCTGGTCGGCGAGGTCGGACTGCATCGCAGAGGCCGTCCAGTACGTGCCGACGCACATGGTGGCTGCCAGACCTGTGGCGACGAGTGCACCGCCGGCGAGGCGTCCGAGTGACATGGGAGGTTCCTTCGACGGTCTCAGAGACCGAGTTCCGACNNAGTGCCTCGGGTATGCCCGCCCGCTCGTACAACGCGGCCGACATCGCGTGGTCGTAGCCGTACGTGATGACGGATCGGGTCATCGAGGCGACCCGGTCGAATCCCTCGACGAGACGGATGCGATCCATCTCAGGGAGGTGGAGACGGTTCGAGTTGATGCTGACGAACTCGGCAACGTAGTCCGCCATCGCCAGCATCATCGGGTTCGCCACGTGCCGTACGACGTGGGTGAGACCCACCATCGCCATCCAGGCCCAGTAGTCGTCGTCGATGGGTCCGCGCACCGTGCGCTCCCACCACCCGATCAACGTCTTCTCCCGCATGGGACGTTCGCCGTCGTGGAAGATGTTCGCGGTCGGGCCGTGCCCGTACAGGGTGTCGTAGAAGCCTGTGGCGATCTCCGGACCCATCGCGACGAGCGCGTCGGCGTTCTCGGAGATGACCGCGGCGTGCTCGGCGGTCACGCGGCAGGCAGGAGGGGTCTGGTCGATAGCGACGCGGGCGATCCCGTGCATCGAGTCCATGTCAGTGCCTTCCGAGCAGCGAGTTGATCTGTACGGTGGCGACGCGCGCCTCGATCCGCATGAGCGTCAGGTTCGCCGTCAGAGGGCCGGACATGACGAGCACGGCGTCGTTGCCGGCGGAGTAGACGACCAGGTGGCCCTGCGTACCGCGGATCATGGACTCGGTGAGCGTGCCGAGGTTGGTGCGCTCCGCAATGCGGGCGCCGAGCCCGAGGGCCGTGGCGGCCATGGCGGCGATCCGCTCGGCATCGGCTTCCTGCAGGTCATGAGCGACGGCCAGGCCGTCGACCGAGGCGATCATGACACCGAACAGCTCGGGGATCGCCTCGTGGATCGACGCGATGATCGCGGCGAGTTGTTCGGACTTGGTCGGCTGTTGCGGACCAGCAGTCATCGTGGTGCTCCCCAGAGGTTCGTCGTGCGCGTCGGGTCCTGTGGGACAGGCGCCTCTCCGCGCGCTGGAAGTTCGCAGCACCAACGACGGTAGGCCCGCGCGCGAGGGGCCAGCAATGTCCATGAGAACCCTCTTGCCCAGAAATCGGCAGCCAGGGTTGCGATCGCGATCAGTGTCGGACAACCCCCCGAGAGGGCCACTATCGTGACGGCTGCGACGAGGGAGGACCTGATGACGACATCCACGACTGCACCCGCGACGGACGAGGCGACCTGGTGGCGACGGGCCGTTGTCTACCAGATCTACCCGAGAAGCTTCGCCGACGCATCGGGCGACGGCATCGGCGACATCGCCGGGATCCGCGCCCACCTCGCCTACCTCGCCGACCTCGGTGTGGACGCCGTCTGGATCAACCCCTGGTACCCGTCGCCGATGAAGGACGCCGGGTACGACGTGGCGGACTACCGCGACATCGAGCCGGTCTTCGGGACGCTCGCCGAGGCCGAGGCGCTGCTTGCCGAAGCCAAGGCCGCCGGCCTTCGGGTGATCCTCGACATCGTGCCCAACCACACCTCCGATCGGCACCACTTCTTCCAGGAGGCGTTGGCGGCAGGGCCCGGCTCGCCGGAACGGGAGCGGTTCTACTTCCGCGAGGGACGCGGTACGGATGGGGCGCTGCCGCCGAACGACTGGCAGAGCGAGTTCGGCGGCCCGGCATGGACGAGGGTCACCGAGGCGGACGGGTCGNNGCGCACGGGCTGGTGAAGGACGCCGGTCTCCGGGACATCGCCGGCATGCCGTTCCCGCTGCCCGACGACACTCCCGAGGGCCTCGAACACCCTCACTGGGACCAGCCGGGCGTCCACGAGGTGTTTCGCCACTGGCGCGAGATCGCCGACTCGTACGACCCTCCTCGCGCCTACTGCGGCGAGATCTGGGTGGGTCGTGACCATCGGCTCACCGCGTACCTGCGTCCCGACGAGCTGCACACGGCCTTCAACTTCAACCACCTCATGTGCCCGTGGCTGTCCGAGGCGCTGCGCACCTCGATCGACCGGACGCTGGACAGCCACGCTGCTGTCGGTGCTCCGCCGACCTGGGTGCTCGGCAACCACGACGTCTGTCGTCCCGTCAGCCGGTTCGCCAGGCCTCAGGAGCTCACGCAGAGCATGGACAGGTTCCTCAGCCACTTCTCCGGCCGTCGCGCCGACTTCGCTGCCGGTCTGCGCCGTGCACGGGCGGCAGCGTTGCTGAGCATGGCTCTGCCCGGTGGCGCGTACATCTACCAGGGCGAGGAGCTCGGCCTGCCCGAGGTCGAGGACATCCCGTGGGACAGGATGCAGGACCCCATGGTCGCCGGTACGAACCGTACGAACCGCGGCCGTGACGGCTGCCGAGTGCCGCTGCCCTGGACTCGGGCCGGGCAGAGCTACGGCTTCTCGCCCGAGGGTGCGGACGAGCCCTGGCTGCCGCAACCGGCCGGCTGGAGCGAGCTGAGCGCCGAGGCACAGGAGGGCGATGCGGCGTCGACCCTGGAGCTGTACAGAGATGCGCTGCACGTACGACGGCACCACCCGGCGCTGGGCGACGGGAGCCTGACCTGGATCGACGCCGGCCCGGACATCCTGGCGTTCCGGCGCGAGCCCGGGTTCGAGTGCTGGGTCAACCTGGGCGCGGACCCCGTACCTCTCCCTGCCGGCGACATCCTCGCGTCGAGCGCCGACGAGAGCGATGGCGTGATCGCGCGGGACGGGGCGGTCTGGCTGCAGGTCGGCTGAGGGTCGCCCCAGGCTGGTGAGATGTACCGGCCAGGGGTATGCCTGGTCGCGCTACGGGCTCACCCGGCCGCATCGCGGCCAGATGCGCTTCCTTGTGATTGCGTTACGGGCAATGGTCTGCGACGTTAAGTTCGGAGGCCGATCTCGGCCCTTTTTCGGCGCGAGACCGAAAGGTTTCGCCACTGCCGGAGCCAGGCTCGGCGAACCTTCCTCGCGCACTGGTTAGCGCAACGAGTCGCGCCGATCCGGTGGGCGGCAACAACGAGCATCATCCCTAGCCAGACGGGCTTTGAACGATCTTCGGACCCGCCCCCGGACATACGGTTCTTCAATCGTTTCATGCCTTCGCCGAGGGTTGACGAATCGCTTCACGGGGTATCAGGGAAGCACATCCGAAAGCGGTCCGCGACCGTATCCAGGCTGTGAAACACGATTTGCGAATGGACGAAAAGACGCCTAACCATGGTTAAGGCAGTCAGCGACGCACCGGCCCGCAGACTGCGGCCTGGTTACGCACCGCCACTACCGACGGGAGGTGTCCATGGCATCACTAGTACACGACTATGCATCGGTGGATGCATTCGACGACGCCACGAGACGCGCGGCGACACGGGATGCGTACTCACCAGTGATGATCCTGCTGACGATCGTCTCGACCCTCGGGGTCCTCTACTACGGCTCGTTCCTGCTGAGGCCCGAGAACCGTGGCGACATAGTGCCATGGCTGCTGGTCATCGTCTCCGAGTCGATCCTCGTCTTCCACGGCTTGGCGAGCATGTGGACGATCCTTGCCGGGCAGCGGGAGCGCCGCGACTGGACGTATCAGTCGGCTCGGGCCGGCCTGTACGACCCGAGCGCCCCCGAGGTCCTCGCCAACGTGGAAGACCCCAGCCAGTGGCCGTTGTGGATGGATGGCCGGGTTGTCACGGTCGACGTGCTCATCACCGTGTACGGCGAACCTCTCGACGTCATCCGCCGTACGGCAGAGGCAGCGCTGGCGATCCGTGGACGGCACTGGACCTGGATCCTCGACGACGGGCGCTCCGACGCGGTGCAGGCGCTTGCGAGTGAGCTCGGCTGTCGCTACGTCCGCCGCCTGAGCAACAACGGCGCCAAGGCGGGCAACATCAACAACGCACTCACGATCGCCAAGGGTGACTACTTCGTGATCTTCGACGCCGACTTCGTCCCGCTGCCGGGCTTCATCGAGCAGACGCTGCCGTTCTTCGAGACGGCGACCGTCGCGTTCGTACAGACTCCTCAGACGTACGGCAACCTTCACAACTTCATCTCGCGCGGCGCCGGCTACATGCAGTCGATGTTCTACCGGTTCGTGCAGCCAGGCCGGAACGCGTTCAACGCCGCCTTCTGCGTCGGCACGAACGTGATCTTCCGTCGCGCCGCGATCGACGACATCGGCGGCATGTACACCGACTCGAAGAGCGAGGACGTCTGGACCTCGCTGACTCTGCACGGCCGCGGCTGGAGGAGCATCTTCCTGCCCGAGACGCTCGCGATCGGCGACGCCCCCGACACGATCGAGGGGTACGCGAAGCAGCAGCTCCGCTGGGCCACGGGTGGCTTCGAGATCCTGTTCACGAGCAACCCGTTGGTCACGAGGCGGAAGCTGACCCTCGACCAGCGCCTCATGTACTTCGTGACGGCGACCCACTACCTGACGGGGATTGCGCCCGGCCTGCTCCTGCTCGTTCCCGTGCTCGAGATCTTCTTCGACCTGAGGCCGGTCTCGCTGAACGTCGGCGTCGGACAGTGGTTGCTGGCGTACGCCGGCTTCTACGGCCTCCAGATCGTCCTGGCGTTCTTCACGCTCGGGTCGTTCCGCATCGAGGTCCTCATGCTCGCCGCGAGCTCGTTCCCGATCTACATGAAGGCGTTCATGAACGTCATCATCGGCCGGGACACTGCGTGGAGCGTGACGGGCGCCTCCAAGAGGGCGGCATCGCCGTTCAACTTCCTCACGTTGCAGGTCGTCACGTTCGTGGTGCTGGTCGCCACGACGGCCGTTGGGATCTGGCGCGACGTGCTCAACTCGCAGGTCGCGATCGCGACGGTCTGGGCCGGGCTCAACACGATCATCCTGGGGTCGTTCCTGCTGGTGGCTGCCGTCGAGGCGCACAGGCTTCGCCACGACGACAAGGGAGCTCGTGCGATCGATGCGAAGAGCCTGGCGCTGAGTGAGTTCCTGGCCGCGCCGGAGCCACGCTCCACCCCCTACACCCTCATCCTCGCCGAGCTCCGAGCGAGGCAGACAGACGCAGACCGGCACGACCCCTCATCCGTACCGGTCATCAAGGAGACAGCATCATGACGTGGACGAACCGATTCCGGCTCTGGCTCAGCATCCTGCTGAGCCTGGTCCTCATCTTCCTGCTGATCCTGGTGTTCAACCAGCGACAGCACACCATCCAGAGCTCTTCAGCCACGATCATCGCGCCGCGGGTGCAGGTGGCGTCGAACTACGGCGGTATCGTGGTCAAGCAGTACGTGACGGTCGGCCAGAAGGTCAAGCTGGGCGATGTCCTGTTCGATGTGAGCAGCGTCAGCCTCCAGCAGGACCTGGCCAACCGCGTGAAGGTCGCCTCTTCGGATGCGCTGACGATCGACGCGGCCAAGGGCGTTCTCACCTACAAGGCGACCACGACCGGAACAGTCACCCAGGTGTATGCCCAGGAGGGCAGCTACCTGAGCGCCACCCAACCGCTCGCGATCATCACGGCCGACACAGGCCGGGTGGTGGAGGCGCAGTTCGTCCTCACGCCACGGGAGTACGCACTGGTGGACAAGGGTGCCGCGGTCACGCTGCGGCTGCCTGACAACACGTCCATCACGGGCGTCGTGGACAGCGCCCTCGTGGCCACCCAGCAGGGTCAGGCGGTCGTGACCGTACGGATCACGAGCGATGACCTCAACACCCGCAACCTCAACCTGCTTGCAACGGACGGCGCTCCCGTGAGCGCAGTCGTCCGTCTCCGTGACGAGGGTGTCCTCGCCGGACCTACTGATGCCTTGCGGGCTCTGCTCCGCAAGGTGGGGTTGTGAACGACGCGACCTCAAGTCGACGAAGGGAACTTCCCATGTCTTCACCTCTCATGAACCGCCGCACCATCTTCCGACTAGCCGGTGGTACCGCCCTGGCGGCAGGCGCCGTCAGCCTCGGGGCGTGCTCGAGCAAGGGCACGTCGAGCTCGACGCCGATGGCGGCGAGCACCGTCCTGGACAAGGCCACGGTCGGGCCGCTCGTGGCCGCGATGTCGTCGCGTACGCCCAAGCAGCTGGTCATGCCGCGGCTNNACGTCGGCAGGCTTCGAGCTCTGGCTGCCGAAGCTCGTCGTGAACCCGAAGACCATCGGCGCCGAGCAGGGGCCGAGGCTCACCTTGGCTGTCGACGGTGTCACCGGCGGGGTCGTGTCGGCCTACGACGAGGCGTC
>PMBM01000182.1:7217-18312 GCA_003153855.1 Propionibacteriaceae bacterium
CCGCGTGGCAGGCGACGGTCGGCGACACCATCTTCGGCGTGACCGGCGATGTGTCGGTGTCCGGCACTGCCGTCAAGGTCGCCTCGGGCAAGGCAGGGGTCTTCTTCGTCCCGCCGACGACGGGTCAGACGGTGGCCGACCTCGCGCCCAAGGCTAAGGCGGTGACCGGAACCTCGGTCACGTACGAGGTGGGCGAGAAGGACGTCACGACCACGATCCAGTACGCCGCGGGCGGCTCAGCCCTCGTCGTCGCCATGCCCCACCACGAGGGCAACCTGGTCTCGAAGGGTGCCTCGCTGGGCACGTACGAGAGCGTCTTCGGCACCCTGACGCTGTACGCCACCGAGTCGCTCTCCTGGCGCGCCAAGCGCTGGGACATCCTGACGGCGCTCGACCTGTCGAAGCTGAGCGGGGACCAGAAGAGCACGCTGTCGAAGCAGGTGGTCGCGGACGTGTCGGCGACCAAGCCGTACGCCACGGACTCGTACTTCGGCGGCAAGGCGCTGTTCCGCGACGCGATGCTCATGGAGATCGCGAAGTCCGTGGGCGCAGCGGATGCGGCGAAGACGGTGAAGGACCGGCTGACGACGGAGCTGCTCAAGTGGACCGAGCCGAAGGGCGCGGACGCGAGGGCGACCGAGTGCTTCGTGTACGACCCCACCTACCACGGGATCATCGGCCTCGAGGCGTCGTTCGGGTCGGACGAGTACAACGACCACCACTTCCACTACGGNNACGGGCTTCTTCCCGCAGAGGCGTCCGTTCGACGTGTACGCGTCGCACGCCTGGGCATCGGGCACGTCGCCGTTCGCCGACGGCAACAACCAGGAGTCGAGCGCCGAGGGCGTCAATGCGTGGGCCGGGCTGGCGCTGTGGGCTCGGGCGCGCGGCAACGCGGGCCTCGAGAGCCAGGCGACCTGGATGCACGCGCTCGAGTCGCAGGCCGCCGCGGCGTACTGGCTGGCCCCCGACCTGTCGGCGTTCTCGGGCTTCGAGCACAAGATCATCGGCATCGGTTGGGGCGCCAAGCGCGACTACGCGACGTGGTTCTCGGCGGAGCCGGTGGCCGCGTTGATGATCCAGGTGCTGCCCGCGAGCCCCAGCGCCGGCTACCTGGCTGCGTCCCCGGACAAGGTGCAGGCTGCGGTCACCGAGGCGGTGGGCTCGGGCGACTACAACAAGACGTACGGCGACTACTGCCTGCTGTACTCGTCGTTCGCGGGGAAGGCTGCGGCGGCGAAGGCACTCGAGGTGGCGCCGTCGCTCGCCGGCATCATCGACGACGGGCTCTCGATGTCGTACCTGCTGGCATCTGTGATGACCCGGGTCTGATCGCGAGCTGGTGGCACGACCCGCGACACGAGGGTGACCCCACCCTGAACGACACGCGNNAAGGTTGTGCGCGTTGGGGAGGTTGCGCCTGTACGGTGACGCTCGTGACGAGCACTCGTACAGGCGTGATCGCCTATCAGGGCGAGCCCGGGGCGAACTCCGACGCGGCGTGCCGCGAGAAGTACCCCGCGATGACTCCGCTGCCCTGTCCGACGTTCGAGGACGCCTTCGACGCGGTGACATCGGGCGCCGCGGAGCTGGCGATGATCCCGGTCGAGAACAACATCGCCGGACGCGTCGCCGACATCCACCGGCTGCTGCCGGACTCCGGCCTGTACATCGTCGACGAGCACTTCCTGGGCATCCACTTCCACCTGGCCGGCGTGCCGGGGGCGACGATCGAGGACATCCGTACGGTGCGGAGCCACATCCACGCGCTCGCACAGTGCCGGGTCGCGATCCGGCAGCACGGTTGGGCGCCGCAGGTGGCCGAGGACACCGCGGGGTCTGCCCGCGAGGTGGCCGAGCGCAGTGACCGTACGGTCGCGTCGTTGTGCCCACCACGCGCCGCGTCCCTGTACGGGCTCGAGGTGCTCGCGAAGAACGTCGAGGACGAGCACCACAACACGACGCGCTTCGTGGTGCTGTCGAGTGAGCCCGCGACGTACAAGGCGGGCTCGGGCCCGATGATCACGAGCTTCGTGTTCCAGGTACGGAACGTGCCGGCGGCCCTGTACAAGGCGCTGGGCGGCTTCGCCACCAACGGCGTCAACATGACGAAGCTGGAGAGCTACCAGCTCGGCGGCGGCTTCTTCGCGACCCGCTTCTACGCCGACGTCGAGGGCCACCCGGACGACACCAACCTCTCCGTGGCGCTCGAGGAGCTGGCCTTCTTCTGCGTGCACCTGCGCATCATCGGTACGTACCCAGCCAGCGGCTTCCGCACCCAGATCGCGGAGGCAATCGACAACCGCGTGCTGCGCCCCAACGTGCCGGGCGTGGGCGCCTGAGCTGAACCGCAGCTGGCGATGCCCCCCCCATAAACCCTGTATTCGGGGGTTTGGTGATGTGCGTGACCGTGGCAGAGTGGGCGACCACGTACATCCCAGCGAGGGAGAAGAACTGGATGGCGAAGGTGATCTCGACCCTGTTCATCTCGGCGGATGGTGTGGCCGAGGTCGACCCCGCATGGCACTTCCCGTACTTCGACGAGAACATGGGCCGCGCGGTGGGCGAGGACTATGCGACGGCGGACGTGCTGCTGCTCGGCCGCGTGACCTACGACAGCTTCGCGGGCGCCTGGCCGGAGCGCGAGAACGCCGGCGGCGAGGACGCGTCGTTCGCAGTGCAGCTCGGCGACACCCGCAAGATCGTGGTCTCGCGGCAGCCGCTCGAGTTCACCTGGCGTGAGTCGGAGCTCGTGCAGGGAGACCTCGCCGAGGCGGTGGCCGCGCTCAAGGCGACTCCCGGCATCCGCGGCATCCTCATCCCCGGCTCGATCTCCGTCGTACAGCAGCTGCTGGCCGCCGGGCTCGTCGACGAGCTGCGCCTGCTCGTACATCCCGTGGCCGCCCGCAAGGGACGCAAGCTGTTCGACGAAGGTGCCGCCCCGTACCACCTCAAGATCCTCGCCACCGAGGTCTTCCCGACCGGTGTGATCCGCGTGATCTACGCGCCGGTCAGCGCGCCTGGTGCCGCTGGCTACGAGGACGTCAAGGCTCTCGTCCCGGACGGCACCGACGTCTAGGGCCGATCAGTTGCAGGTCACGCCCGTGGCGTGCACGGGGCAGTAGCCGTTCGGGTTGGCGTCGAGGTACTGCTGGTGGTAGCCCTCGGCGAAGAAGAAGTCGCCGGCGGGCGTGATCTCGGTCGTGATCGGCCCGAAGCCTGCGGCCGTCAGCGATGCCTGCATGCGATCACGGGCGGCGACGGCGGCGAACTGCTGGGCGTCGTCGGTCGTGTAGATGGCCGAGCGGTACTGGGAGCCATGGTCGTTGCCCTGGCGCATGCCCTGTGTCGGGTCGTGGTTCTCGAAGAAGACCTTCAGCAGGTCGTCGTACGAGACCTTCGCCGGGTCGTACACGACCTTGACCGTCTCCGCGTGGCTGGTCCCGCCCGTACAGACCTCTTCGTACGTGGGGTTCGGCACCGAGCCACCCGCGTAGCCGACGGCCGTCACGTACACGCCTGGCAGCTTCCAGAAGAGCTTCTCGGCGCCCCAGAAGCAGCCGAGCGCGAAGTACGCGACCTCGTCGCCTTCAGGGACCTGGTTCAGCGGCGTACCGAGAACGCGATGCAGCCTGCTGATGTCCACCACCGGCTTGTCCCGACCTGCCAGTGTCGGCACGGTCAGCAGCTTGTCCTTGTCGAACCACATATCGATCCACCCCATTCTCAAAGTTCTGTACCCACCTTGCCACGGGGGTGGATATGTCGCCTCCGCCGACTGGGCCGCTGTTCGGCGATGCCGGCGTCGCCGGACAGGCCATCGGTACAGGTGGTACGTCCTGTACGGCGGGTCGTGTCACAGGCGCCCCGTTTGCCTGTCAGGCGACCCCCGGAGCCGCCGCCGGCTCAGCGCAGCAGCTCGCTGTCACGTGAGGTCATCGCGCGATCGGCCTCGTCGTAGACCAGCGTGCGTGCGATGTCGGCGTTCATGTGGATCACCGCGTGCTGATGGAGGAGGCCGGTCGTGTGGAACGAGACGTTCGCGAGGCCGAGGAGGCGTTCGAGCGGGCCCTGGTACGCGGCCACCGACTGCAGCCGCGCGTGGGGGACGATCGACTGGTGCCGGGTCAGCCAGCCCCGACGCGTGACGACCACGTTCTCGTCGGTCCCGAATGCGTTCCACGTGTACGCGAGGGGGTCGAACAGGATCGCCCGGCGCGGCGACCGTACGTAGCTGATCGCATCGAGCCGCAGCCCTGGCCAGACGGCCGCGAGCGCCGCATCGACCTGCGCGCGCGTCCCGATGGGAAGCAGGAGCGTCGACACCTTGGACGTCGACTCGTTCCTCGTGGCCTCGCCCAGCCCGAGCACCTCGAGATCCACCCGGTAGCGCCGCAACGGCCGCCAGAACAGCGGCTGCGACAGGCGGATCGACTGGATCCGGCGCACCGGCACTGTCTGGCTGGTGAGGTTCGTGAGCCCCCGCGTGATCCGCAGGCCCGCTTGCGTCTCGGCGAGCGTGAAGTTGAACTGCGCCATGACGCGACGGGCGAAGTACTGCCCGATCGACAGGACCAGCGGGACGCCGCCGGCCACGGCGAACACGGGGATCGCCGCTGCGCCATGGCCCCCGAAGTACGTCGCGATGAACCACGCGAGCGTGATCGGCACGGCGAACCCGAGGATCAGTGACAGGAGGTCGTGGGAGACGATCGCGCCCAGCAGCAGCTCGTGGGGCGGCACGGTCGCGATCACGCGGTCGCGCCCGCCGACGTCCGCGAACAGCGGGTCGCTCGTCCGGGCCCTCGCCGCGTCGACGCTCACCTGCGCGCCGTGTGCCCGGAGCATGAGGAAGTCCCGAAGCTCGTACGCCCGGCGGCGAGACAGGTACCGCAGCTTCGTCGAGTCGTGCGCGCCGGCGTCGATCCGGACCTCCGCGAGGCCCAGCAACCGTGGTGCCAGAGGCTGCATGACGTCGACGGACTGCAGCCGCGTGTACGAGATGCGGCGCGACCGCCGCGAGATCCAGCCGGACTCGACGCGCAGCTCGTTCTCGTCGGCGATGAACTTCGTGAACCGCCACGAGATGAAGCCCGCGATCAGACCCAGCGTGGCGACACCGCCGATGAGCGAGACGAACACCCACCACGGCAGGTGCTCCGTACCGTCTCGGCCCTGCAGCCGTTCCTGGAGCAGCGCCCAGCCGACAGCGACGACCGCGACCCAGCCCCGTACCAGCGGCGTCAGCGGGTGCGCTCGCTCCACGACCTTGGTGACGGCGGGTTCGCTCGCCGAGGGGGGTGGGTCCAGCCGGGTCCCTGGCTCCGCAGGCGTGGCGCCGTACGGGTCCGCAGGCGTCGGATCCGGGTAGGTAGGGGGCTGCGGGCCGTACGGGACCGTCACAGGCCGGATCCCAGGGTGTCGCCGACCTCGATGAGCCGGTCCCGGAGCCGTTCGGCCTCTGCCGCAGGCAGCCCGGGGATCGACGCGTTGGAGTGGGCGGACGCCGTCACGAGCGTCACCGTCGCCAGCCCGAGCAGCCGGTCCAGGGGGCCGGCGTCGACCTTGGCGATCTGGAGGCGCCCGTACGGGACGATCGTGAGGTTCTTGTACCAGAGGCCCCGCGTGATGCAGAGGTCCTCGCCTCGCTCCGCGTAGGACCAGGACCGCGCGTAGCGACCGGCGCGGTAGACCCGCCAGACGAACCACACGATGCCGACGGCCGCGGCGAACCACTGGACCTGGAAGGCGTACGGGGCGACTGCCGCCACGCCGCTGAGGACCCCGCTGTGCGGCTCGAAGACCCAGGCCCAGATCAGGCTCACCGGCACCCAGAACAGCGCGTTGAAGATGACCGCGCCCAGTATGCGTACGACCACGTACTTCGGCGAGATCTTGATCCAGTGGTCTGCAGGAGGGGAGAAGAGGCCAGGCACGCCTCTACTGTACGGCCGAGCCGGAGCACGTCAGGCGTTGTCGCGTCCGTGACGGCACCGGCACTCCGATCCCCGGTGCCGACCCCAATAGACTCGCGCCATGGACTCTGAGCTCGTGCTCGTCATCGACTTCGGCGCGCAGTACGCGCAGCTCATCGCGCGGCGGGTACGCGAGGCGAACGTCTACTCCGAGATCGTCCCGCACACCCTCTCCGTGGCCAACCTCGTCGCTCGCAAGCCTGCGGCGATCGTGCTGTCGGGTGGTCCTCAGTCCGTGTACGCGGAGGGCGCGCCCCAGGTCGACCCCGCGCTGTTCGACGCGGGCATCCCCGTCTTCGGCATCTGCTACGGCTTCCAGGCGATGGCCCGCGCGCTGGGCGGAGACGTCGCAAAGACCGGCGTCTCCGAGTTCGGCCGTACGGTCATCACCGTCGACGAGCCCGGGCAGCTGCTCGCGGACGTACCGGTCTGCTTCAACGCGTGGATGAGCCACGGCGACTCCGTCCATGCGGCTCCGTCCGGCTTCACGGCACTCGCCGCGACCGAGGGCGCACCGGTCGCCGCGTTCGAGAACACCGAGCGGAAGCTGGCCGGCGTGCAGTGGCACCCGGAGGTGCTGCACTCGGAGTACGGGCAGAGGGTCCTGTCGACGTTCCTTCACGACATCGCCGGCCTCGGCTCGGCCTGGAAGACCGCGGCGATCGCGGAAGAGGCCATCGCGCGGGTGCGCGAGCAGGTCGGCGACAAGCGCGTCCTGTGCGGGTTGTCCGGCGGCGTGGACTCGGCTGTTGCCGCCGCGATCGTCCAGCGGGCGATCGGCGACCAGCTCACGTGCGTCTTCGTCGACCACGGACTGCTCCGCAAGGGTGAGGCCGAGGCCGTGGAGCGCGACTTCGTCGCAGCCACAGGGGCCAAGCTCGTCGTCGCCGACGCGAAGGACCAGTTCCTCGACCACCTCGCCGGCGTCACCGACCCCGAGACCAAGCGCAAGATCATCGGCCGCGAGTTCATCCGCGTCTTCGAGGAGCAGGCACGCAAGCTCGACAGCGAGGCGGACATCGAGTTCCTCGTACAGGGCACGCTGTACCCGGACGTCGTCGAGTCGGGCGGCGGCGAGGGAGCGGCGACGATCAAGTCGCACCACAACGTCGGCGGTCTGCCCGACGACCTGGCGTTCACGCTCATCGAGCCGCTTCGTACGTTGTTCAAGGACGAGGTGCGACAAGTCGGTCTCGAGCTCGGCCTTCCCGACGCCATGATCTGGCGTCAGCCGTTCCCGGGTCCCGGCCTGGGCATCCGGATCATCGGCGAGGTCACCCGCGAGCGGCTCGAGATCCTGCGCGAGGCGGACGCGATCGCGCGTGAGGAGCTCACGAAGGCCGGGCTCGACCGCGAGATCTGGCAGTTCCCCGTGGTGTTGTTGGGCGACGTACGGTCGGTGGGCGTCCAGGGCGACGGTCGCACGTACGGTCACCCCGTCGTGCTGCGCCCCGTGACGAGCGAGGACGCGATGACGGCNNGTCGTCGACATCACCAGCAAGCCCCCGGGCACGATCGAGTGGGAGTGAGCGGCGCTCAGTAGCGGCGAGTGCCAGCCACGTACGTGGCCGAGACGTTCGTCCCCATCAGCTGTCGCGCCGTGGTGGCCGAGTCGGGCTGCGCGTCGAGTGGGTTCGCGTCGAGAAGGATGACGTCTGCCGGCTGACCGACGGCCACGCGGGTCCGTACCGATGCCCGGAAGGCTTCAGCGGCCGTGATCCGCTCCTCCGGGTGCCACGAGGCGACGTCGGGGGTGTTGCGGTGCACTGCGGCCGCCATCGCGCGCCAGGGGTCGAGCGGGGCGACCGGCGCGTCCGAGCCGAGCCGCAGGGTCACGCCGGCGTCGAGCAGCGAGCGGAGCGGGAAGGCGTCGTCGCCGCGACCGGCCCACAGCGCATCCATCGCCCGCCAGTCGTCGACGAGGTGCCACGGCTGGACGCTGAGAGGAAGACCGAGCCGTACGATCCGGGGGATCTCGGTGCGGTCTACGAGCTGCGCGTGCTCGACGGTCCCGGTGGCGCCGGAGGCCTCGTACGCGTCGAGCACCTGGCTCAGACAGGCGTCGCCGATCGCGTGGGTGGCGACGGTGAGACCGTGCTCACGCGCTCGAACCTGCAGTGACGTCAGCTCGTCCAGCGAGTACGCGAAGTGGCCGTGCACCTCGCCGTGCGCGTCGCGGACACCGGCGGTAAGGCTGGACAGCGACCCGTCCGCGATGATCTTGAGCGACCCCATCCGGAGCAGGCCCGCGCCGTCGGGCACCTCGTCCCCGGTACGCAGCCCGGCCTCGATCACCTCGTCCAGGGTGCTGGGGAAGACGCCGATCTGTACGCGCGGGAGTGCGACCCCCGCCGCGGCCAGCGCCTGCCACGGGCCCAGGTGGTCGTCCATCACCATGTCGACGAGGCCCACCACGCCGAGCGCGAACATCTCCCGGATCCGGCACAGCCGTGCGTCGGCGAGAGCCAGCGGGTCGTCGGCCACGCGGGGCATGAGCGCGAACCAGTCCCCCTCCGTACAGGCGCTGTCGAACGACACNNACCGGGTGCGTACCGCTGACCGCGTCGAGCTCGGCGGTGACCGGCTCCCGGGACCAGGACGACATCCGGTGACCGAACCCGACGACCAACGAGTCGACAGGGCCATCCAGCGTGGCGATGTGGTCAGCGACCCGCCGGCAGGCCTCTGCGGGGTCGCTGGTTCCGGCCGTGTCCACCCGCAGGGCGGTCTGGGCCCACTGCTCGAAGTGGGTGTGCTCGTCCCACAGGCCGGGGGCGATCCAGCGGCCGTCCGCGTCCTCGACCACGGCACCGCCCGGATCGAGGTCGACGCCGACCGCGCTGACCCGTCCGCCTGCCAGCAGGACATCGACGGGATCGGCGGGTTCGCCATCCAGGGGCACGCGTCGTACGGACCGCAGCAGTGTCGCCGTGATCTCCGACCTCCTTCGTGACGATGACCGGCTGGCGCCGTTCATCTCCTCAGGACGGCGTCCGCGCCGAGTCTAGGGGCGACACGGCAGTGCCCCCGGCACGGGTCCGGGGGCACTGCCAGATCGCGGGTCAGCGCAGGTCGTCGGGGTTGTGGACCTTGTTGCTGTCGTACGACTCCTTGGCCTTCTTGACCCCTCCGGTGAGGGCGTCGATCCCGGTCTTGCCGGAGTTCTCCTCGGGAAGGATCAGCCACCCGAGCACGTAGAGGAACGGGCCGATGCCGGTGAAGAGGACGACGAGGGCTGTGACGATGCGGACGATGCTGGGGTCCACGTTGATGTACTTGGCGATGCCGCCGGCGACTCCGGCGACGATGCGGTCACTGGACCGGGTCAGCTGCTGTGCCATGTTGGGGTTCCTTTCGATGGTGGTCAGTTGCGAGCGGCAAGAAGGCCGATGATGCCGACCCCCACCAATGCGGCGGGTACGGCGATCTTGACGATGAGGGCTGTGGGCGTGGCGAGGAACGTTGTCCACAGTAGAGCGAGTCCCACGACCACCGCAGTGAGACCGACGACAAGGGACAGGACGTCCACCGGGCGGCGCCTCATGATTCCGTCACGCTCAGGTTTCCCCGCATCACCGTGACGGTGATCGACAGGACGGGCTGGGTGGGGTCGAGGATGTGTTCGTACGAGCCGGTCTGGGCGGCCGAGCCGTTCGGCATCGAGACGTTGCCGAACGAGTCGTCCCAGCTCAGCGTGTAGTTGGCCGTCGGGGGAAGGGTGATCGAGGTGTTCCCGCGGTCGATCTGGATGTCGACGCTCTTCGACTCGTCGAACTGGGCCTGCGAGAGGTCCAGGGTGTAGTTGCCCGTGTAGGAGATCTGGGTGGGCATGCCGCTGACGTTGGAGAAGCCTTCGCTCATCGCGTTGGTCGAGGTGCCGGCCGACGTGCTGACCGCACCGGCCACCAGGACGAGCACGACGGCGATCGCGACGAACCCACTGGGACGGCCGACGAAGGCGCCGATGATGAGAGCGAGCCCGACCCCGACGAGACCGACGGCGAGGAACGTGACCGGCGGTACGAGGACGAACGCGCCGAGCAAGGACATCATCGCGAAGAGCGCGGCGATGGCCAGCCCGGAGACGAGGGCGAAGATGCGCGAGCGGCGCACGGGTACAGACACTGCCGGCCGCTCGTACAGACCGATGGGGTCGGGGACGGTGTAGAAGGTCGCGCACTCCTGAGCCGTCAGCGGCTGGCCGAACCGGTTCGTCGGACGCCACGGCCCGGCCGGTGTCGTGATGATCAGCTCTCCCGGCGGCGGGGCCAGCAGCGGCCACTGAGCGCCCATCGGAGCAACCGGCATGGAAGGGTAGGTCTGAGGCGGCTGGGCGACCGCGGACGGGGCTGTCGGGCCTTTCGTGCCGGGCCGCAGCTGCGACGCGTACAGGATCCCGAGCACGACCATCGTCGGGAGCATGCTGGCGTTGAAGGCCACGCCGACGAGCACGAGGACGACGAGGGCGGCGGCAGAGACGACGACGGTCCAGGTGCGGCTCCGTACGCCGGCCACCTGGGGGAACACCCGCACCAACGCCGGCTTGGCGGTGCCACGCGGGAGCAGGAGCCAGGCCGCCCCGTACAGGACGAGGCCCACTCCGGAGCTCAGCGCGATGATGACGGCAGCCAGCCGTACGAGGAGAGGGTCGATGCGGTAGTGGTCGGCGATCCCGCCGCAGACTCCCGCGACGACAGCATTGCTGTCGCTGCGCTGAAGGAGCTCAGTGGACGCCACATCCCTATCTTGCCAAGTCGGTCACAGCCGCCCCATAGGGGAGCACCCCTGCTCGCCCCCGGAGTTGGTGGACGGACTGGGCGCGGAGGGCCTCGACGTGTGAGGCTTTTCCCGATGCCTGATCGTGATGCCCCCCGTCCCGGCGCGGATATGTCCGCGCCGAGGCCCTCGCTCGCCGAGATTGCGGCTCACCTCGACGAGCAGGCAACGCCCCGCCCGTCGACGCCTGCAACCCCAGAGCCGCCCAAGCAGCTCAAGGCTACGAGGGTCGCCTCAGGAGCCTGGCTCGGAGGTGTCTGTACGGGCCTGGCGGCGCACCTCGGCTGGCCCGTGCTGCTGATCCGCGCGATCGTGGTCGGGCTCGCCGGCGTACAGCTCGTCGG
>PMBM01000182.1:18319-45730 GCA_003153855.1 Propionibacteriaceae bacterium
CAGTTCCTCGTGCCGAGCTCTCAGGTCATCCCGTTCTGGCCGATGGTCGTGTTCGCCGTCGGCGTCGCGCTGGTGTGGCGGCAGGCGGACAGTCTCCTGCCGCGGATCGGTCGCCGCCGCCGCATGCGCGCAGTGGTCCAGGCGCTGCTGGGCATCGCCCTCATCGCGAGCGGCATCGTGCTGACCGTCTCCCGCGGGTTCGGGATCCGTGCCCTGACCACGCCGCAGTGGATCGGCGTCATCCTGTTCGTCGTGCTGCTGGCGGTCGCGGCGCCGTGGGCGTTCCGCACCCGCACCGCACTCACGGTGGCGCGCGAGCAGGAGCTGCTCGCCAACGCGCGCGCGGACGTCGCGTCCCACCTCCACGACTCCGTCCTCCAGACGCTCGCACTCATCCAGCGTCAGGCAGACGACCCGAAGGCCGTGGCCGCGCTGGCGCGCAAGCAGGAGCGCGAGCTGAGGCAGTGGCTGTACGGGGAGTCGCACGACGCCGACACCATCAAGACGGCTCTCGAGGCGGCCGCCGCCGAGGTCGAGGACGACGCGGGCGTGAGCATCGACCTCGTCGTCGTGGGCGATCACGAGCTGGACGTGCGCATGGACGCGCTCGCCCGAGCGAGCCGCGAAGCCATGCTCAACGCGGCGAAGCACTCGGGCGCGGAACGGGTCGACGTGTACGCCGAGATCCTCGACGACGTGGCCGAGGTGTACGTTCGCGACCGGGGCCAGGGCTTCGAGGTGGGCTCCGTGTCCGATGACAGGATGGGCGTGCGCGGTTCGATCGTCGACCGCATGGCCCGCCATGACGGTACGGCGAGGATCCGATCAGCCCCCGGTGAAGGCACCGAGGTCTGGCTTCGAATGGAACTGGAGTGAGCATGACCGAGACCACCGCACCGCGCGCGTCGCGCCAGCGCGTCGTCATCGTCGACGACCACGCGATGTTCCGCGCAGGTGTCAAGCACGAGATCGGCCCGCTCGTCAGCGTGGTCGGCGAAGGATCGGACGTCGAGTCCGCGGTCAAGACCGTGCTGGCGACCACGCCCGACGTCGTACTCCTCGACGTTCACCTTCCCGGAGGTGGCGGGATCGAGGTCATCAAGCAGGTCCACGAGAAGGACCCCGACATCAAGTTCCTCGCGGTGTCCGTGTCGGATGCGGCCGAGGATGTCATCGGGGTGATCCGTGCGGGGGCCCGTGGGTACGTGACGAAGACGATCAACGGCCTCGAGCTCGTCGACGCGATCCGTCGGGTCGCCGACGGCGATGCGGTGTTCTCGCCGCGCCTGGCCGGCTTCGTGCTCGACGCGTTCTCGGGCTCCATCGACATCGCGGCCGTCGACGAGGACCTCGACCGGCTGAGCCAGCGCGAGCGCGAGGTGCTGCGGCTCATTGCGCGCGGCTACGCGTACAAGGAGATCGCCCGCGAGCTGTTCATCTCGATCAAGACCGTCGAGACCCACGTGTCCAGCGTGCTGCGCAAGCTCCANNAGTGGAAGGGTGACTAGGCCGTACGGTGCCCCCGGCCCCTGGTGGCGAAGCCCCAGATCAGCAGGACGATGAGGGCGCCGCCGATGGCGAGCAGCCATGTACGGATCTCGAAGAACGACCCGAGCGTGACGTTGAACAGCGCGCTTCCGATGAAACCTCCCAGGAGTGCTCCGACGATGCCGAGGAGGAGGGTGGTCAACCAGCCGCCCCCTTGCCTACCGGGCAGGATCGCCTTCGCGATAGCTCCGGCGATAAGCCCCAACACGATCCAACCGATTATGCCCATGCATACCCAGTACCCAGGAATGGGGCAGAACAATCCTGACGTTGGGTGCGGACGCGCGGAAATGCGGCTGAGACGTACGGGGTGTGCAGCACCCGTCACGGACGGGAGGGCGTCGGAGCCTGGTCGTCGAGTGCCGGCTCGGAATGGGTGGTCACCCACCAGCGGAACGTGACGACGACGCCCAGCACCAGCAATGCGCTGGTCATGATGAATGGCCAGGCCCGGTCCATCCCGGACAGCCATCCGGAGATCCACCCGAAGGGGGCGGTGACCAGCATCACGCAGGTGCGCTGGATGGCCATCACACGGGACCGTTCGTGCTTGTCCACGTGAAGGGCCACCAGCGACTCGGTGAGCATGAACAGGATGCCGGCGCCGAACGCGTCGAGGAGAAGGCAGACCGCGAGCAGGCCGTACGTGGATGCTCGCGCGCCGCCCGCCGACGCTGGGATGAGGACGAGGAGCAGCTGTCCCGCGAGGTAGCTCCCGAATCCCCACAGCGTCGGACGCTTCAGATGCTTCGCGTGGGTCAGGAAGGGGATGACGGTGAAGAAGAACGCCACCGAGAGGAGCGACCTCACCATCGGGAAGAACGGAAGCAGGGGGTCGGGGACACCGAGGCGCTGGCTGATCGCCAGCTGCCAGAACGTCCCGTTCACCAGAGCCACGGCGCCGACGATCGCGGACAGGGTGAGGGAGAAGATGGTCCCCTTGGACCCGAGCACCAGGCCCACGACGCCGCGGTACTGGCCCAGCAGCCGCCACATGCTCACCCCGCGGGTCTGCTCCTTGCGCAGCCGACCCGTCTGGGTCTCCGTGGTCCAGCGCCACAGGATCAGGATCTTGGCGGCCATGATGAAGAACGCGTTGACGTACAGGATCCTGACCGCCGGGACGAGGCCGAGGTTCGACACCAGGAGTGCCGCGATCGGCGCGAAGAGCGCGGAGAACTCGGCGGCCACCTTGATCAGCGAGTACAGCTTCGTGATCTCCCCGCGGTCGACGTCCTCCACCAGCAGGCAGTCCCAGGAGTTCTGGGTCAGCTGCCAGGCGCCGTTGACCACGGACGCAGCGAGGAACCACCAGAAGTTCTGCGCGAACGCCCAGATCAGGCAGGGGATCGCCCACGCGATGACGTCGAAGACGGCCGTCGTCAGGCGTCGTCCCAGCTTGTCGGTCAGCACACCGCTGAGCAGGCCGAACACCACCTGGGACAGCATCGAGATGGTGGCCAACAACCCGATCTGCTGGTCCTTCACGCCGAGCGCCAGCATGAACACCGACGCGTACGGCAGCACCAGCATCATCGACAGGCCCCACATGGGCTCGGTGTAGACGCAGGCCCGACCGTTGCCCCTCAACCCCACCAGGCTGGTCACCAGAGGGTTGGGGCTGCGTGGCACGGAGTCAGTAAACCACCAGCGCGTCTCAGAAGATTGCGCGCAGCGGGGCGATCGCACGTTCCGAGACGCGGGCGGCGACTGACCGCTTGCGCCATTCCGTGGCGGTCAGCTCGACGCAGTTCTGCAGGTCGTTCGCGAACACCTGCTCGAGGGTCTCGGCGACCGCGTGGGAGAACATCTCGACGTTGATCTCGTAGTTGCCCGCGAGGCTGAGGCGGTCCAGGTTGGCCGTGCCGACGGTCGACCAGACCCCATCGATGGTCGCGGTCTTCGAGTGGATCATGGCGTTCTGGTACAGGTAGAGCTTCACGCCGCCGGCCAGCAGGTCGTCGTAGCACCCGCGGCTCAGCCAGTCCGCGAGGGCGTGGTTCGACTCGTCCGGGACGATGATCGAGACCTCGACGCCACGGTCGACCGCGTTGAGCAGGGAGCGGGTGAGGTCGGGGTCGGGGATGAAGTACGCGTGGGTCATCATGACCCGGCTCGTGGCCCGGTCGATCGCCTCGAGGTACATGTTCCGGATGGGGTACACCATGTAGCGCGGCAGGTTGCGGTGGATGTTGACCTGCGCGTTCCAGGCTCGCGTCGGGACGGGCAGCTGTGGTCGGTAGCCACCAGGCCCGGAGTTCCAGTGGTCGACGAACGCGAAGTCGAGGTCGGCGACGACGGGACCGCGCAGGCGTACGTGCGTGTCACGCCAGTACCGCTCGTACAGCTCTCCGATGTTGTAGCCGCCCACGAAGCCCGTCGCGTGGTCGACCACGAGGATCTTGCGGTGGTCGCGTCCCGCGTTGCGCGGGTCGAGCATGTGCAGGCCGCCGCCGCCGAACAGCGGGTGGCGGCGCACCACGACGGATGGCGGGAACTGGAAGAAGGGGGGACGTACGACGAGGTTGGCGAAGGTGTCGTACGTCACGTACACCTTGACCCCGCGCTCGGCGGCCGCGATGAGCGCGTCCTTGAACTTCTGCCCGACCGGGTCGCCCTTCCAGATGAACGTCTCGAAGTAGATGACGTCCTTCGCCTCCGCGATCGCGGTCAGCATGTCCGCGTACAGGTCCCCGCCGAACGTGTACACGGTGATCTCCGCGCCGGGGGCGTCGGTGTCCACCGGCGGCAGCACGGGGAACGTGGCGGCGGGCCGGTGCTTGCGCCCGCTGTACCGGGCGGCATAGATGCCGCTCACGACGGCGGCCTCCACTGCGAAGGCCAAGGTGGCGGCCGTGACGGCGAGCCGCCCCAGCCGTCCCCGCTCACCCATGTCCGTCAGCGTAGTGGCGGCGGGTCGCGTTCCCTTCTTCCGCCTGATCGAGCGCGCGGCAGCACGCGAGACCAGCGGACCGAACTCTCAGAGCGTCGGAGGGCGCCAGTAGAGTGCGAGGCGCGATGAGCGACTCACTGTTCCCGGATCTGTTCAGCTTCGACGCGGCGCCTGCGGCCCCTGCGCCGGAGCCGGCAGCCGCACCGGTCGAGCCTGCCCCTGTCCAGGAGCGCGAGCACAAGCCGCATCGCAAGGTCGACCTGCTGAAGGGACTCAACGCTCCGCAGCGCGAGGCGGTGCTGCACGCAGGGTCGCCCGTCCTCGTCGTCGCCGGGGCCGGATCCGGCAAGACACGGGTGCTCACGCGGCGGATCGCCTACCTCGTCTCCGAGCGGAACGTACATCCCGGAGCCATCCTCGCCATCACGTTCACGAACAAGGCGGCCGCCGAGATGCGGTCACGCGTCGGAGAGCTCGTGGGCAACAGGGCCAAGCTGATGTGGGTCTCGACGTTCCACTCGGCGTGCGTACGGATCCTGCGCCAGGAGATCGACAACTTCGGGCTCAAGCGCACGTTCTCCATCTACGACGACACGGACTCGAAGCGGCTCATGACGATGGTCGCGAACGAGCTGAACATCGACCCCAAGCGCTACCCGCCACGCCAGCTGCTGAACTGGGTCTCCGACCAGAAGAACGACCTCGTCGACTACGAGACGGCCGTCAAGAACGCCGTCGGGCCCGTGCAGGAGACGTACGCGCAGGCGTACGCGAACTACCAGCGACGCCTCGCCGCGGCGCAGGCGCTGGACTTCGACGACCTCATCATGACGACGGTCAACCTGTTCCAGGCCTTCCCGAACATCCGGGAGGCCTACCGGAGACGGTTCCGGCACGTGCTCGTCGACGAGTACCAGGACACCAACCACGCGCAGTACGTCCTCGTCCGCGAGCTGTGCGGACCGATCGCCGACGGAGGCGAGGGCTTGAACGTCGAGCCGGCCGAGCTGATGGTGGTCGGCGACTCCGACCAGTCCATCTACGCCTTCCGCGGCGCGACCATCCGCAACATCCTGGACTTCGAGAAGGACTTCCCCGGCGCCAGGACGATCCTGCTCGAGCAGAACTACCGCTCGACGGGCAACGTGCTGAGCGCCGCGAACGCGGTCATCTCGCGCAACCCGAACCGGCCGGCGAAGCGACTGTGGTCCGAGGCCGGAGACGGGCCGATGCTCGTCGGCTACGTCGCGGACACCGACCAGGCAGAGGCGCAGTTCGTCGCGTCGGAGATCGACAGGCTCTCCGACGCTGGCACCTCGACGTACGGCGACACGGCGGTCTTCTACCGCACGAACGCCCAGTCGCGGTCGTTCGAGGAGGTCTTCATCCGCGTCGGACTCCCGTACCGGGTGGTCGGGGGCGTCCGCTTCTACGAGCGCAAGGAGATCCGCGACGCGATCGCCTACCTGCGTGCGATCGCCAACCAGGCGGACGAGGTCTCCGTACGACGCATCCTCAACGAGCCCAAGCGCGGCATCGGGGACACGTCCGAGGCAGCCGTCGAGGAGTTCGCGATCTCGCAGAGGATCCCGTTCGGCCTGGCGCTCGACCGTGCCGGCGAGATCAACGGCCTCCAGACCCGTGCGGTGACCCAGCTCACGGCTTTCTCGACGATGATGGCCCATCACCGCCTGCTGGTCGAGAAGGGGGCGCCTGCCGACGAGGTGCTCAAGAGCATCCTCTTCGACTCCGGCATGATCGACGCCCTCGCGGCGTCGACGGATCCGCAGGACGCGACCCGGATCGAGAACCTCAACGAGTTCGTGAACGTGGCTGCGGAGTTCGTCGCCTCCGCGAACGCGGTCGACGTGACAGTCGGGGACGAGCAGGGCGAGGAGCTCGTCGGCGCTCCGGAACCGGACGACTCGCTGCCGGCGTTCCTCGAGCGGATCGCGCTGGTCGCCGACTCCGACCAGATCCCCGACGAGGGCACCGGTGTGGTCACCCTGATGACGCTGCACACGGCTAAGGGCCTCGAGTTCGACACGGTGTTCCTCACGGGCATGGAAGACGGGGTCTTCCCCCACGAGCGGGCCATGAACGACCCGAGCGAGCTGGAAGAGGAGCGGCGCCTCGCGTACGTGGGGATCACGCGCTCGCGTCGCAACCTGTACCTCACGCGGTCGATGGTTCGCGTGGCGTTCGGCAGCCCCAAGTCGAACCCGCCGAGCCGGTTCATCGACGAGATCCCGGCCCACCTCTTCGACTGGCGCCGGCTCGGAACGAGCCTCAGCGGCTACCACGCGCAGTCCTCGCGGGTCGAGACCCGCTACGGCCAGGGCGGCGGCGGGGTCGCGCGCGGCGGTGTCCAGGTGGGCTTCAACCGCACGTCCGCGCCACGTACGATCCCGTCGCTCGCACCGGGCGACAAGGTGCTGCACACGTCGTTCGGCCTCGGCACCGTGCTGACTGTCTCCGGCGCCGGCGAGAGCTCCAAGGCGGACGTCGACTTCGGCTCGTTCGGCGTCAAGCGCCTGGCCCTCAAGGTCGCCCCGCTCGAGAAGCTCTAGCGACCCGCACAACCCTTCGAGCGCCCGCCCAACCCGTGTGACCGGGTTTCGTGACCACAGAGGGTGTGCGGACGGCTCAGACCAGCAGTCGTACAGGGAGCTCGGTCTCGACCGCACCGTCGGGTCCACGGTCCACGCGGTACGCGGGATGGCCGGCCTCCTCGGAGACCGCCTCTACGAGCTGGCCGTTGCGGAACACGAGCGCCGTGTGCTGGTCCACGGCATAGCCCCCCGGGAGATCGCCCGCCGCGACCCAGCCGAGGTACTTCTCGCGTCTGTCCGGTTCCTCGAGGTAGTGCGGGCACGCGCTGCCTGGGAGGAAGCCAAGGCCGTCGTGCAGGAGGGCGAGCGGGCCGTACGAGTCGGTCGACGATGCCTCGAACCAGCAGTTCATGCCTGCGCTGATGCCAGCGAGGATCGTGCCGTTGGCAGCCGCGGTACGCAGGATGTCGGGCAGTCCGTGCATCCGCCAGACCGCGAGGAGGTTCGCGGTTGAACCGCCACCCACGTACACGACATCCTGGGTCAGCAGCATCGCCGGGTCGCGGTGACCCCACGGGTCGTGGCAGAACAGGGACAGGACCGAGGTCTCGGCGCGTCCCTTGAAGGCGGCAACGAACCTCTCGATGTACGGGTCGGCGTCGCCGCTCGCGGTCGGCACGAAGCAGACCTTCGGCTCGTCCTTGCCGGTCAGGGCGAGAAGGTGGTCGTCGATCGCGGATGCAGTGTCGCGGTCTGAGAAGCCGCCGCCACCGAGGGTGAGAACCGTACCGATCATGCGACCGAGGCTAACGGAGTGCCGGGCGTGACTGCGGCGATTACCACCGATCAGATGGTGACGCCGTGCTTGAGCATGAACGGGAGCGGATCGGCCGCGGTGTACGGGTCGCCCACGGTTGCGTTCGGCGGGTAGTACTCGAAGTGGCAGTGGTAGCCGAATGCACGGCCGGTCATGCCGACGTAGCCGATGAGCTGGCCGGCCTTGACGACCGTGCCGGGCTGGGCGACCTTCGACGACATGTGCGCGTACAGGGTGCGGCTGCCGTCGGCGTGCAGGATGACCACGTGGATGCCGGCCCAGCCGCCACCGTCTGAGGCCACCACGACACCGGAGCCCGCAGCGCGGATCGGGGTGCCGTAGGCGGCGTCGAGGTCGACACCGGTGTGGTAGCGGGACCACATGCCGTACTCGCCGAAGACCGCGCCACGCGTGTACGAGCCGGCCGCGATCGGGGTGACCCACGGCGCGGAATTGTCGATGGTCGCGAGCAGGGCAAGGGTCGCCGCATCGATCACGTTGGGCTGCTTCGGCGTCGAGGTGATGAGGGTGCCGAGCTTCTTCGCAGCGGCGGCCTGCGCTGCCGCGTCGGCGATGCGCTGGGCTTCGGTCGAGATCGCGGTGTTCGCGTTGTTCAGGGCTGCCGCGCGCTGGTCGGCGGCTGCGGTCTGGGCAGCCTCTGTCACCTGGGCTGCCGTGTCGGAGAGGGCCATGCCGCGTGCCGACTCCTGCTGAGCGGCGACCGCGTTGGTGAGCTCGGACCGTACGGCGCTGCGGCTGAGGTCGGCGTCGGTGCCTGACGTGTCTGCGGCGGCGCTCGTGGCGTCCGTCTGGTCGGTGGTGCTGGGCGTGGCGCGGGTCACGTCGGAGGAGCCGGAGATGGCCGATCCGTCGGTGGTGACCGCGGTGGAGTAGGGGGCTGAGGTGGCGCTCACGGCGCCGACGACGAACAGTCCGATGCATGCTACGAGCACGGCCGTGACGGCCTGCTTCACCAGTGCTGAGGCGGAGATCTTGTCGCCCTCGTCATCGAGGAGATCGAACTCTGCGAGCAGAGCGTCGTCGCCGGCAGCGCGACGCGCGGCCACACGACGTGATCCCTGAGACACCGATTCAACTCCCCAAGTCGACTGCGGATGACCGTCAGGGTAGATCCCCACGTCGGCCAGATGAGCTCTTGTGAGGCGACACTAACACTTCTCTCAGGTTTGGGGCAATTCTCTCAGAAAGTCATCAGAAGCTTGTGCACTTCCTGAGAGCGGAGGTCGCTGAAACGTCGATGCGGGGGTGCGACGCGCCGTGCCTGGATCGGTGGTTCCGCGACCGGTGGTGGCGCCCACTAGTCTCTTTTTCACGAATGCCCGATGAAGGGGAGCGACGTGGACCTGTACGAGTTCCAGGCCAGGGATGTGTTCGAGCATCACGGCGTTCCGGTGCTGCGTGCCAGGACGGCGACCGGCCCGTACGCTGCCGGCGCCATCGCCGAGGAGCTCGACGTCGGCGTCGTGGTCGTCAAGGCGCAGGTGAAGACCGGTGGCCGTGGCAAGGCAGGCGGCGTCAAGCTCGCCCGCTCGCCCCAGGAGGCGGTCGACCGTGCCCGCGAGATCCTGGGCATGGACATCAAGGGGCACACCGTGCGCCGGGTCATGGTCGCCGAGGGTGCCGACATCGACCAGGAGTACTACTTCTCCCTGCTCGTCGACCGTGGCGAGCGCTGCTACCTCGCGCTGTGCTCCCGTGAGGGCGGCGTGGAGATCGAGCAGCTGGCTGAGGAGCGGCCCGAAGCGCTGTACCGGAAGAAGATCGACCCGCTCGTCGGGCTCGACGAGGTGGCGGCGCGCGAGATCGTGCAGGCTGCCGGGTTCGACGCGGCCGATCACGACCAGCTCGTCGACGTCCTCGTACTGCTCGGCAAGGTCTTCCACGACGAGGACGCCACGCTCGTCGAGGTGAACCCGCTCGTACGCACCGGCAGCGGTCGGATCATCGCGCTCGACGGCAAGGTGACGCTCGACGACAACGCCGACTTCCGCCACCCCGAGCACGAGGCGTACCACGAGGACACCGAGGGTGACCCGCTCGAGGCCAGGGCTCGCGAGAAGAACCTCAACTACGTCAAGCTCGACGGGTCGGTGGGCATCATCGGGAACGGTGCCGGGCTCGTGATGAGCACCCTCGACGTCGTCGCGTACTCCGGCGCCGACCTCCCGGGGCATCCGAGGCCGGCGAACTTCCTCGACATCGGCGGAGGCGCCTCGGCGCAGGTGATGGCCGACGGGCTCGACATCATCCTGTCCGACGAACAGGTGAGGTCGGTGTTCGTCAACGTCTTCGGCGGGATCACGGCGTGCAGCGAAGTGGCGCGCGGCATCGTGCAGGCGCTGAAGATGCTGGGCGACCGGGCGACCAAGCCCATCGTCGTACGGCTCGACGGCAACGCGGTGGAGCAGGGACGTCTCATCCTCGCCGACGCGAACCACCCGCTGGTCACGGTGGTCGACACGATGGACGATGCGGCACGTGTGGCGGCCAGTCTCGCCTCCGCCTCCGCCGCCGAGCTGGCTGCGGCCAGGTAGAGGGGTACGCACCATGGCCATCTTTCTCAGCTACAAGTCCAAGGTCGTCGTCCAGGGCATGACCGGCGCCGAAGGGCGCAAGCACACCCAGCGCATGATCATGTCCGGCACCCGCGTCGTCGGTGGCGTCACTCCAGGCAAGGGCGGGCAGTTCATCCGCTTCGAGGAGGACCCGGTCCCCGTCTTCGACTCGGTGCACGAGGCGGTCGCCGAGACCGGGGCCGACGTCAGCGTGGTGTTCGTGCCGGCCCCGTACGCCAAGGCGGCCGTCATGGAGGCGATCGACGCCAAGGTCCCGCTCGTCGTGTGCATCACGGAGGGCATCCCCGTACGTGACACCGCCGAGTTCTTCAGCGCGGCACGGAAGAGCGGTGCGACAAGGATCATCGGTCCGAACTGCCCCGGCCTGATCTCGCCAGGGCGCTCGAACGCCGGCATCATCCCAGCCAACATCGCCGGTCGCGGCCGCATCGGGCTGGTGTCGAAGTCGGGCACGCTGACCTACCAGATGATGTACGAGCTGGCGGAGTTCGGCTTCTCGACCGCAGTCGGCGTAGGTGGCGACCCCATCATCGGTACGACGCACATCGACTGCCTGCGCGAGTTCGAGGCGGACCCGGAGACCCAGGCGATCATGATGATCGGCGAGATCGGCGGCGACGCCGAGGAGCGCGCGGCCGAGTTCATCGCATCGAACGTCACCAAGCCCGTCGTCGGCTACGTCGCGGGCTTCACGGCCCCCGAAGGCCGCACCATGGGCCATGCCGGCGCGATCGTGTCCGGTTCCTCAGGCACCGCCGAGGCCAAGAAGAACGCGCTGGAAGCCGTCGGCGTACGTGTCGGGAAGACCCCCAGCGGTGCCGCGGCCCTCATGGCCGACATCATGCGGTCGATGCCGCGCGACTGAGCCGTACGACGTCGAGCCGGGCGGCTACCCGCCCTGCGTCGCCCGCTGCCCTGCCCGCGTGGTGATCCCTGCCCAGTCGGCGTCGCTGAAGTCGAACGTCGCGGACGGGGTCGCGAGCAGGTAGATCACTCGTGTGCCGACGCTGGCGACGCCGACCCGGAAGATGAAGGTCGTCGTCGGGTTCGTCGACTGCGTCAGGGTCCGCCAGAAGCCGGTGACGGCCTGGCTGCTCACCCCGGTCGCGGTGATGTCACCCGTGTTGCCGAGCTTCGCCGTCGCCGTACGGGCGGGGCAGGCGGTGATCGACGTCTTCAGCTGCGCGGCGAAGGCGGCCGCGGCATCGGGAGTGTCGAAGTCCAGGATGATCTCGTCGAGGCCGAAGTCCTTGGGGACCTTGGTGTCCTCGGTGAGCAGGTACGTGCGCTGGCGTTTCTGGTTCGGGCCGGTCACGTTCGAGAACGTCACGTTCTCGCACGCGCTGCCGGCGCTGGTCACGGTGGTCTTCGGGGAGGTCGCGTTCCAGCGGCCCATCCCGGTCGTGATCCGCGGCATGTCCGAGACCGTCAGCCAACCGGGGACGGCACTGTTCGGCGGGATGCCGACCGTCGCCGTCGGGCTCGTGCTGCAGCTGCCGCTCGCCGAGGCGCAGAGCGCCTTCACGGTCGTCGCGGCAACGGCGAGGATCTTCTCGTACGTCACGGCTGCGCCCGCCTGCGCCACGTCGTACGTGAAGACCATCGAGCCTGTACGGACGAGGACGACGGTGTGGTACTGGGCGGTCGGGTCCTGGATGACCGCTGTGACGCCGACGGCCTCGTCGCCGAGCGCGGTGACTGTCGCGCCGTTGCTGAGGTAGACCGGGATGTTGCTGCACTGACCCAGCTGGGTGAGCCGCTGCGCGTACACCTGGGTAGCCTCGGCCGTCGTCGCGTACGTGGTGATGCGGTGGAGGAGTGAGGCGCCCGTCGCGCTGAGCTTGCGCTGCGCCTGGGCGGTGGGCGTCGGCAGGTCGGGCGACGCCACGAAGCACAAAGGAGCCGGCGAGTCCTGCGTCACGGTCGACTCGGTCTTCTGCTCGGTCCAGCCGCCGGGGCCGACGCTGCTGAGATCGCTCGGCGCCACGAGACGCTCGACGAGTGCGGCGGCGGTCTGGCTGCTGGCTGCGGCGCTCGGCTTGTGGGTGTTGGCCCAGACCAGGAAGCCGGACACGAGGGCGACGGTGAGGATCAGAGCAGCCGCGCCGATCTGGAACGGCCTGCGTCGCCACAGGTGACGGGCACCGGGCCGGGTCGGCGGGATCTCGGCCGGCGCTGTGCCGGGCTCCGCCTCGACAGGAGCATCCGTGGACAGGGCAGCCTGCCCGGCCGCCACCGGTGCGACGTCCGCGCTGCGGGTCCCGGGCCACGCGGACGTGGAAGGAGCCTGTACGGCAGCGGCTGCAGGCGGCCGCATCGCGGGAACGAACGTCGGGGTGGTCGAGACCGGCGGCGGTGTCACCGGGACGGAGGGGACGGTTGTCGGAGCGACGGGCACGGGGGGCGCCGGTGTCGGGGTCGCGGGTGTCGGGGTCGCGGGCGGCGCAGCAGCGGGCGGTGCGGTGCTCGGTGCCGCCATCATGGGCGTCGAGAGGCTGGCGGAGATCGGGGTGGCGATGCCGGCCGGGGAGGGCTGTGCCTCGGCAGGAGGCTCTGCCGCCCGGGAGGACGGCCGGCGCGAGAGCCAGAGCGTGTCCTCGTCCTCGGAGTCGGTCCCGTCGGACGGGCGCGTATAGGCACGGTGCGCGACCGGCGCGTCACCCTCCTGCACGGCGATGGGTGTCGGCGCCTGGCCCACGGCCGGCGGCGGTACGGCGGAGGCGGGAAGGGGCGCGTCGGTCCAGTCGTCGCCGGCGACGGAGCCGGGAGCGACCGAACGACCAGAGCGCTCGCGGGCGGCCAACGCCTCCCGGCGCTCGGTGGGCGACAAGGGCTGTGGGGTCGTCGGCAGTGCGGGAGCCTCGCGGCGGCGCTTCTCGGCGAGCGTCGGGCTCTGGGCCGCCCGGGAGGCGCCCGGAACCGACTCGACGGGGATGGCGTGCCAGGCGCCCGCGTCCTCGGTGGTCGCGTCCGGAGGAGCGGGGTCGGTCGGGACGACAGCCTGCTCGAGCGTCGACTCGGGTGCGCTGGCCGAGGTCTCGTCGACCCAGCCATGTCGAGCGCGGCCAGCGGCGGCCGCGGGTTGTGGCGCAGGCTCCTGCGCGACGGGCGTCGGTGTGGGCCAGGCAGGAACAGGGGGCTTCGATGCGGCAGTCGTGCGATCGGGCCACGCGGGAGGTGCGTCCTCGTCCAGCGAGAACCGACCCCGGGCCGTGACGGGCGTCTGAGGAGCCTGTGGCTCGGAGTCGTCGGGTTCGGCCGCGAAGCGACCACCACGTACGGGTGCGGGCTCGTCCGTCTCGTCGTCGGGGCTGCCCTCGGAGGCTGCGTCCCAGTCGTCCCAGTCGGGCGTGAGGAACCGCTTCGGGCGCGACGTCACCGCATCGGCCGCGACACCAGCCTCACCATGGGTGGTCGCGCTGTCGCTGTCGTTGTCAGTGCCATCGTCGTCCGTGTCCGCAGCGCGCCTGGCGCGCTTACCGTCCTCGTCGGCCATGACACCTCCCCCCGTCGGCGTTCGTCCCCGTCATCCTCTTCCTCTGACCCGGCAACTTTACCGGGCAACAGCGTGTCCATCTGCCAGCAGCCTCGTGTCGACGCGAGGATGATGCGATGGCCAGGTCCCGACAGACGTCTTCGCGCGGCAGGAAGCGCGGTCTCGAGGTGCGTGGTCTCCGCAACTCCGACGACATCGCCGAGGTGCGCGCACCCGCGCTGCCCTGGCCGTTGGCCGTTGTGCTCGCTGCAGTCGGAGCAGCCGCGGCGGGGTGGATCATCGTTGCCTCTCCCGTGGTCGTCGCCTCTCTCGCGGGGCCGCCGCGGGCGATCACGAGCGGACTCAAGCTGGCCACGGAGCTCTGGCTGCTCGGGCACGGCTCCGGAGCAGTGATCGGCGCGACGACGATCACGCTCATGCCGCTGGGGCTGACAGCGCTCCTCCTCCTGATCCTGTCGGGCCTCGCCGGTGTGGCCGCGCGACAGGCTGTCCTGGCGCACGACTCGGACGACCTGCCCCTCGACGTCCGTCAACGGCTCGTACCCAGGCTCGTCCTGTCGTTCACCGGGACGTACGTGCTGGCGGTCGGCAGCGTCGCGTTCCTGTTCGCCACTCCGACGCAGGTCGCCAAAGCACTCCTCGGCGCCGCGATCCTCGCAGGCCTGTCCAGCCTGGTGAGCGTGGGAAGGGTCGTCGGCTGGGATGCGATGCGGACCTGGCCGCTCTGGGCCAAGCGTGTGCCGATGGCGGCCGCTGCGGGTGTGGCGACCGTGGTGGTCGGCGGAAGCGTGGCGGTCGCGACCGCGCTGTACCAGGGGCGGGACCGGATCACCGAGCTGTCGACCTCGCTCGGCGCCGATCCGGTGGGTGGTTTCGTGCTGGTGCTCGGGGAGCTCGCGTACCTGCCGAACATCGTGCTGTGGGGCGTCTCCTGGGTGCTGGGCGCCGGCTTCAGCCTGGGAGACGGCTCCGTCGTCTCGCCGATGGTGACCCAGCTGGGCCTGCTTCCTGCCGTACCGGTCTTCGGCGCCGTACCGCCCGCAGCCAGTGGTCACTGGTCGATGGTGTGGTGGCTGCTCGTCGGCGTGGCCGCGGGCGTCGTGGCCGCGTGGACGGCGGTCGCTCCGCGGCGCCGTGCGCGGTTCGACGAGACCTCGCTCATCGGTGGGCTCACCGGGCTCGTCGCCGGTGTCGCCGTCACCGTGGTGGCCGTGGTGTCCCGTGGCAACCTCGGCATCGGACGCCTGGTCAGCATCGGTCCTCGACCGTTCGAGCTGTTCGTCATGTCCTGCTCGTTGATGGGTATCTCCGGGATGGCCGGCGGGCTGGTCATCGGGCTGCTGTCGCGGCGTCAGCGCGTGACGTTGATCGCTGCTCAGGGTGGGCCCGACGTCGTCGACGACGACACCCACGTGGTGACGGGCGAGGGGCCGGAGGACGAGACCGCGCCGGTAGGGTAGGGCCGTGCCGAAGCCTGGACCCCTCCGTGTGGTCGTCCTGCTGTCCGGCTCGGGCACCCTTCTCCAAGCGCTCCTCGACGCCGTCGCGACGGGCGGCATGGACGCTGCGGTCGTCGCCGTGGGCTCGGACAGGGCCGGCGCGTACGGGGTCGAGCGGGCCCGCGCCGCACATGTACCGACATTCGTCCACCCGCTACGCAAGGGCGACGACCGTGCCGCCTGGGATGCGGGACTTGCCGACCTCGTGGACTCGTACCACCCCGATCTCGTCGTCTCCGCCGGCTTCATGAAGCTCGTCGGGCACGCGTTCCTGTTGCGTTTCGGCGACCGGTTCATCAACACCCACCCGGCGTTGCTGCCGTCGTTCGCCGGCGCTCACGCGGTGCGGGACACGCTCGCGTACGGGGTGAAGGTCACCGGCTGTACGGTCTTCGTGGTCGATGCCGGCGTCGACACCGGCCGGATCATCGCCCAGGAGCCCGTAGCGGTCGAGCCGGGCGACACCGAGGACACGCTTCACGAACGCATCAAGATCGTCGAGCGCCGCATGCTCGTCGAGGCAGTAGCCCGCTTCGCCACCGAGAGGACACTATGACCGACCTCATCCCCATCCGCCGCGCGCTGGTCTCCGTCTACGACAAGAGCGGCCTCGCCGAGCTCGGCGCCGCCTTCGCGGCTCACGGCGTGCGGGTCGTCTCGACCGGCAACACCGCCGCCCAGCTGCGTGAGGCGGGATGCGAGGTCACCGAGGTGGCCGACCTCACGGGGTTCCCGGAGTGCCTCGACGGGCGCGTGAAGACCCTCCACCCGAAGGTTCACGCGGGCATCCTGGCCGACCGCCGCCTTCCTTCGCACGTGCAGCAGCTCGCCGACCTCGGCATCGAGCCTTTCGACCTCGTCGTGAGCAACCTGTACCCGTTCGAGCAGACAGTCGCGAGCGGTGCCACCCCCGACGAGTGCGTCGAGCAGATCGACATCGGCGGGCCGTCGATGGTGCGTGCGGCGGCGAAGAACCACCCGTCGGTCGCGATCGTCACGTCGCCCGACCAGTACGAGGGGCTGTACGAGGCGCTCAGCACCGGCGGGTACACACTGGCGCAGCGGCAGGGACTCGCCGCGATCGCGTTCCAGCACACCGCCACGTACGACATCGCCGTCGCCAGCTGGATGAGCAGCGTGCTGGTGGACACCTCGGGCGGTGACGACTTCCCCTCCTGGGTGGGCGCGTCCTGGCGCAAGGAAGGCGTGCTGCGCTACGGAGAGAACTCGCACCAGCGGGCCGCGCTGTACACGGGCGCCGGTCGCAAGGGCCTCGCGCAGGCGACGCAGCTGCACGGCAAGGAGATGTCGTACAACAACTACACCGACGGCGACGCCGCGTACCGCGCCGCGTACGACTTCGCGGAGCCGGCCGTCGCGATCATCAAGCACGCCAACCCGTGCGGCATCGCCGTCGGTGCCGACATCGCCGAGGCCCACCGCAAGGCGCACGCGTGCGACCCGGTGTCGGCGTACGGCGGCGTGATCGCCACGAACCGTACGGTGACGACCGAGATGGCCAAGCAGGTGGCGCCCGTCTTCACCGAGGTCGTCATCGCACCCGGTTATGACGCCGAGGCGCTCAAGATCCTCAGCAAGAAGAAGAACCTGCGGCTGCTCGTCGCCGAGCCGTACACGGCAGGAGCCGTGGAGCTGCGTCCGGTCAGCGGCGGCCTGCTGCTGCAGGCGCCCGACCGGATCGACGCCCCCGGCGACGACCCCAGCTCGTGGCGGCTCATCGCGGGTGAGCCGGTCGACGTCGACATCCTCAACGACCTCGCGTTCGCGTGGCGGGCCTGCCGGTCCGTGAAGTCCAACGCGATCCTGCTGGCCTCCGGCGGCGCGTCGGTCGGTGTGGGCATGGGCCAGGTCAACCGGGTCGACTCGTGCAAGCTGGCGGTCGAGCGAGCGGGCGACCGCGCGGTTGGTGCGGTCGCTGCCTCCGACGCGTTCTTCCCGTTCGCGGACGGGCCCGGCATCCTCATCGCCGCAGGCGTCAAGGCGATCGTCGAGCCAGGTGGCTCGATCCACGACGACGAGACCATCGCGGCCTGCGCAGCAGCGGGGATCTCGCTGTACTTCACAGGCACAAGGCATTTCGCCCACTGACGTGACGAACTCCAAACGCTCACCGCTGACCGAGCACCGAGGGCTGCTCGGGATGGTGCGGCGTCAATGGGCCTGGTTCGTGACGGTGGCGATCTTCGGCGCCGGCGCGATGTTCGCGATGCTGCCCACGGGCCACTGGCGCCGTGGAAGCGCGATGATGGGACTCGGACTGCTCGTCGGCGCCGGTCTCCGGTGGCTGATGGGGGACAAGGCCGGGCTCCTCGTCGTACGGGCCCGCTGGCTCGACGTCACCGCGATGTTCCTCATGGGCGTCGGCATCATGGTCCTCGCATTCTGGGTCCCGGCAGCACCTGTGGTCGCCGTCCCCTGACACAGCGATGGCCCGGCACATGGCCGGGCCAACGCTGCGTGAGTCAGGTCAGATGAGCCCGAGCTCGGTGACCGCGTTCTTCTCGTCGAGGAGCTCGGCGACCGAGGCGTCGATCTTGGAGCGCGAGAAGTCGTCGATCTCCAGACCCTGGACGATCTCGTACGCGCCATCCTTCGTGCGTACGGGGAACGAGGAGATGATGCCCTCGGGCACACCGTACGAGCCGTCGGACGGCACGGCCTGCGACACCCAGCTGTCGGCCGGGGTGCCGAGCAGCCAGTCGTGCATGTGCTCGACGGTCGCGTTGGCGGCCGAGGCGGCCGACGACGAGCCGCGGGCGGCGATGATGGCGGCGCCACGCTTGGCGACGGTGGGGATGAAGTCGTTCTCGATCCAGGCCTGGTCGTTCACGGCCTCGGCGGCGTTCTGGCCGTTGACGGTCGCGTGGAAGATGTCCGGGTACTGGGTCGCGCTGTGGTTGCCCCAGATCGCGATGTTCTTGATCGCCGTGACCGGTACGCCGAGCTTGGCGGCCAGCTGAGCCGTCGCACGGTTGTGGTCGAGGCGGGTGAGAGCGTTGAAGCGCTCCCTGGGGATGTCGGGCGCGTTGCTCATGGCGATCAGCGCGTTGGTGTTGGCNNGCGGTGAAGATCGCGCCGTTGGCGCTGAGCAGGTCGCCGCGCTCCATGCCGGCCGTACGAGGACGGGCGCCGACGAGCAGCGCGACGTTGACGCCGTCGAGGACGGTGTTGGCGTCGTCACCGATCTCGACCTTGCTGAGCAGGGGGAAGGCGCAGTCGTCGAGTTCCATGACGACGCCTTCGAGGGCCTTGAGGGCGGGGGTGATTTCGAGCAGTCGCAGCTCGACGGGCTGGTCGGGGCCCAGCAGCGCTCCGCTCGCGATGCGGAACAGCAGGCTGTAGCAGATCTGGCCGGCGGCGCCGGTGACGGCGACCTTCACAGGGCTCTTGGACACGGTGGTAGTGCTCCTCTCGCAGGGACTTCCTTACGCTAGCAGTCGCGCACTGTCGCGGAAGCGGATGGCGGCTGTCCGGGGGCTGTACGGCCTGGTCGGACGCGTACGGGGANNAGATTCGCCGTGGTAGGTGCAGGTTTCGCTACAGCCCTTGGGAAACCGGCAGTTCCAGCCGGGGGGCAGCCTCTGGGTCCATCGAAGGACGTCCGGCAGGCTGAAGTAGGGTCGGGCCGTGCGCCTCATCCTCATCCGCCACGGGCAGACCCAGTCCAACGTCGACCATCTCCTCGACACCGGCCACCCAGGTGCGCCGCTGACGGAGGAAGGGGTCGAGCAGGCGGCCACACTGGTCGATCGGCTCGCGTCGGAACCCATCGAGGCCGTGTACAGCTCCGACCTCACGCGTGCGCGCCAGACTGCCGAAGCCCTGGCGGCGTCGAAGGGCCTGACCGTGACGGAGCACCCCGGGCTCCGGGAGATCTTCGCCGGGGAGCACGACATGAGCGAGGACTGGGTCCCGTACGTGTCGGTGCTGGACACGTGGCACACCGCCCCGGACAACAAGCTCCCCGACGGCGAGAACTGGCCCGAGTTCCAGGAGCGCTTCGAGGCCGCCATCGACGAGATCGCGGACACGGGCGTCAAGGTCGCCGCGCTCGTGAGCCACGGCGCTGCCCTCCGCGTCTGGATCCCGTTCGTGTGCGAGAACACCACAGCCGGCGATGCTCGTCACTGGCGGCTCGACAACACCGACTACGTGGTCATCGAAGGCGATCGCCAGGGCTGGAACCTCGTCTCGTGGGCGGACGAGGACATCTCCGCCCTCCACCACCCCACCGGGGTGGCCTGAGCACAGACGAAACCGCACAGGCGCCGAGACGCCTGTGCGGTTCCTCGTTCGAGATCGATCAGTGGATCGACGCCTTCTCGGCGCCGGCTCCGGTGAGCGAACGGACTTCCATCTCCGCCTGCTTCTCGGGGTTGGTCTCCTTGCTGGTCAGCGTGCCGATGACGCCGAAGAGGAACCCGATCGGGACCGACACGATGGCCGGGTTGTCGAGCGGGAACCAGCCCCAGTGGAGGTCCGGCAGCATCGCGGTGGCGAGCGGCTTGGTCGTTCCGACCGCCGCCATCACGGCGGGGGAGAACGCGATCAGCACGAGCGCCGAGATGAGGCCGCCGTAGATCGACATCACCGAGCCGCGTGTGTTGAACCGCTTCCAGTACAGCGAGAAGAGGATCGACGGCAGGTTCGCCGACGCTGCGACAGCGAAGGCGAGAGACACGAGGAACGCGATGTTCAGCGACCTCGCAGCGATGCCACCGATGATGGCCAGCACGCCGATGACGACCACAGTCGCCCGGGCGACCCGCACCTCGGACGTCGGGTCGGCCTTCCCGTCCTTGATCACCGCGTTGTAGATGTCATGCGCGAACGACGCCGACGCCGTGATCGCCAGACCGGCGACGACGGCGAGGATCGTCGCGAACGCGACACCCGCGATGACCGCGAGGAAGACGGTGCCCGCTGTCCCTGCTCCGGGCAGGTAGTACGCGAGCGCCGGAGCGGCCGCGTTCGACTTGCCGGGGAGGGTGTTGATCGTCTTCTGCCCGACGATCGCCGCTGCGCCGAAGCCCAGGACGAGCGTGAACAGGTAGAACGCACCGATGAGCGAGATCGCCCAGCTCACGGAGCGACGAGCCTCCTTGGCCGTCGGCACCGTGTAGAAGCGCATCAGCACGTGCGGCAGGCCCGCCGTACCGAGCACCAGCGCGATCGACAACGAGATGAAGCCGAGCTTGTTCGTTCCGTACTTGCTCATGGCGTTGAGCAGCTTGGTGCCCGCTCCGGGCGTCTCGCTGTTGCCCTTGGTCGCCGCGGCGCCCATCAGGTCGGACAGGTTGAAGCCGAACTTCCCGAGCACCCAGATGAAGAGGATCGCAGCGCCGAACATGAGGAGGACGGCCTTGATCATCTGGACCCAGGTGGTGCCCTTCATGCCGCCGATGAGCACGTACGCGATCATCAGGAGGCCCACGATCGCGATGACGCCCATCTGGGCGAGATCGGCCGAGATGCCGAGGAGCAGCGCCACGAGAGTGCCGGCGCCGGCCATCTGTGCGAGCAGGTAGAAGAAGGACACGGCGAGCGTGGAGATCGCCGCCGCCGTACGGACCGGCTTGTTCTGCATCCGGAAGCTGAGGACGTCAGCCATCGTGTACTTGCCGGTGTTGCGCAACGGCTCGGCGACGAGCAGCAGCGCGACGAGCCACGCGACGAGGAAGCCGATCGAGTACAGCAGGCCGTCGTAGCCGTAGAAGGCCACGGCGCCGGCGATGCCCAGGAACGACGCCGCCGACAGGTAGTCGCCGGCGATGGCGATGCCGTTCTGGCGGCCGCTGAACGACCCGCCGCCGGTGTAGAAGTCCTTGCCCTTGCGGCCGCCCCGGGAGACCCGGATGACGATCACGAGGGTGATGACGACGAAGATCGCGAAGATGGCGATGTTGAGCCACGGTGTGCCCAGGGTCGCAAGAGGGGTCATCGGGCGTCACCTTCCAGCTTGTTGCGCAGGCTTGCGGCAAGAGGGTCGAGGTTCTTGTTGGCGTGGCGGATGTAGAGCCACGTGATGAGGAACGTCGTGACGAACTGCAGCAGGCCGAGCAGGATGCCGAGGCTCACATTGCCGAACACACGGGTGTTCATGAAGCTCTCGGCATAGGTCGAGAGCAGGACGTACGCGAAATACCAGACGAGGAATGCCGCGGTCATCGGGAACGCGAACCGACGGAACTTGCTGCGAAGCAGAACGAACTCCGGTGAGGCCTGGACCTCCTGGAACGCCGAGGCGCTCGGATGTCCCGCCTGGTCGGCATCGAGAGCTGGCAGCGGGCTGTGGTCGGGCGGCAGGTGCCGTTCCGGATCGTCGGTCGGGGTCAGGTCATGGGTTGCCATGGGGGCTCCTTCCATCGGTCCGCATCGTCGCGTGACCGGTGGCGCAGACTGTAACGGCAAGTACCCGATACTTTGGGTCACATCGCTAAAATGCCCGTTGCCAATTTCTCGGCAACATCGAGATGCCCCCGAGGGCATCTGCCCCGGCAGGGCCGCCGCTCAGTCGAAGATGATCGTGCGGCTGCCGTCGATCAGCACGCGATGCTGGGCGAAGAGCTTCACCGCGCTGACGAGGGTGCGCGACTCGATGTCCTGTCCCAGCTCGACAAGTTCGGGTACAGAGCGGGAGTGGCTCACCCTTGTGACGTTCTGCTCGATGATCGGTCCCTCATCGAGCTCGGTGGTGACGAAGTGCGCCGTCGCCCCGATGAGCTTCACGCCGCGGGCGTGCGCCTGCCGGTACGGGTTCGCGCCCTTGAAGCCCGGCAGGAACGAGTGATGGATGTTGATCGCCCGGCCGGCGAGGTAGGCGCAGAGCTCGGGCGACAGGATCTGCATGTACCTGGCGAGGACGACCAGCTCGATGTCGTACTGCTCGCAGGCCTCGCGGATCCGCTGCTCGAGGAGGTGCTTGGTCGCCGCCGTCACCTCGTGGTGCTCGAACGGGACGCCGTAGAACGCGGCGAGCGGCGCGAGCTCGTCATGGTTGCCGAGGATCAGGCGGACGTCGACCCCCAGGCTCCCGCTGCGGTGCGCGAACAGGAGGTCGTTGAGTACGTGGCCCGCCTTGGAGACGAGGATGAGCGTCCGCATCGGGCGGCCGACCTCGTCGACCTCGATCTGGGCGTCGAGCAGGTCGCGTACGGACTCGAGCTCGGCCTCCAGGTCGGCGCGTACGGTGAGGGCCACCTGGATACGCATGAAGAACGTCTCGGTGTCGGACGAGTAGTACTGCATGGACTCGGTGATGTTGCCGCCCGCAGCCACGATGGCGCCGCTCACGGCGTGGACGATGCCAGGACGATCCGCGCAGCGGAGCGTGATCACCCAGTGGGGCTCGGACGCGGTCACCGGGGTAGGGTAGCGCCGCGCCGAGGGGGTCGGCGCTTTCGAGGGCACTGGTGAGAGGGGCACTCATGGTCACCGACCTCGACTCGGCCCTCGACGCGCTGCTCCACTTCTCCGGCCGCCGCACCCGCGGGCACAGCTCCGTGGACACGTTGCGTGCGCTGCTCGACCACCTCGGGAACCCTGAGCGCACCTTCCGAGTCGTCCACGTGGCGGGTACGTCAGGGAAGACGTCGACCGCGTACCTCATCCGTGGTCTGCTCGAGGCGGCCGGCTTCCGTACCGGCCTGACCGTGTCCCCGCACGTCGTGGCGGTCAACGAGCGGGTGCAGGTCGGCGGCGTGCCGCTGGCCGAGGACCGCTTCGTCGGCTACGTGAACGAGTTTCTCCCGCTCGCGTCCTCGCTCGGCCGCGAGCTCACGTACTTCGAGCTCGGCGTCGGCCTCGCCCTGTGGGTGTTCGCGCGCGAGAACGTCGAGTACGCGATCGTCGAGGTCGGCATCGGCGGCACCCGCGACGCCACGAACGCGCTCCAGTCGCCCGACAAGCTCTGCGTCATCTCGGCCGTCGGTCTCGACCACACCGAGCTGCTCGGCGACTCGGTGGACGCGATCGCCGCGCACAAGGCCGGCATCGTNNGGACGCGTCGTCGTGGCCACGCCCGTCGCGAGGGCGCACTACCAGGAGCGCAACCAGGCGCTGGCACGGGCCACCGTCGAGGTGCTGGCGGATCGGGACGGGTTCACGATGCCCGAGGTCGCGGTCTCGGAGACCCCGCCCGCACGGTACGAGCGTTTCGCGTCGGGCGGTCGCCGGCTCGTGCTCGACGGTGCGCACAACCCGCAGAAGGTGGCCGCACTCGTGGATGCGCTCGGGGCCGACGGCGTGAACTCGGCCGCGGCGATGGTGACCTTGCTCCAGGCTCCGGACACGAAGCTGGCGGCCACGCTGTCCCTGCTCGCCCCCGTGGTCACCCACCTGATCGTGCCCGACTACGAGCTCGGGGACGGCGACAAGGTCAAGCGCTCGTTCCCTGCCGAGGTGGTCGTCGAGCAGGCGCGTGCGCTGGGGATCAGCGCCGAGGTCGTACGCGGTCCGGAGGAGGGTCTCGCGTTGCTCCTCGCCAGGCCGGAGTGCGATCTGGTCGTGACGGGCTCCCTGTACCTGGCGTCGCTCGTACGTCCGCTGGTGCTGTCTGCCTGGGGTCTGGCGGTCGTCACGTTCTGACGCGGGGATGGCGTTGTTCGGTGGGCGAAAGATAATGGCCGCATGACCGATCCGATCGAGACGATCCGCCGACTGCTGGCTGAGCGCGTGCCGGCCGACCGGCCGGCGTTCGTGGGGGTCGACGGCCTGAGCTGCGCGGGCAAGACGACGTTCGCGGACCGGCTGGCACGCGAGCTCGACGGCGACGTCGTCCACGGCGACGACATGTCCAGACCGGGTCGCCCCTTGTGGGAGCACGAACGGTTCGTCGACCAGGTCTACGGACCGGTGCGTGCTGACGGGATGGCGACCTACCGCCGCTGGCACTGGACGAGCCAGGAGCCCGGCGAGCAGCTCACCGTGACGCGCGCGCCGGTGATCGTCGAGGGCATCCACGTGACCGACGCGGCCGTCGAGGTGCCCTGGGACGTACGGGTCTGGGTGAGCGTCGACGAGGACGTACGGATCGAGCGCGCCCAGGAGCGCGAGGGCGGCGCCCGGTGGGAGTGCTGGTCGACGAACTGGATGCCGCAGGAAGCTGCGTACGTGGCGGCTCAGCACCCCGAGACCCGGGCCGACGTCCTCGTGAACGGCGCCTCGTGACGCTCGACCTCAACGCCGACCTGGGGGAGTCGTACGGGTCGTGGAGCACAGGTGACGACGAGGCCCTGCTCGACGTCGTGACCAGCGCCAACGTGGCCTGCGGGTTCCACGCGGGCGATCCGGTGACGATGGTGCGCACCTGTCTCGCCGCGGCGGCGCGAGGGGTGACCGTCGGAGCGCACCCCTCCTACCCCGATCTCGTGGGCTTCGGCCGACGTCACATGGAGCTGTCGGCCGAGGAGGTAACGGCTTCGGTGATCTACCAGCTGGGCGCCCTGGATGCGAGCTGTCGGGCTGCGGGAACGAGGTTGGCGTACGTGAAGCCGCACGGCGCGCTGTACCACGACGTGTCCCGCGATCCCGCTCTGGCCAGGGCATTCATCCTTGGCGTCGTCGCGGTGGGGCGGCTCGCCGTCCTCGGTCCGGCGGGGTCCGAGCTGCTGACGGCGGCCTCGGAGCTGGGCCTGCGGACGGCTGCTGAGGTCTTCGCCGATCGCGGCTACCGGGCGGACGGCTCCCTCGTACCGCGCGGCGCGTCGGGCGCGATCGTCGACGACGCGGACGCGGTCGCCGAACGGGTGGTGGGCATGGTGACTGCGGGGACTGTACGGGCGGTCGACGGCACTTTCGTACCTGTCGTCGCGGACTCGATCTGCCTGCACTCGGACACGCCGGGAGCGGTCGCGCTGGCACGTCGGGTGCGTGTGGCGTTGGAGAGCGCCGGCGTCGAGCTGGGTCCCTTCGCATGAGGCTGCTGCCGAGCGGGGAGCGGGCCCTGCTCGTGGAGCTGTCCGACCTCGACGAGGTCCTGGCGCTGGCGGAGGCTGTACGGGGTTTGGCCGGCATCGAGGATGTCGTGCCGGGTGAGCGGACGCTGCTCGTCACCGTGGCTGTTCCCGGCGATCTCGAGCCCGTCCGACGGGCGCTGCCCGAGATGACCGGAGCGTCGGTGTCGGTCGTCGCAGGAGCTCGTGCCCTCGAGATCCGCGTCATGTACGACGGGCCGGACCTGGCGGACGTCGCGGCGCAGACGGGGCTGACGGTGGCCGACGTGATCGCAGCCCACCAAGCCACCCCGTGGCGCGTCGGCTTCGGCGGCTTCGCGCCAGGTTTCGCGTACCTCGTCGACGGCGACCCGCGGCTCGAGGTCCCGCGACGACCGGAGCCGCGTCCGAGCGTCCCCGCGGGATCAGTAGGGCTCGCCGGCCGGTACTCCGGCATCTACCCGCGCCCATCGCCGGGCGGCTGGCAGCTGATCGGCCACACGGACGCGGCGCTCTTCGACGTCGACGCCACCCCGCCGGCTCTGCTCCAACCAGGCATGACCGTACGGTTCGTTGCCGGGTGATGATGCCTGCGTCGTCCGCGACTTCCGTGGAGTGCGGGTTATCAGGGGGGTGTTCTGGCCCCACCACGGTGACTTCCGTGATCGACGGGTTATGAGATCTGGTCAGCGCTTCATAACCTGTCGATCACGTCAGTCAGCCGTGCGGCGGCTCGCGACACCTCCCGTAACCCTCACTTCACGGAAGTCGCTGGTATCGGCGGCAAACGGAGGGATGACCGCGGCGAGCCCCGCCTTGTAGCTGCGTTCAGCCTCATGCACTGCGTCGTGATGTCCGAGCCGATCGGCCAGGAAGGCGCCGGATGTTGTGCCGGGCACCCGCGTCCCGTCGATGTCGAAGCACACCGCCCCACGCCNNACGCGCAGTCTCGGAGTCGCCATAACCCGCACAACTTCGGCCGCGCGCTCCTGGGAGGTGGCTCCCACCTATGGTTGCCCCATGGCTGAGGTGGTCGTCGTGGCGCCGGGGCCGCTGACGCTCATCCAGGACAGTGGGCGACCGGGCTACGCGTCGATGGGCGTCAGCCGGTCGGGGGCGTTCGATGTCGGTGCGTACGAAGTGGGCCGGCGGCTGCTCGACAACCAAGCCGACGCGGCCGCGCTCGAGGTGCTGCTCGGTGGCCTGACCGTACGTGCCACTGCGGCGACCCGGGCCGTGATCACGGGTGGACTCGTCCAGGCGACTGCTGCCGATCGCGCCGTCGGGTACGGCGAACCCTTCTACCTGCTGCCGGGTGAGGTGCTGACGCTCGGACACTGCACGCGGGGCATCCGCGCGTACGTGTCCTTCGCTGGGGGCATCGACGTGGCCCCCATCCTCGGGTCGCGCGCGACGGACACGCTCTCGGGCATCGGACCCCGACCACTGGCCGCCGGGGACGTCCTGCCGCTGGGCACGGCGGCACCTCCTGCCCGCGCCACAGTCGCTCCGCTCACTCCGCCCGCCGATGGCCTCGTCACGCTCGACGCCCTACCCGGACCCCGTACGGACTGGCTCGCCGATCCCGGCCTGGCAGGCGAATGGACGGTCGCCCCGGACTCGAACCGCGTCGGCGTCCGGCTCACGGGTCACGCGTGGGACCGATCCCAGCCGGGTGAAGTCCCTAGCGAGGGCGTCGTTCGGGGAGCCGTTCAGCTTCCTTCGGACGGGAGACCGGTCATCTTCGGCCCGGACCATCCGACCACGGGCGGCTACCCGGTGGTCGGCGTCCTGACGGACGCGTCGTGCGACCTGCTGGCTCAGTTGAGACCGGGACAGCGCGTTCGGTTCCGCACCCTGGCGAAGTAGAGCACGATAGGCCGAGAACGCACTGCGGCGGTCTTCGCCGATCGAGGTGCAGGCGTCAGGTTTTTGAGATACCTTGACGTCAAGATTGTTGGGCCGCGAGTTTCGAGGGAGTTCCGATGGGCAAGATCAAGGTGCAGGGTACGGTCGTCGAGCTCGACGGCGACGAGATGACGCGGATCATCTGGCA